>DVJP01000058.1 GCA_018716725.1 Candidatus Merdivicinus excrementipullorum | reverse complement strand
TTGCCTTATATTGCTCCTTAGCTCAGTCGGTAGAGCACGCGGCTGTTAACCGCGGTGTCGTCAGTTCGAGCCTGACAGGAGCAGCCAAAAAGAAGAAGCCGCATCAAAGATGCGGCTTCTTCTTTTTCGTTACTTCCGTGATGCTCTGGCTGAAGATACCGTGTTTCGGCAGATGCACGGCTGTTAACTGGGCTGAATCCGACCGCCGCCAGTGGCGGGAGAAGGGAGGATGAAGCCGGAGAAAACGAGGAGGGATGGAGCCGGGATTCATCCCGGCGACCAGCGCGACTATGTTTTCGTCTGTTGGTGTCGTCAGTCATATTCTATCTGACAACACCGTGTTTCGGCAGATTTTATCCGATGAATCTCCGCAATAAAAATCTGGAAAAATAAACTGCTGTTTGTTAAAATATATATAGACGAGGAGGGAGCTTATGGACTGGATCTCCGGAATACAGAATGCCATCGACTATATTGAAGAACATTTAACAGAAAATATTTCCTATGAGTTGATTGCAGCGCAAAGTTTTTCATCGAGTTATCATTTTCAGCGGATATTCGGCATTCTTTGCGGATACACTTTGGGCGAATACATTCGAAACCGAAGGTTATCCCTGGCTGGCATTGAATTGGCGGCCGGTAATGTCAAAGTAATTGATATTGCGCTGAAATATGGATATGAAAGTCCGGACAGCTTTGCAAAAGCATTCCAAAAGTTTCACGGCATCCTGCCGTCGCAAGCGAAAAATAACGGCGGCAATCTTAAATCTTTCTCCCGTCTCATCTTAAAAATTTCATTGGAAGGCGGTAACATTATGAGCTATAGAATCGAACGCAAGCCGGAATTGATTTTTACAGGCTATAAAAGGAAATTTGCTGGAACGCCAGCGGATCGGAAGGAACAGGAAGAAGCTTTTTATATATCAAGCCGTACAAATCAGTATATTCTCAAAGGAATGTCGCATGACCTTGAAACAAGCTACAATATTATGAACGGGTTTGACGATGAGGGGTATAATTTCTGGATTGCTTCTTTGCTCAATGGATGGCTGACCGATCATCTGGAGGAGGAACTGGGTGAAGACGCGGCGCGGTTTGAAAAAATTATAGTGCCGGCAGGCCTTTATCTGATATGTGAGACAAGCCGTACGAAATATCCTACTATGATCTTTGAAGAATTGCGCAAAGAAGCTGTTTGTGAATGGCTGCCATCTTCCGGATATATTTTGTCTAATGCTCCGGAGATATCTGTACACCACTGGCCGTGGAAATATGATGAGGCCCATCCCAATCGTTACACAGAACTTTGGCTGCCTATTGAAAAAATTCAGTAACTAGAGTGAAGCGCCGGTCTTTAAAAAAGGCCGGTGTTTTTTTGTAAGCATCACCGTTTTGCCAGTGACCGCCTGATTTTGGGATTGCCCCATCCGCGAAAATGTGCTACAATAAATGCGGACGGAGGGATTTTATGGAGCAAAATCTGGCAATTGTCGGCGGCGGGGCTGCCGGGCTCTGCGGGGCAGTTTGGGCGGCCCGGTGCGGGGTATTTTCCAGAATCACCATTTTGGAGCGCGGCCCCCGAGTCGGCCGCAAATTATTGGCCACTGGGAACGGCCGCTGCAACCTGACCAACCGCTTTTTTGCGGAAAAGAATTACCACGGCAAGGCTCCGGAATTTACCCGGACGGCTTTCCGGCGGTTCGGGCTTCAGGAAACCCTGGATTTCTTTGAGAGCCTGGGCCTTTTGTTTCATGAGGAGGAGAATGGCAAGCTCTATCCCCGGTCTTTGCAGGCGGCTTCAGTGCTGGACGCCTTGCGGCTGGAAGCGGAACAGCTGGGGGTGGAAACCCTCTGCGATACGGAAGTCACCGGAATCCGGCGGAATCAAAACGGTTTTACCCTCTTGCTGAACGGCGCGCAAAAAATGAGCGCGGCCTTTGTCCTGATGGCGGCCGGAGGGCCTGCCTCCCCCAAACTGGGCGGGACGGACAGCGGATGCCGCCTTCTCCAAAACTTGGGCCACACCGTTGTGCCCTTTTTGCCCTCCATTGTGCAGTTAAAAACAGATACGGCCCCTATTAAGCCCCTGACCGGCATTAAATTTCAGGGAACCGCTTCGTTATATCTTGGAAACAAGCTTCTGCGGTCGGAATCCGGGGAGGTGCTCTTTACGGATTACGGCTTGTCCGGCCCGCCGGTTTTGCAGCTTTCCTGCATGGCCACTCACCTAAAAAACCCGGAAATTGCCTTGGACTTCTTCCCGGAATATGAAGAAAAGAAGCTGCTGGGCCTTTTGTACCAGCGGATGTACGTCCGGCCGGACACCTTGCTTGAAAACTTCCTCTTA
The DNA here is from genome assembly GCA_018716725.1 of Candidatus Merdivicinus excrementipullorum. Taxonomy (GTDB): domain Bacteria; phylum Bacillota; class Clostridia; order Oscillospirales; family Ruminococcaceae; genus Merdivicinus; species Merdivicinus excrementipullorum. The sequence continues at coordinate 36,084 of DVJP01000058.1, read as the reverse complement.
GGGCTTCTGCACAAACGACTGGGCCAGACTTTGTTGAAATCTGCCGGGATTTCTCCCTTGTCCCGGCGTGCGGACAGCCTGACCCATCAGGAACTGGCGGCCCTTTGCAAGAATCTGAAAGGCTGGCGGCTGCCGGTGACGGGGACCATGGGCTTGGCCAACGCCCAGGTGACGGCCGGAGGCGCGGATACCGCCGGGTTTGACCCGGACACTTTGGAATCCAAGCTGGTTCCCGGCCTTTACGCCTGCGGCGAGGTGCTGGACATTGACGGGGACTGCGGCGGCTTTAACCTCCAATGGGCCTGGTCGTCGGCTATGCTGGCGGTAACCTCCATGGCGGAAAGGATGGGATAGCGTGCGGCTGGAAGAAGGCATGGTCACGGTGCGGGATTTGTTGCCGGAGGATGCGCCGGTGCTGCTCAAATGGCTGACCAATCCGGAGGTGCTGGCCTTTTATGAGGGCCGGGACGCCTGTTTCACCTTGGGAAAAATCCAGGAAGTGTTTTTTGACGGAGAAAATACCCGCTGTATCATAGAATGGCAGGGGAAGCCCGCCGGATATGTTCAGTTCTACCCGGTAGAGGGAGAGGACCGGCAGGAATACCAGTTTGACGGCCCGGAACAGCATGTGTTCGGCATGGACCAGTTTCTGGGGGAACCGGAACTTTGGGGGAAAGGCATCGGCCGGCGGTTTATCCGGCTGATTTTGGCCCATCTTTTTGGGGAGCGCGGCGCGGAAGCGGTGGTTTTAGACCCCCACGCGGACAATCTCCGGGCCATCCGGTGCTATGAAGCCTGCGGCTTCCGGAAAGAAAAATTCCTCCCGGCCCATGAATTTCACGAGGGAAAAATGCGGGACTGCTGGCTCATGGTTTGCCGGGAGTCCCCAAATGACAGAAAGGCGGATACGCAATGAATCAGGAAACCAGATATACCCACGAGCGTCTGCGCTATTTGCAGATACTCTCCCACCAATACCCCTCCATTGAGGCGGCGGCCACGGAAATTATCAATTTACAGGCCTTTCTGAACCTGCCCAAGGGCACGGAGCATTTTATGTCGGACCTGCACGGGGAATATGAAGCCTTCCTCCACATTTTGAACAACGCCTCCGGCGCCATCAAGGAAAAGGTGGACATCCTCTTTTCCAACACCCTTTCCGCCCGGGAGCGGGCGGTGCTGGCCACCCTGATTTACTACACCGAAGCAAAGCTCAAGGAAATCAAGGAGGAAACGCCCCCGGCTGAAATGGCCGAGTGGTATAAAATCACCTTGAACCGCTTAATGGAAGTCTGCCGGCTGGTTGCCTCCAAATATACCCGTTCCAAGGTCCGGGCCGCTTTGCCCGCCGGTTATGAGGACATTATTGACGAGCTGCTCCACACTAACTATGACGCCCTGAACAAGGAACAGTATTACGAAAATATCATTTCCACCATTATCGACATCGACCGGGCGGATGAGTTTATCATCGCCGTCAGCAATACCATCAAAAAGCTGGTGGTGGACCGGCTGCACATTGTGGGGGACATTTTTGACCGAGGCCCCCGGCCGGACATTATCATGGATTCCCTCATGCAGCATCACCGGGTGGACATCCAGTGGGGCAACCACGACATCCTCTGGATGGGGGCGGCGGCAGGGAGCCGCACCTGCATCGCCAACGTGCTGAACAACTGCTTTACCTATAATAACCTGGAAGTCATCGAAACGGGCTACGGCATCAGCCTGCGGCCCCTGGCCCTGTTTGCCAGCGAAACCTACCGCCATTCCGGCCTGGACTGCTTTATGCCCCGGGTGCCTAAGGAAGGCAGCTACGACCCCAAGGATTTGGAGCAGGTGGCCCGGATGCACAAGGCTATCGCCATTATCCTCTTTAAGCTGGAGGGGCAGACTATCAAACGGAACCCCTCTTTCCGCATGGAAAGCCGCCTTTTGCTGGACAAAATCCAGTATGAAACCGGGACCATCGAAATGGAAGGCAAGGTATATAAGCTCAAAGACTGGGATTTCCCCACGGTGGATAAAGAGGACCCCTTCCGTCTAAGCGAGGAAGAGGCCGAGGTCATGTCCCAGCTGCGGTTTTCCTTCCAGCAGAGCGAAAAGCTGCAAAAGCATGTGAAATTCCTCTACTCCAAGGGCGGGATGTACCTCTGCTGCAACCAGAACCTGCTGTTCCACGGCTGTATCCCCATGGAGGAGGACGGTTCCTTCACCCAGTTTGACGTGGACGGGCAGATGCTGTCCGGCAAAGCCTTTATTGACTACACCGAAGCCGTGGCCCGGCAGGGGTATTACGCCCGGTGGGGCACGCCGGAACGCCAGCGGGGGAAGGATTTCCTCTGGTTTTTGTGGTGCGGCAGCAGTTCGCCCCTGTTCGGCCGGGGGAAAATGGCCACCTTTGAGCGGCTGCTTATCGGCGACCCGGAATTGAGCAAAGAGGGGAAAAACCCCTATTACGTCCACAACGAGCACGAAGAAGCCTGCCTGCGGATTTTGAAGGAATTCGGCCTTTCCGGGGAGTATTCCCACATTGTCAACGGCCATGTGCCGGTGCGGATTAAAGACGGGGAAAACCCCATCAAGGCAAACGGGCGGCTGATTGTCATTGACGGCGGGTTCTGCAAGGTGTACCAGCCTCAGACGGGCATTGCGGGATACACCCTGATTTACAATTCCCACGGGATCCGCATCACCTCCCACGAGCCTTTTGCCGGGGTGGAAGATGCCATCCGGTATAATAAGGATATTTTATCCACATCGGTGATTTTTGAAACCCGGGAATCCCGGATTAAGATTGCGGATACCGACGACGGGGCCAAGATCCGGGAAGATATCGCGGATTTGAAGGAGCTTTTGGAAGCGTACCGCACAGGACTTGTCAAAGAAAACCACGCGGCTCGCCGCTGACGGGGTAACCCCGTTGTTTATTCAACGCGGCGTTTTAACTCCTATTCAACCGCTGGATGGCGAAAGTATTCGCCGCGAAATGAATTCGCCGTATAGAAAAATAAAAATAATCCGGCGTCTTTGTGCATTCACTCAGGGGCGCCGGATTATTTTTAAGGATCAATCGCTGCTTAACACCGCGTACATTGCAACATCGCGCCAACGGCCGTCTTTCGCATCAAAATAACCGCGCAGAATTCCTTCTTTGGTCATGCCGGCTTTTTGCATTACCCTCTCCGACGCAGAGTTTTCCACGCAGCACTTTGCCTGTATTCTGTGAAAACCTACCTGGCAAAATAAATACTGGATAACCGCCGCAGCCGCTTCGGCGGCATAGCCTTGCCCCCAGAATGCCCTGCCGATTTTCCAATCCAGTTCACACCAGCGGTTCCGGGAGCCAAAGTCGTCGACAAAAATCTCCCCAATCACTTCTCCCTTTGATTTTTCGACGATAGCCCAGTAGTAGGTTTCCAAACTTGCGTAAGCCTCATCAGCAGTGGAAAGCCAGTCGTACACGTCTTTGGCTGTCTGGGCCTCTTGGCTGATGTACCGGTAAACTTCCGGGTCAGCGGCCCAGTTGCGGACGCAGCTTTCAGCATCTTCCAAACGGAATGGACGGAGAATCAGTCTTTCTGTTTCCAGCCGTTTTGTACCTTTATGTTCCATATTTTTTATGAGTCCTTTCGTTCATCTAGATTTCAAGCGTGTATTCCAGATAAGAAGGCGGGGTTTGTTTACAGAATATCCCTTGTATTTTGGGGAAAATCAGAGTATGATAAATAAGAATACATTTCTTGAGGAGGGCAAGCCGATGAAATGCGGGTATTGCGGGAAAAAGGTGAATGGAAACGCGCGGTATTGCAGCGAGTACTGCCGGAAAAAAGGGGAGGCCAAAGAAAATTTTGCCCGAAAAACCCGGATTCCCCTGATGGCCGTCCTGATCCTTTCTGCATTGGCGGCGGTGGTGGGGATTATGCTGGCCGCAGCCGGGAAGCTGGACGAGGGCTTTCTGTCCATCGGCGGCGGCCTGATTGCAGCCGGGGTGGGGATGCTGGCATTTCCCCGGGCCAAGCGGGGAGCTGCGGCTTTCTGCCAAATCGGCGGCGGGTTATTCTTTGCTTTGGGATTGATCCTCGTTCTTCTTTGGGCCTAGCTGTCCGGGCTTACGGCCGGTTTCCCGGGACCATTCCTGAAAAAGGTCCCCCAATACCCGGGGCGCGTATTCCCGGGTGCGCAGGCCGTTAAACTGCCGGTACAAATTGCCGTTTAGAATGTTGTGTGGCTCCGCCTTGAGGAAAATGGAAATGCACATAAGCTCGTCCTTGATTTTGCGGCGGCGGATGAGGCAGTCCCGCAGGCGGCGGTAAATCCGGTAGCCTTTGGCGGCGTTTAACGAGGTAAACTCAATATAATGCTCCAGATCGCAGAGTTCTGCGCTGACCTGGCGGAGTTCTTCCGTCAGGTCTTTTTTGCGCTGAAGCAGGGTTTCATACTGGCGTTTCAGTTCCGCGGCCTTGTCCATCCACTCGTTGACCAGGGCGTAAGGTTCCTCAGCCTGGGCAGGAACCGGGTGGGGGGCCTTAGCGGGAACTACCTTTTTCTTGGCCTTCTGGCGGGATTCGCTTTTGGCGGACTTATTTTCCGGCTGCGCCGGGGCGGATTCTTTTTCTTTTGATTCAGATACCTGGGGCGCAGTTTCTTTGGGTTCTTCCGGGGCAGGCTCCGCCGGGGCGGCCTTCTTCCGGCCCCGTTTGGCCTTGGGAGCAGGCTCAGAGGCAGATTTTTCCGGGCCGGCTTCCTTTTCAGCCGCCGGTTCCGGAACTTCCTCCTCCGGCAGCTTGTCCACCGGGGGCTGTTCCTGACCGGCGGAGGGCTGGGCATAGGGCATTAACTGCCAGTGCTCCCGTTCCTTGGGTTTTATCATATTTTGCAGGATATTGGTGGCCTTGGTCTGGGTAAAGGATGTTGCCAGCCCGGCATCGGGGACGTAAATCCAGTGGCTGCCTTCGTTGATGGCAAGGAACTGGCCGTCCTGATGGGCCAGAATATACCGCTTCTGCGCCATAAAAATACCTCCGTTGATTAGAATCAGAACGCCGCAAAAGCGGCGGGAATCTCCTATCATATTTTAACATAAAAATCTTCTTTTGTAAAAGCCAAAGAAAATTTTTTGCTGCGGCAGGGAATTTTAATTAAAAATATTGCAAATAAGCGAGATTTCCTGTATACTAAATAAAAAGTGCAAGGAGGAACCTGCAATGGGAGACAATTCCTGGAAGGAAAAAATGACGGAGCGATTTGGGCGGGACCGGGAGATCTGCCTGGCAACCCTGGAGGGGGACAGGCCCTGGGTCCGGACTGTCAACAGTTATTATGAGGACGGGTCCTTTTACGTGATTACCTACGCCCTTTCCAATAAAATCAAACAGCTGGCCCAAAACCCCAACGCGGCAATCTGCGGGGACTGGTTTACCGCCCATGGCGTGGGCGAAAACCTGGGCTGGGTCCTGGCGGAGGAAAACGCCGCCCTGCTGGCAAAATTAAAGGAAGTGTTCTCCGCCTGGTACGGCAACGGCGACATTAACGAATCGGACCCCAATACCTGCATCCTGCGCATCCGCTTAACAGACGGGGTGCTGTTCTGGCACGGCGCCCGGTACGACATTGATTTTACCCAGAACGCCTAAAGAAAACCTCTTTTGAAAGTAAAATTGCGCAAAAGAAAAAGTTTTCGTCCACCTTGTTTCATGTCGTGAACAAGTTCACGACCGGCGGCAGATTCCAAAGGCGGAGCCTTTGGTCGTTTTCCGCAGAAAACGAAATCCTAATCTTTCGCGCCCCGGGCGCGAACAAAAAGAAAAGAACGGCTCGCAAGCCGCCCGCGGATGCAGTCATCAAGCTGGCTTGATGACGCGCGCACGTCATTTTGCTAGCAAAATGACGGATTAGAATTTTCCAAATTTTCTCTACGGCTCATTTGCATCAGCAAACTATACCCCTTTGTGCAATTTGCTAAACCACATACCTGTTTTCGACAAGCTGAACCTCCCCTTCCAAGGGGAGGTTTCCGGTTATTCGGCGGGGGAGTAAACGCCGTCTACGGAAATGGTTCCGGGAAGGGGGCCTTCCGAAGTGACGGTGATGACGCCGTTTTCCTGGGAGAAGCGGACGGCTGCGCCTTCAATGGAGGTAGATTCCGCCTGGGCGCCGTTTACTTGTGCCAGCTGCTGCTCCAGGCTGCCGTTTTCACCGGTAAAGGTAAATTCAAAGGAGTTGCTGTCAATGGGTTCCAGGGAAAGAGTGATGCCGCTTTCGCTTACATAAGTTCCGGCCCAGCTTACCTCCTTGCCGTAGGTTTTGCAGAAGGGGTCGTCCTCCGGGGCGTAGGCGGAGCCGTCTGGGTAATAGGTGAACACCTGGCCGTTTTCCTGGTCCACCATAACGGAGGTTTCCAGGGTAACCTGGTCGTTATCCAGCAGGAAGTGGTAATAGGTGCGGCCGTTCCAGGAACGGCTGTCGTCGTTTAAGGAAATGGTAAGGCCTTCAAAATCAATGGGCAGGCTGTCCCGGACAAGCTGTTCCGCTTGTTCCACAGTGAGGGTTTGGGGCGCCTCAGAGGGTTCGCTGGCTGCCTGGGAGGATTCTTCCGCAGAGGACTCCGCAGAGGATTCCAGGGAGGATTCGGCGCTGGAAGAACTGCCTTGTGTATCGCCGTTGCAGGCGGTCAAAGCCACCGCTCCGGCGCAGGAAACGGCCAGCAGGGCCGCAAGCATTTTTTTGTTCATAAGACTCTCCTTTCCCGGACAATGGGGCAAAACCCGTTTGTCCGCGGTCAAATGGCGGCTGCAAAGAAAGGGAACCCCTTTCTACCTTCATAGTAACATAGCTTCCGGGGATTTGCAACCGGAAAATTGTGAAGAAGGCGTTAGTTTTTTTGCGGAAAAAATCAAGTTATCCGGGGAATCCGGGAAAAGCTCTATGCGGGAAGCGGGAATCTGCTATAATGGAAGTACTATAATGCGCGATAGGAGGCGTTTTACATGATTGACCATCTGCTGATCGTATCGGGGTTGGAAAAGGTGTTCTTGGATGAACGTCCGGCGGAGTATTCCGGAAAGTTCTCCATGCTGCGGAAGGACCAGCTTTCCTTCCAGATTGCTTTTTACATGAACACGCCCGGCGGCGACAAAGCCTGGCGGAATGTCCGGGTGAAGGTGTCTTCCCCCCTGGAAAAGTGGCTGAACGTCACCCAGGTGAAGAGCGTGCCGTCTCAATACCCGGTGGCCAACACCGCCGACGGCAATTTCCTCCGCACTGCCCCGGGCCTTTACCCGGACCTGCTGGCCCCTCTGCCGGAGGAAGGCGTGCGGATGGCGCCCCAGTGCTGGAACGCTGTCTGGATCCAGCTTTTGTCCGATGAAACCACCCCTGCCGGGGAGTTCCCGGTGACGGTGACGGTTTCCGCGGAAACAACTTACGGCGGCCAGTGGGAAGAGCATTCCGTCACCGTCCCGGTGGAAGTAATCGGCGCAAGCCTGCCGGAGCAGAAGCTTATCCACACCGAGTGGTTCTACTGCGACTGCATCGCCGACTATTACCATGTAACGCCCTGGAGCGAGGAGCACTGGAAGCTGGTGGAGGGCCAGATCCGCACCGCCGCAAAATACGGCGTCAATATGCTCTTAACCCCCATTTTTACGCCTGCCCTGGATACGGCGGTGGGCCACGAGCGCACCACGGTGCAGCTGGTGGACGTGACCCGGGAAAACGGAAAGTATTCCTTCGGTTTTGAAAAGCTGGAACGGTGGGTGAAGCTCTGCCTTTCCTGCGGCATCAAGTATTTTGAGATGGCCCACCTTTACACCCAGTGGGGCGCAAAGCACTGCCCCAAAATCATGGCTATGGACAACGGCCAGTACCGCCGGATCTTCGGCTGGGAAAGCGACGCCGTAAGCCCTGAGTACCGGGAGTTCCTGGCGGCCTTCCTGCCTGCACTGACCGCGGAGCTTGACCGGCTGGGCCTTTCCAAGGACCAGGTGCGGTTCCATGTTTCCGACGAGCCTGGGGCCGATATCCTGGAACAGTATGACGCCTGCAAAAAGCAGATTGCGGAATACCTCCGGGGCTATCCCCTCATGGACGCCCTCAGCGATTACAGCTTCTTTAAACAGGGCGTCTGCGAGCATCCTGTGGTGGCGTTAAACCATGTAACCCCCTTTCTGGAAAACAATGTGGAGGATTTGTGGGTTTATTACTGTGTTGGCCAGAATTACCAGGTCAGCAACCGGTTTATGTGCATGCCCTCCGCCCGGAACCGCATCCTGGGCGCCCAGCTTTATAAATACCGGGTAAAGGGCTTTTTGCAGTGGGGCTTTAACTTCTATAACAGCCAGCTTTCCCTGCGGCACATCGACCCCTTTGCCGTCACCGACGCCGACTGCGGCCTGCCCTCCGGCGACCCCTTCCTGGTTTATCCCGGCGACAATGGGGAACCCTGGGATTCCATCCGCCTGCGGGTGTTCTACGACGGTTTAAACGACCAGCGTGCCTTGGAGCTTCTGGAATCCCTGACCGGCCGGGAGTTTGTCCTGGAGCTTCTGGAAGGCGGCCTTTCCAAAGAACTGACCTTCTTTGAGTACCCCACCGAGGCGGCTTATCTCTTAAATCTGCGGAACCGGGTCAATGAGGAGATCCGGAAACGCGCGTAACCTCTCAAAACGCCTCTTGCCTGCCGCTTGAAAGAGGGGCGGCAGGTCCGTGCTAAAAATTCCCGAAAAAAGTGAAAATATCCGTTGACAAGCCCTTTTGGATGTGCTATAATATAAGCACCTCTAAAAGGGTTTATTTTTTTGTGCAAAAATTGGCCTGGAAAACAGGCCGGCCTTTCCGAAACGGAGCAAAATCCGGGGCGGGAAGATCCCCAAACAGCGTTCTCTCCTTTTTGAGGGAGGCAAATTAGTCCGATTATACAGGAGGTGCCGAAATGCGGGTAAAAGTAACCTTAGCTTGCACAGAGTGCAAACAGCGCAACTACAACACAATGAAGAACAAGAAAAACGATCCTGACCGGCTGGAAATGAGCAAATACTGCCGTTTCTGCAAAAAACACACCACCCACAAAGAAACCAAGTAATTAGGAGAGGGGAACACAATGGCAGAGCAGAAAGATAAGAAGGCTCTTGAGAAAGCCAAGGGCGCTAAGCCTGCCCAGAAAAAAGACGGCTTTCTGAAAAAAGCTTCCCGTTTCTTCAAAGACTTGAAAAGTGAGATGAAAAAGGTCGTCTGGCCCACCAAAAAGCAGGTGCTCAACAATACGGGCGTCGCTTTGGTAATGATGGCGTCGGTCGGCGTTGTCATCTGGGTGCTCGACTGGGTGCTCGCGGTGGTCCGGGGCTTCGTCCTGGGCGCGTAAGCTGTCTGTTCCAATGTTCCAAGCTTGATTTGTCGGAGGTCTGAAATTCATGGCAGAAACACCAAAATGGTATGTTGTTCACACATATTCCGGGTATGAGAACAAAGTTGCACAAAATATAGAGAAGTTCGTGGAGAACCAAGGTCTCGGCGATCTGATTTTTGAGGTAAGCATACCCACGGAAACTGTTGTCGAATATAAGGACGACAAAAAGCGGGAAGTGGAACGCAAGATTTTCCCCGGTTATGTTCTTGTCAAAATGATCCTGACGGACGATTCGTGGTATGTCATCCGCAATATCCGCGGCGTGACCGGCTTTGTCGGCCCCGCCAGCAAGCCCATCCCCTTAACCGACGAGGAAGTGGAGAAGCTGGGTGTCGACGTGCGGACAGTGGAAGTCAATTACCAGGTCGGCAGCAGCGTGAAGGTGATTCACGGTCCTCTGGAAGGCTTTATCGGCCGGGTAGAGGAGATCGACGCAGACAAGGACATCGTCAAGGTGACTGTTTCCATGTTCGGACGGGACACCCTGGCGGAACTTCAGCTTGGCCAGATTGAACTGGCAGGCGAATAATTCTTTTGGCAAACAAATCGTAAAGCGTCCGGCTCTGGGCGCCTTTCAGATTGGAATAGAAAAGAAGGTTCCAATTTGAATGTGGGAGGAAAAGGCCCCCTTTTCCGCCATTTACCACGTTATTTTGGAGGTGCTTATCATGGCTCAGAAAGTAACAGGCTTTATTAAGCTGCAGATCCCGGCAGGTAAGGCAACACCTGCACCGCCCGTTGGCCCTGCTCTCGGCCAGCACGGCGTGAACATCATGTCCTTTACCAAGGAATTCAATGAGCGTACCAAAAACGACATCGGCATGATCATCCCGGTTGTTATCACCGTTTATGCCGACCGTACCTTCTCCTTCATCACCAAAACCCCTCCCGCGGCTGTCCTCATTAAGAAAGCCGCCGGCCTGGAGTCTGCTTCCGGCGAGCCCAACAAGAAGAAAGTTGGCAAGATCACCAAGGAGCAGGTGCAGAAGATCGCTGAGACCAAAATGCGCGACCTGAACGCCGCGAATATGGAGTCTGCGATGAGCATGATCGCTGGTACCGCCCGTTCCATGGGCATCGAGGTCGTGGATTAACCCCCGCCTGTGTGGGAGGATAATTCCGCTATGAACCACTTATCAGGGAGGATTATTTGGTATGAAACATGGTAAAAAATATACGGATAGCCTCAAAGCCTTTGACCGCAGCAACCTGTTTGAAGCAGCGGAGGCTCTGGATACCGTCGTAAAAACCGCGAAAGCAAAATTTGACGAGACCGTGGAAGTTCACATCCGCCTGGGTGTTGACTCCCGTCACGCTGACCAGCAGGTCCGCGGCGCTGTCGTCCTGCCCAACGGCACCGGCAAAACTGTCCGCGTCCTGGTTATCTGCAAAGACAACAACATTGAGGCTGCCAAAAACGCCGGCGCTGACTATGTTGGCGAGGAATATGTGCAGAAGATCCAGTCCGAAGGCTGGATGGATTTCGATGTGGTTATCGCAACTCCCGACATGATGGGCGTTGTCGGCCGTCTTGGTAAAGTGCTGGGCCCCCGCGGCCTGATGCCCTCTCCCAAGGCCGGTACCGTTACCCCCGACGTTGCCAAGGCTGTCACCGAAGCAAAAGCCGGTAAGATCGAGTACCGTCTGGACAAGACCAACATCATCCACTGCCCCATCGGCAAGGCTTCCTTCGGCGCTGAGAAGCTCCAGGAGAACTTCGACGCCCTGATGAACGCCATTGTCAAGGCAAAACCCGCCGCTGCCAAAGGCCAGTACGTCAAATCCTGCGTGGTCGCTTCCACCATGGGCCCCGGCGTGCGCATCAACCCCACCCGCTACGGCGCATAATTTCAAAAAAATATGCCGCGGGGCTTGACTTTTGGAAGGCCCCGTGGTATAATAGAAAAGCTGGAATCCAAAGACAGCAGGTCCTGTGTCAAACAGGCTAACGGCTTTGCCGCCTGCCGAGGAGAAACCAAAATACCGAAACGTATTTTGCCCTTCTCTGTCTTGGGAAGGGCTTTTCTCATGCGGATTTCCGTACTAATTAGCTGGAGGTGAACGATTTGGCAAGCGAAAAAGTATTACTTGAAAAACAGCAGGCTGTGGCCGACCTGAAAGCAAAGCTGGAAAAGGCTGTTGCCGGCGTTATGGTTGACTACAAAGGCATCGATGTTGCAAACGATACCCAGCTCCGTAAAGAGCTGCGCGAGGCAGGCGTCGACTACTGCGTTTACAAAAACTCTATCATCCGGTTCGCTGTGGAAGGCACTCAGTATGCCGACCTGGCAAAACACCTGGATGGTACCACCGCTTTCGCTGTGTCTGAAGAAGATGCAACTGCAGCTGCGCGGATTATTGCAAAATACTCCAAAGCTGTAAAGGAAGGCTTCAATGTGAAGGCTGGTTTCGTTGAGGGCAAACTCCTCGATGTAGCCGGCGTCAACGAACTGGCTGAGATCCCCTCTCGGGAAGTGCTTATTGCACGCGTGCTCGGCGGTTTCAACGGTGTTATCCGCAACTTCGCCGTTGTTCTGGATCAGATCCGGGAACAGAAAGAAGCTTGCTGACATTGCGGCATAACGCCGCGTAAAAAATTATGATATTAGGAGGTACCCACCATGGCTTCTGAGAAAGTATTGGCTATGATTGAAGAAGTAAAAGCTCTGACCGTTCTGGAGCTTGCTGAGCTCGTTAAGGCTCTGGAAGAAGAATTCGGCGTTTCCGCTGCTGCTGCAACCGTTACCGTTGCTGCCGGCGCTGCTGCTCCCGCTGAGGAGGAGAAATCCGAGTTCGACGTTGTTCTGGCTGAAGTTGGCGACGCTAAGACCGCTGTTATCAAGGCTGTCAAAGAGATCACCGGCCTGGGCCTGAAAGAGTCCAAGGAGATCGTTGACAACGCTCCTAAGGCTGTGAAGACCGGCGTTTCCAAGGCTGACGCTGAGGAAATGAAGAAGAAACTGGAAGATGCCGGCGCGAAAGTCGAGCTGAAATAAGTTCCTGTTTCAGGATTTGTCCCCCGTCCCTTTTGGGAACGGGGGATGTTTTTTGTTGAAAAGTTCACAGTTTCGGTGTATGATAATAGGGAATGGAGGCGCGGAAACATGGAGGAAATGCTGACAGTGCTCAACGAACAGCTCTGCCCCGTGGGGCAGGCGCCCCGGGAAACTGCCCACCGGGAAGGGCTTTTGCACGGGGTCGTCCATTGCTGGATTGTGTCCCGGCGGCTGGATGAGGTTGGGATTTGGTTCCAGCAGCGCGCCCACACCAAAAAAGATTTTCCCGATTATTACGATTTGGCGGTAGGCGGGCATATGGACTGCGGGGAAACTCCGGAAACTGCTATCCTGCGGGAGATGCGGGAGGAAATCGGCCTGACAGCAGAGCCTTCCCGGCTGCGGTACCTTGGGTATACCCGGGAGGAGGTGCGGTTCCCGGGTTTTTTTGACCGGGAAGTGGGGTATGTCTACCTTTATGAGGATGACTGCCCGGCTTTTGCGCCGGGAGAAGAGGTGGAACGGATGGTCTGGGTCCCTCTGGGAGAACTGATAGCCAAGGAATTGGAGGGGGCGGAGGAAACCGCCGCCTTTTTGGAAACAGGGGAGCCTGTCCGGATTGGCCGGGAAGAGTGGTGCGTCCATCCCGGCGAGTTTGAAATGATTGTGCTGCCTGCCCTGCGGGCGGATGGAAAGGATGGTTAAGATGAAACGAGGATTGGTTTTGGAAGGCGGCGGCATGCGGGGCCTGTATACGGCCGGCGTGCTGGATTATTTTATGGACCAGGGCATTGAGTTTGATTACTGCATCGGCGTTTCCGCCGGAGCCTGCCACGCAACGTCTTATTTGTCCAAACAGCGGGGGCGCAGCTTTCGGATCAATACGGCCTATCTGGAGGACAGCCGCTACTTGGGGATCAAAAATTTCTTAAAAACCGGTTCCATGTTCGGCATGGATTTTATTTTTGACGAAATCCCCCACAAGCTGGACCCCTTCGATTACGACACCTTCTTAAAAACCAAGTGCGAGTTTTATGCAGGCGTCACCGATGTGGCCACCGGTAAGCCCGCCTATTTCGGCCTTGAGGCCATGAACCATGACACCACCGTCCTGCGGGCCTCCTCCGCCATCCCGGTCTTTTCCCCTATGGTGGAATTCCGGGGCCGGAAATTTTTAGACGGCGGCACCTCCGACCCCATCCCCGTGCAGAAGGCCCTGTCGGACGGCTGCGAGAAATTGGTCATCGTTTTGACCCAGCACCGGGATTATGTAAAATCCCCGGAAAAATTCCGGGGGATTTATAAAAACCTTTACGCCCGTTACCCGGAAATGGTGGCCACCCTGGACCGGCGGTATGAGGTTTACAACAAATCCCGGCAGCTGGCCTTCCAGCTGGAAAAGGAAGGAAAGGCTGTTGTTATTGTGCCGGACAAGCCGGTGGGATTGGACCGGTTTGAAAAGGACCTCCGCAAACTCCGGGCCCTTTACGAAAAAGGATACGCCCAAGCCAAAGCGGCGGTGCAGTCGGCAGGCCCCGGCTTTTTCCGGCCTTTAGACCATGAGAATGTAAACCAGGGCTAAAATCAGGGTTTGGTCCGCCCCTTCGTTGATGAGAAGGAACAGCAAAATTAAGATTAAAGCCGTTTCCCCGTCCAGCCCCAGCTTTTCTAAAAATCCCTGAAACGGCTGGGCCGGAGACGCTGGGGCGGCCGGTACGGCGGGGGAGGATTGGCGGTACGCCGCCTGCTGAACCGGCTGCTGCCGCACGGGAGCGGAGGCAATCTGGTTGGAGCTTTCCAGCTTTTCCCGGGCGCGGCGCTGCATTTCCCGGACCCGTTCAATGGCGTCCTGCTGCATGGCGGAAATCTGGGAGGCGGAATAACCGCTGTTTGAAATGAACGCGGGCATTTTTTGATCCCTGCCTTTCTTGCTTGTCCGTTACGGATTTTGGGAGTCGTCCCCCAATAGCCCCTGTAAAAGGCCGCTTTGCTGCAATACCGGCCAAAGGGACAAAAGCCGCATGATCCGGAGGGCTTCATCCACCCGTTTCTGGCGGCCTTCCCGCAGCAGGGGCCGCAGCGCCCGCAGAAGGGCGGCGCCGGGGGTGTCCCGCTTTGCCGACTGCAAAAGGCTCCCCAATTTTGCGAGACCTGCCGGGGAAATAGGCGGCTCCCCGCTAGGGGCCGCCTGCCCGCCTCCTGTCAGCCCGGAAAGGATGGCCCCCAGGTCAGGCTGTGGGGCCGGCTGCGGGGCAGGCTCTTCCCCGCCGGAAAGGCCCAGCATTTTGGCCATTTCCTGAAGCTGCTTCATGCCTTCCTCGCTGCCCAGGATCTCCTGGACCTTTGCCGTTAAATCCTCCATCCGGTATTTCATCCTTTCCTGCTGTCCGTGGGATTATTTTTTTTGCTGGGCTCCCTCAATAATTGATTTCAGGGTCTGCTGGGCCTGGGGCGTGTTGATGACCTGCTGGGCCAGGCTGGGGTTGTTCACCAAGCGCTGAAAGTTTGCCGCGTCTTTTGGGCTTAAATTCTGCAAAACCGAGTCAAACTTGCCTGCGGCCAGGTCCCGTTCCAGGGTTTTGGGGTCCTGGCCCAGTTTTTTGCCCACCATGTTTAAGAGCTTGGAAACATTGGGGTTATTGAGATCCATACTGTCTGCCTGCCTTTCTGTCCGGTGGTAAATTGGGGAGTTGACGAACCTTCCCGGATACCTTATACTTATGATACGGACATTACTTTTATGCAAAGGAGAAGTGAAATGCGCGTCATTGTCATTTCCGATACCCACCGGGATTTCCGCACCCTGCGCCGCATTGTGGAAAAGCACCGGGAAGAAGCGGCCCTGTTTCTGCATCTGGGGGATGGGGAACGGGAAGTAGATGAAATCCTGGCCCTCTATCCGGATCTGCCCATTGAAATGGTGCGGGGCAACTGCGATTTCGCCAGCATGCTCCCGGACACCAAGGCGGTTTTTGCCGGGAATGTAAAAATCTTTATGACCCACGGCCACACCTTGGGCGTCAAAGGGTCCCTGTCCCATTTGGTATCCGCGGCCCGGGAAAACGGCTGCCGGGTGGCCCTCTACGGCCATACCCACAAAGGGGAAACCCATTACGACGAGGGGATCTACGTTATGAACCCGGGCAGCCCCTCGGCCCCCCGGGACGGCCGGGCCTCTTACGGTGTCATCGACATCACCGAGGGCGGTATTTTCCCCTTCCTGATGGAAATTTAGGAGGGCGTATGGTGATTCTCATTGCCGGCGGCTCCCATACCGGGAAAACCTGCCTGGCCCAAAGACTTCTGGAAAAATACCGATTCCCGTATCTGTCCATTGACCATCTGAAAATGGGCCTCATCCGCAGCGGCCTCTGCCCTCTGACGCCGGAAAGCCCGGACGAGGAACTGACGGCTTACCTTTGGCCGGTGGTGCGGGAAATGGTCAAAACCAACATCGAAAACAGCCAGAACCTGATTGCGGAGGGCTGTTATATCCCCTTTGACTATGAAAAGGATTTTGCGCCGGAATATCAAAAGGAGATCCGGTATGCCTGCCTGGTGTTCAGCGAAGGCTATATCCAGGAGCATTTTGAACAGGTAAAGGCCCACGCCAGCGACATCGAAAACCGGCTGGACGACAGCTGGTTTACAAAAGAAATGATGCTTTCCGAAAACCGGCAGAATCTGGACGCCTGCCGGGAACACGGGCTTCCCTATATCCTGGTGGACAATGAGTATCAGGTGGAGGAAGCCATGGAACGGCTCCTGGCCCAAAATAATAGAAAAGGAACAGAGGTGTAATTCATTGGCATATCAACAAGACCACATCCGCAATTTCTGTATCATCGCCCACATTGACCACGGGAAATCCACCCTGGCCGACCGGATTCTGGAGCAGACCAGCGCCGTGGCCCTCCGGGACATGGAGGAGCAGCTTCTGGACAACATGGACATTGAACGGGAGCGGGGCATTACCATTAAGGCCCGGGCGGTAAAAGTCACCTATACCGCCGACAATGGGGAAACCTATGAGTTCAACCTCATCGACACCCCCGGCCATGTGGACTTTAACTATGAGGTTTCCCGGTCCCTGGCCGCCTGCGAAGGGGCCATCCTGGTGGTGGACGCCTCCCAGGGCATCGAGGCCCAGACCTTGGGCAACACCTATCTGGCGGTGGACCACGGCCTGGAGGTGCTGCCGGTGGTGAATAAAATCGACTTGCCCGCCGCCGACCCGGAACGGGTCTGCCACGAAATCGAGGACGTCATCGGCATCCCCGCCATGGACGCCCCGAGAATTTCCGCCAAGCAGGGACTAAATATCCACCAGGTGCTGGAACGCATTGTCACGGACATCCCCGCCCCCAAAGGCGACCCGGACGCCCCCCTGCAGGCCCTGATTTTTGACTCCTACTACGACAGCTACCGGGGAGTTATCGTCTATATCCGGGTGAAGGAGGGGACCCTCCGGAAGGATTCCCGCATCCGCATGATGGCCACCGGCGCGGAATTTGACGTGGTGGAAATCGGCTGCCTGGGAGCCACAAGCCTGATCCCCTGCGACGAGCTGAAGGCCGGCGAGGTGGGCTATATTGCCGCCTCCATCAAAAATATCGGGGACACCCGGGTGGGCGACACTGTTACCGACGCTGCGTCCCCTGCCGCCGAGCCGCTGCCCGGCTACCGGAAAGTAAACCCCATGGTGTTCTGCGGCATTTACCCGGCGGACGGCGCAAAATACCCGGACCTGCGGGAGGCTTTGGAGAAACTTCAGTTAAACGACGCTTCCCTGTCCTTTGAGCCGGAAACCTCCATTGCCCTGGGCTTTGGGTTCCGGTGCGGGTTCTTAGGCCTTCTGCATATGGAGATCATCCAGGAGCGTCTGGAACGGGAGTTTAACCTGGACTTGGTTACCACAGCCCCCTCCGTTGTTTACCGCATCACCAGAACCGACGGGGAAGTGGTGTATATCGACAACCCCACCAACTATCCCGACCCCTCTGTTATCCAGATGGCGGAGGAGCCTATCGTCCGGGCGGACATTATCTCCCCGGTGGATTTCGTGGGGAATATTATGGACCTGTGCACCGGCCGCCGGGGCGAATTCAAGAATATGCAGTACCTGGACGCCACCCGGGTGGAACTCCATTATGAAATGCCCTTAAACGAGATTATCTACGACTTTTTCGACGCCTTAAAGTCCCGCACCAAGGGATACGCGTCCTTTGACTACTCCATGCTGGGGTACCGGCAGTCCAAGCTGGTGAAGCTGGACATCCTGTTAAACGGCGAAATTGTGGACGCTCTGTCCTTTATTGTTTTTGAGGACCGGGCCTACACCCGGGGCCGGAAAATCTGCGAAAAATTAAAGGAGAACATCCCCCGCCAGCTTTTTGAGGTGCCCATTCAGGCAGCTATCGGCGGCAAGATTATCGCCCGGGAAACGGTGAAGGCCATGCGCAAGGACGTTTTGGCGAAATGTTACGGCGGCGACATCACCCGGAAAAAGAAGCTTCTGGAAAAGCAGAAGGAAGGCAAGAAGCGGATGCGCCAGCTGGGTTCTGTGGAAGTGCCTCAGCAGGCCTTTATGGCCGTCCTCAAGCTGGACGACTAGGCGGCGAGCCGCCGCTGGCAATTCGACGCGGCAGTGTGCCCCGCGAAAAACTTTGGCTGGCGTGAACCAGTCACGCCTCTGTTCCGCAGGCTCCCGCAATATTGTTATTTAGGCGGCGAGCCGCCGCTGGCAATTCGACGCGGCGTTTCCATTCCTATCTAACCGCTGGAACAGCAAGATAAACTTGCTGTTATGGGAAAGTTTTATTGTTCTATCGGATTCATGAATCGGGTGAAACCGTATTTGTAGGGCCGGGTTTCCCGGCCCGATGTTCTGTCGAATTTCTGCTGGCAATTCACCACGGGCCCGGTAACCGGGCTGTTAAGCCGACGCGGCCGTCCTGCCACGCGCCGGGTTTATGAACGGCGGGATAAACCGCCGTTTTCGGCACAGGTCCCCCGAAACGGCAGCTAGGCATATTGTAGGGGCCGGGTTTCCCGGCCCGAGGCTCTGTTAAATCTCCGCTGGCAATTCGACGCGGCCCCGGCGAATCGCCGGTGATAATTCGACGCGGCGTTTCAATTTCTATTCAACTGCTGGAACGCCGCGATAAACTGCGGCGTTCTGGATAGGATTTTTCTCCTATCGCTTTTGGAAAATCAAACCCAAATACATTTGTAGGGGACGGTGCCTGCATCGTCCCGGTTTTTTTGAGGAAAATGGAAATGATGGGAGGATGATTATGCCCCAAAAAACAGAACCCCTTGGCTTGTACGTCCACATTCCCTTCTGCGCTTCCAAATGCGGCTACTGCGACTTCTATTCCATTACCGACCGGGCGGGCCGCCATGCTTATACGGATACTCTGGTTCAGGAGATCCTTTCTTATCAAGGCCGGGGGTATACTGCCGACACCCTGTTTTTGGGCGGCGGGACTCCTTCCTTAATGGAAGCGGAGGAGCTTGTCCGCATTCTTTCCGCCTGCCGGGAGGCCTTTTCCCTGGACATGGAGGGGGAAATCACCCTGGAGGCCAATCCGGACAGCGTTTCTCTGGAGTACCTGCGGGAATTAAGACAGGCGGGCTTTAACCGGGTTTCCTTTGGGGCCCAGTCCGTTGTGGACGGGGAGCTGAAGGCCCTGGGCCGCCGCCACGACGCTGCCCGCATCCGGCAGGCCATGGAATGGGCCAAAGAAGCGGGTTTTGCCCGCCGGAGCCTGGACGTTATGGTGGGCATCCCTTATCAGACCTCGGCGAGCCTTTCCCGGACGCTGGAAGAATTTGCGGCCATGGGTCCGGACCACATTTCGGCATACCTTTTAAAAATTGAGGAGGGCACTCCCTTTGCCCGGCAGAATGCCCAGCGCCTTTGCCCGGACGAGGATAAAACCGCTGATTTATATCTGCAAACCGTGGAGCAGCTGGCCTCTCTGGGCTACGCCCAGTATGAAATTTCCAATTTTGCCAAGCCCGGCGGCCAGTCCCGCCACAATTTAAAGTATTGGCATTGCCAGGAATACCTGGGCTTCGGGCCATCCGCCCACTCATATTGGGAGGGCAGACGGTTTTTCCATCCCCGGGGCCTTTCGGAATATCTGGAAGCGGGAGGGAAAAATTACCGCCAGGACGGCTCCGGCGGCTCCCCGGAGGAAAAGCTGATGCTGGGGCTGCGGCTGGCGGAAGGCATTAGCCTTTCCGGCCTAGGCTTCTCTCCGGAGGATACCGGGCGGATCGTAAGCGCGGCCCGCCCCTTTCAAAAAGCCGGGCTTTTGGAAATCCGGGGGGACCGAATGCGGCTGAATCCGGAAGGCTTTTTGGTGTCCAACAGTATCTTGGCGGAGCTGATTTGAGAAAGGGATATTACAATCCTGTTACAATAATGGCAGGATTCTGCAAATTATTTTGTCATCCAAATATTTTTTCAGGCGGAACTTGTGCTAAATATCAATTCTTTGCAAAAAAATATATAGAAAAACACGAAAAAATTACGCCTGATAAAAAAACAGTAACAAAGTGGTTGCAATTTTCTGGAAATGTGTTATAATAATAATCGTTGTAACCGATTTGTAACTGGAAGGAGAGGATGACAATGGGTCTGCAGCCCAAGGAGTGGATCAAAAACCAGAAAGAAAAACTTGGCGCAGCAGTTCGCGGTGTTGCGGGGAATTTTCAGAATCAGAAAAAAATCGGACAAGGTGAACACAAAGTCCATGAATTAATGGAGAAAGCAGGCGGACAAGCTTCCGGGTTCTGCTTATATACATCAGAAGCCGTTATCCAGACAGGGAAACGCCTGGCGGTTTACGCGGAGGCTTTCTTTGGCAAGAAATGGCGGCGCCTTTCCGGCGGGTTCAAAAAAGCCGGAGTCCATGCGAAGGAAGGGCTTCTCGTTTTCTGGGGACGCTTTTCCAAACCCTTTGTCAGCATGGCCCATGCCCCCCGTTTGATTGCGGAAGGGTACCGGGAAGGGAAGGCCAAAGGGACTGCGGCGGCAGCTTTCCGCGGCTTATGCAACAACAAAGGCTTTTTCCGCACCATTTTCAACTACGGCGCGCCGGTTCTGGGGGCGGTTGTCCTCTGCAACGTGGTTGTTTCCGCTTCCAATGTCACCTACGCTGTGGAAGTGAAGCAGGATGGCCAGCTGGTTGGATATATTGCCGATGAGTCGGTGCTGACCAGCGCGCAGGACATGCTCCGCCAGCGGATTATCCGGACCGACGGCACCGAGGCTACCTTTGAATTGGACCCGGAGCTTTCCGTGGTGGCAGTCAACGAAGATCTGCTTTCCAACGCCAACGAAATGACGGACAGCCTGATCCGGATGTCCAACGAAGATATTTCCGAGGCCCAGGGTCTTTACATTGACGGCGAATTTTACGGCGCTGTCACCGATACCGCTTTAATTGAGGACATTCTGAATACCACCTTGGACAGCTACCGCACCGGCGCCGAAGGGGAAACCGTTTCCTTTGTGCAGGATATTGAGCTGCGGGAAGGCCTTTACCTGACCGAGAGCTTAGTTTCCAGCGAGGAAATGGAAACCCTCCTGAATTCCACCCAGGAAGCGGAGCGCACCTACACCATTGTGGAGGGGGACAGCCCCACCCTGATTGCCGATAAAAACGGCGTCCCTTATTCGGAGTTTAAAAAGTTGAACCCCGGAATCGAGGAAACCTGCCTTATCGGCCAGGAAGCCATCATCTCTACTGAAAAGCCTTTCCTCTCCGTCAAGGTGGTCCGGGAAGAAACTTATACGGAATCCATTCCCTATGAAACGGAGAAAACAGAGGATAACAGCCAGTACGAAGGCTATACCAAAACCGTACAGGCAGGCCAGGAAGGCGTAGAGCAGATTACCGCTTCCGTTGAGTATGTGGACGGCTATGAAACCACTCGCACCGTTGTTTCCACGGAAGTGATCCAGGAGCCTGTGACGGAAAAAATCGTAGAAGGCACCAAACAGAAGGAAACCGCTTCTTATGCCCGCGGACAAGTCCTGGCCGCTTCTTCCGGCAGCGGCAGCTACGGCGGCAGTTTCCTGTGGCCGGTTGCAGGCAATGGGTACATCAGCTGCGGCTACAGCTCCGGGCACAGAGCCATTGACATCGCTTGTTCCTACGGCACCCCCATTGTGGCTTCCGCATCCGGAAAAGTCATTGTGGCAGGCTGGTACTATACTTACGGAAAAGCGGTCGTTATTGACCACGGAAACGGCGTCCAGACCCTGTATGGGCACAATTCCACCTTGAATGTCTCTGTGGGCGATTATGTTTCCCAGGGGCAGGTCATTGCAGGGGCCGGCAGCACCGGTTATTCCACCGGAAACCACTGCCATTTCGAGGTCCATGTCAACGGCGGGCGTTATAACCCCTTGAATTACCTCTATTGATAAATAAAATCAAGCAGCCTGGGCGTTTGCTCAGGCTGCTTTTCTATACGCCGGGAAACAGCTTATGGGGCTGGCGGCAGCCATTCTTCCAGCTGGGAAAGGCTGCGGATTCGGATGCCGCTGTATTCCGGGAAATCTGCTTTTTCCGTCCACCAGCACCCGGCAATCCCGGCGTTCTGGGCGGCCTGGACATCGATGAGCCGGTCACCGATCATCAGGGCCTGTCCCGGCGGGATGCCGTGGATTTTGAGCAGGGATAGAATGGCGTCCGGGGCGGGCTTTGAGGGGAAGCCGTCCTCCGCAGTGACGCCGCCGGAAAAGAAGGGAGCAAGCCCCGCCGATTCCATCATTTTTAAAGCCAGCCGGTCCCGGTGGGTGTACAAAAGGTTACGGCCGCCCCGGCGGACAATTTCCCGGCAGAGGGCGTCCGCCTCCGGAAAGGGCTTGGACTTTGGAACCAAAAGGGCCTCCCTGCGCCGGAATTCCTCAAAAAGGCGGCCCTCCGGCAGACGGTGCTTTTCCTGAAAATACTGGACGGCGGGGCCTTGGCGCACTTTCAGGCGGGCCATGGTTTCTTCCGGGTCCTCCCGGATTCCCCAAGCGGCCAGGCTTTCCAGCAAAGCGGCGTTGGCGGCGGGATAGGTGTCAAAAAGGGTGCCGTCAAAGTCCCACAAAAACCACTGAAACATACTGGGTTCCCTCCTTTCCTTTACAGCACCATCTTTTCCCTCAATATGCAAGAAAAACTTTTCGGAAGAGCTTTGGGATTGTGAAAAAAGTCTTTTCAATCGCCCCGGAATGTGCTATGATTATTTTATATGGGCTGACAGAACAGCCGCACAATATCGCTTCCAGGAAGAAGGATTGGTCCATGAAACAGAATTTGCTGATTGTTACCGAGCATTATCCCTGCGGCACGCAGGAGAGCTTTTTGGAAAATGAAATCGAGGAACTGAAAAAACTTTACCGGGTCCATGTGGTCACGTTGGACACAGAACGCCAAATGAGCCAGAAACTGCCCAAGGACGTGGTTTTCTACCGCCCTGCGGAAAAATCCAGCAAACTCCAGCAGGCCCTTTTGCGGATTACCTGCCGGTTCAGCCATGGGTACAAGCAGGAGACTGCCCTGGCCAAGGCGGAGGGCCGGCTGACCCCGGCCTATAAAAAGCATCTGCTGGCCATCCTGGTCAAAAGCCGCCTCCTTTACAACTACATCCGCTCCCAGGAGCTGTTTGAGGAGGACGAGCCTCTGCTGATTTATTCGGCCAATTTTAACGACTATTTGTACGGCCTCTGCTGCCTGAAGGAATATTCCGACGACATCCGGGTGGTGTCCCGCTGCCACAACGCCAATATGTTTAACCCCCGCAACGGCAAGCGCCGGGACACCTTAAACAGCGCCGTCAACAAGCTGGTGGACGCGGTTTATTTTACCAGCGAGCATTCCCGCCAGCTTTACCTGGACCATTTCGTGGAGCCGGGGGAGGATATTTCCCGGTTTTTGGTGGCCCGCATCGGCGTGCCGGGCCAGGAAAGGGAGCCTTTGGAACCGTTGCCAGAATTTTTCCTGCGGATTGTCACCTGCTCCCCCACGGAGCCGGACAAGCGCCTGAAACTCATTGTAGACGCCCTGGCCTTGGTGACCAGCGGCTGCATTGAATGGGTTCATATCGGAACCGGGTCCAAGCAGCAGGAGCTGATGGATTACGCCCGGGAGAAGCTCTCCGACCACAAGGGCATCCGCTGCCGGTTTTTGGGCCGCTTGACCCGGGAGGAAATCTACCACTATTACCGGGACAATTATGTGGACATGTTTTTAAGCGTCAGCGTGGCGGAAAGCGTCCCCACCTCCATGATGGAAGCCATGGCCAACCACATTTTCGTGGCCGCCACCAATGTGGACGGGGTTTCCGCTGTGGTGGACAACGACTGCGGGATGCTGCTGCCGGCGGACGTGACGGCGGAGCAGCTGGCCAAAGCCCTGGACGGCTTCTGCCACATCAGCAAGGAAAGCATCGCCCGGAAAGGGGAGAAGGCCTTCCAGTGCTGGCAGGAAAAATTTGACGCTGCCCGGAACTGCCGGATTTTCGCCGAACGCCTGGCAGCCCTCAGCGGCCAGACCCCGGAGGAAGTGGAAAAGGCCCGGGAGCAGGCGGATCAGCAGGAGAACGCCCCCAAAAAATCGGTGTTCAGCCCCCTGCAATCCCCGGCCGCCAAGGCGGATATTCATGAAATGCCCTTAAGCTTCCGGGAATCCCTGAAGGCGGACGGCCTTCTGGCGGAGGACGACGCTGCCGAGGAGCCGTATCAGTCCGGGGCCGCCGTAGAGCATGAGGAACTGCCAGAACAGGAAGCCAGCCTGCCGGAGGGCTTCTTTGAAGGGCTTATGGAAACATCCGCAGCAGAGGAGCCGGAAGCCACGGAAGTCCTGGAAGCGGGAGAGAAACCGGAAACAGCCCCGGAAGAGGAGGCTTCTGACACCCCCGTCGCATAATGCCGAAAGAAGGGCTGGCTTTTTCCGGCAAGATGTGGTATAATAACCTGGTTAAGTCTTTTTTAGTTTTCATTCTGCGTTCTTGAAAGATTTTGCGAATTTCAAAGAAACGGAAGGGGTACCAGTGAATTATGGTAAAAAATTTTGTAAAAAAGTTGCAGAGGACATTCCTGCTGGCATTTAAAGGGCTGTTTTTTGTAGCGCTGTTTGCCATTTTCTTCGGCCTTTTCGGGCTGAACGAACGGGAACTTTGGCGGGCGTCCCGGACGGCGGCCATCTCCATGTCCACCTTTGCGGTGGCTGGGGTCTGCTTCATTAAGATTTACGGCGGGTTTGCCATCGGCCGGAAAAAAAGCAAGGAAATCGCCTACTCTGTCATGATTGCCGCCTTTATTACCGACCTCATCACCTATTTCCAGATTTCCATTATGCTCATTAACTATGAGGAGCGGGCGCCCCTCACCCAGGACGTCTTTACCTTTGCCGGCGTGGTGATCCTTCAGGTGATTACCATTTACCTGGCCACCTATCTGGGGAACTACCTGTATTTCCGGGTGAACCCTCCGGACACGGTGGTTGTGGTGTACGGGGACAAGGAGGGGCTTGTCAATTTTGTTTCCAAGATTAACAAGTACAAAAAGCAGTATGAGATCCGAACTCTCTGCTCCATCCATGACGAGAACTTAAAGCAGGTAATCCGGGACCATCAGACGGTGTTTTTATACTCCCTGCCGGAGTCGGACAAGGACCGGCTGGTGGAATACTGCTATAAGCACCGGAAGAATATCTACTTCACCCCCAATCTTGCGGACATTGTCACCAAGCATTCCCACCATGTGCTGGTGGACGATGTGACGGTGCTGGAATCCCGGGTCACCGGCCTGACCTTTGAGCAGAGCCTTATTAAGCGGGTCTGCGACATTATCGTCTCCGCCCTGGCCATTCTGGTATCCAGCCCCATTATGCTTCTGGAAGCCCTGGCCATCAAGCTGGAGGACGGCGGCCCTGTTTTCTTTAAGCAGCCCCGTGTCACCAAGGACGGCCAGATTTTCCAGGTGCTGAAATTCCGCACCATGATTGTGGACGCAGACAAAAATAAAAAACGCCTGGCCTCCCAGGACGACGACCGGATCACCAAAGTGGGCCGGGTGCTGCGGAAGCTGCGCATCGACGAGCTACCCCAGTTTATCAACATCCTCAAAGGGGAAATGAGCGTGGTAGGCCCCCGTCCGGAGCAGGCGGAAATTACGGAGAAATATATGGAAGTCCTGCCGGAATTCCGCTACCGGTTAAAGGTAAAGGCCGGCCTTACGGGCCTGGCCCAGATTTTGGGAAAATACAACACCACCCCCAAGGACAAGCTGATTTTGGATTTGATGTACATCGAGCAGTACAGCATCTGGGTGGACCTGCGGATTATGTTCCAGACAGTCAAGGTGCTCTTTAAATCCGACAGCACCGAAGGCGTTGTGGGCGAGCTTCCCATCGACCTGGAAGGCCATCAGGCCGCTTTGGAGGAAACAGAGGAAATCAAATAAGGGGGCGGCCAGTATGCTGAAATTTTATAAAACCATCGACGGGCATATTCAGCGGCTGAAACAGGAAGAGCCGGGCTGCTGGGTCATGGCGGTCCATCCTACGGAGCAGGAGCTTCAGTATATGCAGATGTCCATGAACCTGGACCGGGACTTTTTAAGCGCGTCCCTGGACGAGGAAGAAATGTCCCGTACGGAAAAGGAGGAGGACCAGACCTTTATTGTTGTGGACGTCCCCTACCAGGTGGAGGATGAAGAACAGAACGAGGAAAACAGTACAGTCCTTTTTACGACAATCCCCCTTGGTATTATCATTACGGACCAGTATTTTGTCACCATCAGTTCTAAACAGAGCGAAATCCTGGACAACATTGCCGCCGGAATGGTCCGGGGCGTGCAGACCAAGATGCATACCCGTTTTTTGCTGATCATCCTTCTTCGCATCGCCCAGCGGTTTTTGCTGCACCTGAAAATGATCGACCGGATTGCCACCAGCATGGAAAGCCAGATGCATTCTTCCATGAAGAATGAAGCGTTAATCCAGCTGATGAGCCTGCAGAAGTCCCTGGTTTATATTTCCACCTCCCTGCGGGCCAACGAGGCTACCCTGAAACGGATTTCCCGGGGCAACCTGGTGACCCTTTATGAGGACGACGAGGACCTGATGCAGGACGTCCTCATTGAGATTCACCAGGCCATGGAGATGTCGGAAATCCACACCAACATTCTCACCGGCACCATGGACGCTTACGCCTCCATTATTTCCAACAACCTGAATATCGTCATGAAGGTCATGACCTCGGTTACCATCCTCATGACCATCCCCAATATGGTGTTCGGCTATTACGGCATGAACGTCAGCGGGCTTCAATTCCCGGTTTGGTGGGTGCCTGTCCTGGTTTCCCTGGTCCTGGTGCTGGCGGCTGCGGCAGTCCTGGCCAAGTTTAAAATGTTTAAATGACAATACGGGCGGGCCTTGCCCGCCTTCTATTTTTTCAGAAAGGACGATCTTTCATGCCCCCTCTGAACTTTCTCATCAAACCGGCCTCCGGCAGCTGCAATATCCGGTGCCGGTACTGTTTTTACCATGACATCGGGGAAAACCGGGACGTGGCTTCCTACGGAGTCATGTCCTATGAAACCCTGGAAACCCTTACCCGCAAGGCTCTGGAAGCGGCGGAGGGCAGCTGCGCCTTCGGCTTTCAGGGAGGCGAGCCGACTTTGGCAGGCCTTGGCTTTTTCCGGAAGGCGGTGGAGTTCCAGAAAAAATACGCCCGGCCGGGGCTGCGGGTTTCCAATGCCATCCAGACCAACGGCATGGCCATTGACCGGGAGTGGGCGGAATTTTTGGCGGAAAATCATTTCCTGGTGGGGCTTTCCATGGACGGCACCAAGGAGATCCACGACGCCAACCGGGTGGGCGTCAAAGGGGAGGGGACCTTCAGCCGGGTGCTGCGGACGGCCCAGCTTTTGACGGCCAAAAAGGTGGATTTCAATATCCTGACGGTGGTGACCCGGCAGTCGGCCCCCCATATCGGGAAAATTTACAGCTTTTTCCGGCGTTCGGGATTAAGGTGGCTCCAGTTTATCCCCTGCCTGGACCCCTTGGGGGAGGAACGGGGCAGCAACCCCTATTCCCTGACCCCGGAGGTGTACGCCAAGTTTTTAAAAGACCTTTTTGACCTTTGGTACCGGGACGTAAAAGCCGGAGAATTTATCTACATCCGCTATTTTGAGAACCTGGTGGGCATGGTCATGGGCTACCGGCCGGAAAGCTGCGGCCTCTCCGGCCGGTGCGTCATCCAGAATGTGGTGGAAGCCGACGGCTCCGTCTACCCCTGCGACTTTTATGCTTTGGATGAATGGAAGCTGGGGAACATCCGCACCGATTCCATCCCGGAAATGATGAACGGCGAAACCGCCCGGAAGTTCCTGCAAGTCCCCCTGGAAATCCCCGGGGAATGCAAAGCCTGCCAGTTTTACGGCATCTGCCGGGGGGGCTGCCGCCGGGACCGGGAGCCTATGCAGGGGGACTGCCTGCCCTTAAACTATTTCTGCCCGGCCTACAAAGAGTTTTTCGCATACGCCCTGCCGCGATTAAAGGAGATTGCCCATGAAGCCGCACGCCGCCAGTCCGGATACCCCCATCTTTGATTTTCTGCGCCGCTATGAGCAAAGCGGCGTCTCCCGGCTGCACATGCCGGGGCATAAAGGGAACCCGCCTAAGCTTCCCGGCGGGGAGAAGCTGCCCTTTTCCCTGGATATCACTGAAATCAAAGGGGCCGACGCTCTGTTTGAGGCGGAGGGCGTCATCGGCCGGTCGGAGGAGATTGCCGCCGGGCTTTTCGGGGTGAAATCCACCTGCTATTCTGCGGGAGGCTCCACTCTGTCCATATTGGGCATGGTGCGGACCGCCTACTCCTTGGGCGGAAAAATCCTGGCGGCGCGCAACTGCCATGTGGCCTTCGTCCGGGCCTGCATTCTCTTAGATTGGCAGCCCCTCTGGCTTCTGCCGGAATACGACGGGGAACACGGCCTGTTCCGGCCCGCAACAGCCGGGGAGGTTGCCGCCGCTATGGACGCCGACCCGGAAATAAAGGCCGTTTACCTGACAAGCCCCGATTATTACGGCGGCATGGCGGATATCGCAGCAATTGCCCGGGAGGTGCACAAACGGGGCGGCATCCTGTTAGTCGACAACGCCCACGGAGCCCATCTGCGCTTTCTGCCGGAGGATAAGCACCCCATGACCTTGGGAGCGGACCTTTGCTGCGACAGCGCCCACAAAACCCTTCCCGTCCTCACCGGCGGCGGGTACCTGCACTGCAATCTGGACATCCCAAAAGAGACCCTGAAGGCCAATATGGCCCTCTTTGGCTCCACAAGCCCCTCCTATTTGATCCTTGCCTCTCTGGATTTGTGCAACGCCTATTTGGCGGGGCAGGCCCGGGAGGATTTTGCGGCCATGTGCATGCGGGTTTCCAAAACGGAAGGGGTTCTCCGGGAAAGGGGCGTTTCCCTTCTGCCCTGGAAGGAGGACCCGGCCAAAATCACCATAGACTGCCAGAAATGCGGCTGGACCCATGAAAAAATGGCGGCGTTCCTCCGGGAGAATCAAATGGAGCCGGAGTTTGCCGGAGGCGGGAAAATCATCCTCATGGTTTCCCCCCAGACCCCGGAAAGGGATTTTGCCCGGCTGGAAGAGGCCTTTTCCGGCTTTGTCCCCGGCGCGCCTATCCCCTACGGGCCGGAGAAGCCCTGCCCGAAGCCGGTTCTGACCCTGCGCCAGGCGGAATTCTCCCCCTGGGAGAGAATTCCGGTGGAGGACGCCCTGGGACGAATCGCCGCCGAAAGCGTCATCACCTGCCCGCCGGCCATTCCGGTGGCGGCCGCCGGAGAACGAATCGGGGAAAATGAAAAAAAACTTCTGAAAAACAGTGGTAATTTTTCTCTGAAAGTGGTAAAATAATAACATAAGCCATTGGGCTTGCAGGATACTTACAAAGGAGGCCTCTTGTATGAAACTTATTTACGCCATTGTCAGCAGCGACGACAGCTCTTCTGTTTCCGGCGCTTTGACCCAGAACGGGTTCTTTGCTACCAAGCTCGCGTCTACCGGCGGTTTCCTGATGGCCGGCAACACCACCTTCCTGATTTGTACCGAGGATGAGAATGTGGATCGGGTCATCAGCATTATCGCCGACCATTCCAAAAAACGCAAACAGATGGTGTCTTCCTCCGCAGGCTACGGCCTGGGCTCTTATACCCCCTTCCCGGTGGAAGTGACCGTGGGCGGCGCGACTATTATCGTCACCGACGTCCAGCGTTTTGAGAAGCTTTAAGCCGGATGGGTTTTTCATCGTTCCAAGGTAATTCCGCCGCAGTCCGAATGCTGCGGGCCGCGGCGGAAGGCCGGCGGCCAAGCCATGCGTACCTGCTCTGCGGGGCCCAAGGGCTTGGAAAGAAAACCTTAGCCCGGATTTTTGCGCAGGCGCTTTTATGCGGCGGCGGGCCGAAACCCTGCGGCCGCTGCGGCGCCTGCGTCAAGTTTTTAAAGAATGCCCATCCGGATTTTTCCGTGGTGAAAAAGCCCGGGGACAAGACGGCGATTTTGGTGGAACAGGTTCGGGCCATGCGGGAGGATGTGTTTATCCGCCCCAATGAGTCGGATTGGCGGGTGGTCCTTATTGAGGACGCGGACGATATGAACCTGGCCGCCGCCAACGCCCTGTTAAAGGTGCTGGAGGAGCCGCCGCCATACGCCGTATTTCTGCTGACGGCAAAAAGCCGCCGGGCTTTGCCGGAGACTATCGTTTCCCGGTGCGTGACGCTGGAACTCTTCGGCGTTTCCGCTGAAGAGGCGGCCGGATGGCTGAAAGAACGGCTTCCCGGATTGGAAGGGGAGGAGCTTTGGCGGGCCGTCCGGTACGGCGGCGGGAATTTGGGCAAAAGCCTGGCCTTTTTGGAGCAGGACTCCGTCCGCCGGGGATATGAACAGGCCCTGGCCCTGGCAAAAGCCCTGACTGCCCGCCGGGAATTTGACGTGCTGGAGGCGCTGGCCCCCTTTGACGGGGACCGGGAGGGCCTGCGCCGTCTGCTTTCCGATTTTGACGGCCTTCTGGGCAGGATTGCCGCGGCGCCCTTTGCGCCGGGGGACCCGGACGCGGAGGAGCTTTCCCGCAGAATCCAGCCTATCCGGGCGGCGGCCCTGCACGACGTTATCGGGGAGGTCCGTGAAGCCCTGCAATACAACGCAAACTGCCCGCTGACAGCGGCGCTTCTGGGAGCCAGGCTGAAAACAGTGATGGAAGCCCGGGCCTTGTAAGCGGAGAAAGGGAATTTTAAATTTTATGACCGAAATTATTGGCGTCCGGTTTTCCAATACCGGCAAAACCTATTATTTTTCCCCCAACGGGAAAACAGCGCCCGTAGGCCAACGGGTCATTGTGGAAACCGCCCGGGGCGTGGAGTGCGGGACTGTGACTATTGCCAACCAGATGGTGGAGGACGACCGCATTGTGGCCCCGTTAAAGAGCATTATCCGGGTCGCCACGGAAAAGGACCTGGAGCAGCTTTCGGAAAACGCCCGGAAGGAAAAGGAAGCCTTCCGGGTCTGCCAGGAAAAGATCGCCCGCCACAAGCTTCAGATGAACCTGGTGGACGTGGAATATACCTTTGACAACAACAAAATCCTCTTTTATTTCACCGCCGACGGGCGCATCGATTTCCGGGAACTGGTGAAGGATTTGGCCAGCGTTTTCCGCACCCGCATCGAGCTGCGGCAGATCGGCGTCCGGGACGAGGCCAAAATGCTGGGAGGCATCGGCATCTGCGGCCGGCCCTTCTGCTGCGCCAGCTTTTTGGGGGATTTCCAGCCGGTTTCCATTAAAATGGCCAAGGAGCAGGGGCTTTCTTTAAACCCCACCAAGATTTCCGGCGCCTGCGGCCGGCTTATGTGCTGCTTAAAATATGAGCAGGACGCTTACGAGGAGCTTTTAAAGATCACTCCCAAAAACGGCGCGGCAGTCCAAACCCCCGATGGACGGGGCGTTGTGGTGGACAGCAACCTTTTAACCGGCGCGCTGAAGGTCCAGCTGGACGAACGGCCTGACGCCGCCCCGGCTGAATACAACCGCCGGGAGGTCAAGCCCCTCCGGGGAGAATTTGGCGGCAAGTCCCATCGGGAGGAAAAAACGGGCCTTGACGAGTAAATTGGAAAGAAAATTTCCGCAAGACCTTGATTTTTAAAGAAAATATGGTACAATAATACCAGAGAACACGAAGGAGGTGTAATACCCATGGCATATGTAATCAACGATGAGTGCATCAGCTGCGGCGCTTGCGCCGGCGAATGCCCTGTCAGCGCAATTTCTGAAGGCGACGGCAAGTACGTGATCGATGCGGCTACCTGCATTGACTGCGGCAACTGCTCCAACGTCTGCCCTGTCGGCGCTCCTCAGGCCGAGTAATTCTGCCCGGTTTGGAAAAAACAGTGAAGCCAGCAGTCCCGTTCTGGGATTGCTGGTTTTTTACATCTCCGGAAAATAACCGGGCAGGCCCAAAACGCCTGCCCGGTCCAATATCCGCGCTTAAGTAGAGGACCTTCTCCGGGGGGTCAGGCCGAAACTGATGGACAGGGCCGAATCTACCGAATGCATGGCGTCCTCCGGCAGCTCCCCCATTTTTTCCCGCAGGCGGCGCTTGTCTAAAGTCCGCACCTGCTCCAAAAGCACCACGGAATTTTTGGTGAGGCCACAGGAATTGGCGGACAATTCAATGTGGGTGGGGAGTTTGGCCTTCCCCTGCTGGCTGGTAATGGCTGCGGCGATGACGGTGGGGCTGTATCGGTTTCCCACGTCGTTCTGGACGATGAGCACAGGCCGTATCCCGCCCTGCTCAGAGCCGACAACGGGGCTTAAATCTGCGTAATAGATTTCTCCGCGCTTGACTGACATGGTAAAGTCGCTCCTTTCTAAGGGTTCTGTTCTATTTTATTGCAATGTCCGGGGGCTGGTTCCCGGCCGGAAAAACAGGCGGTTTGAGCCGGATTTGTGAGCCGTCCGTCCCGGATTTGCACCGTGCGGCGGGCCATGGCCGCAACGGCGGGGTCGTGGGTGATGAGGACGATGGTCTTTCCCTCCCGGTTTAAGGCGCAAAGGCAGTCCATAACCTCCGCGCCGGTGGCGGAGTCCAGGTTCCCCGTAGGCTCGTCCGCTAAAATCAGGGGAGGGCTGGCGGCAATGGCCCGGGCAATGGCCGTCCGCTGCTGCTGGCCCCCGGAAAGCTCCCCGGGGCGGTGTTCCATCCGGGAGGAAAGCCCCATTTTTTCCAAGGCCCTTACCGCCAGATTCCGCCGTTCCCCCGGCGGAATCCCCCGGTAAAGGAGGGGAAGCTCCACATTTTCCAGGGCGCTTAGGGTGGGGATCAAATGAAACCCCTGGAAAATAAACCCAATTTTCCGGCTGCGGATTTGGGTCAGTTCCATTTCGTCCAAATCCGAAACGTCCGCCCCGTCCAGAAGGTACCGGCCGGAGTCCGGGACGTCCAGGCAGCCCAGCAGGTTCATCAGGGTGGATTTCCCCGACCCGGAGCTGCCGATAATGGCCAGAAAATCCCCGGCTTCCACAGTGAGGGAAATCCCCCGCAGGGCTTCCACCGCGTTGTTCCCGGCCCGGTATGTGCGGCAAACGTTTTCCATTTGAATCAGAGCCATCCTCAAATCCCTCCTGCAAAAATAGTTTGTCCCACCTGAAATGGCCTTATACAGCGGGTGAAATTTTGTGAAATATGAAATTTGTGTGAATTTCCGCCGGGTTTCCCTTGTTGCCCAGGCGGATATTTGGTATAATATCCTTGTATGAGGAGTATGCCTCAGCCCAATTGAAAATGGAGGCGTTTGCATTGACGTTGAATTTAGTTCTGGTGGAACCGCAGATCCCCCAGAACACCGGAAATATTGCCCGGACCTGTTCGGTAACAGGGGCCAGGCTTCACATTGTCAAACCCATGGGGTTTGAAGTGGACGACAAAAAGCTCAAGCGGGCGGGCCTGGATTACTGGCGCCTGCTGGACATTACTTATTACGAAAACTGGGCGGATTTCCGGGAGAAAAACCCCGGCCCCTTTTATTATTTCACCACCAAGGGCCGCAAGGCCCATTCGGACGTCCGGTACCCCGACGGGGCGTACCTGGTGTTCGGCCGGGAGGACGCGGGCCTGCCGGAGGAGCTTTTGAAGGACAATCCGGAAGATTGCGTCCGGATCCCCATGCGTTCGGAGGTAAGGAGCTTAAATCTCTCCAATTCCGTGGCCATCGGCGTTTATGAGGCCCTGCGCCAGTGGGGATACCCGGAATTGGAACAAAAAGGCCGTCTGGCCCGGCTTTGCTGGGACGAGGACGCTGAATAAAGGAAAGAATGGAGCAGACAGCTATGAGAAAAATTAAAATCGTCACAGATTCCGCCTGCGATATTCCAAAGGAGCTGGAGGAAAAGCACCAGATCCGGATTCTCCCCTTCTCCATTACAGTGGGGGACCAAAGCTATGTGGAACGGCGGGATTTTACCCCGGAGGAATTTTACGGGATATTGGAGTCCAGCCCCAAAATCCCCAGCACCGCCCAGTATACCGCCATGCAGTTTACGGAGGTTTATGAAGAGCTTTTCGGGGAAGGCTATACCAATGTGATCTATGTATCCATCAACGCCAAAGGCTCCAGCACCAACAGCAACGCTCATTTGGCCAAGGAACAGTTCTTTGAGGCCCATCCGGAGGCGGAAGGGGATTTTGCAATCGACATTGTGGATTCCCAGACCTATTCCATGGGCTACGGCTACCCGGTTATCGAGGCCGCCAAAAAGGCGGAAAAGGGGATGCTGCCCGCGGAGATTGTGGCCTATTTGGAGGACTGGTTCAACTGCTGCCGGGTGATTTTCGCCCCCTATACCCTGGAATATGTGAAAAAAAGCGGCCGGGTCAGCTGCGCCGCCGCCTTTGTGGGGGAACTCATGGGGTTAAAGCCCCTCATCTCCTTTGAGGACGGCGAATCGGTGACCTTCGGCAAGGTCCGGGGGGAAAAGGCCGTGATCCCGGCTCTGATTAAAAAGGTAAAAGCCGAAATGATCCCCCAGACGCCCTATGTGGTCCTCTATGGCTCCGCGCCGGAATACGGGGACCAGCTGGCGGGGGACCTGGAAAAGGAGCTGGGCTATCCCTGCGAGATCAAAGCGCCTATCGGAGCCGCCATCAGCATCAACGCCGGTCCCAAGGTTGCGGCTGTCATTTTCCGGGGCAGGCCCCGGCATTAACCCTTTTGGCGGAAATCCACGAGAAGTTTTTGGAAAAGCAAGCCTCTTTCGGTGGATTTTTTGGGTGGATTTTGCAGGAAATCCCTTGCAAATTTTTGGGAAATGCGATAAAATAATCTTAGGCTTGTTTACTCTTTAACAATCAAATGTGAATAGGGAAGGATGAACAAACATGACCTCTTACAACAAAAAAACTGTGGAAGACATCAATGTCAAGGGCAAAAGAGTCTTAGTTCGCTGTGACTTTAACGTCCCCATGAAGGACGGCAAAATCACCAACGACAACCGCATCGTCGCGGCTCTGCCCACTCTGAAAAAACTGATTGAAAACGGCGGCCGCCTGATCCTGTGCAGCCACTTGGGCAAACCGAAAAACGGCCCCGAAGAAAAATTCAGCCTGGCTCCCGTGGCTGTCCGCCTGGGCGAGCTGCTGGGCAAGGAAGTTGTTTTCGCCAACGACGACAACGTTGTGGGCGAGAACGCCAAAGCCGCTGTGGCCGCTATGAAAGACGGCGACGTAGTTCTGCTCCAGAACACCCGGTTCCGCAAAGAGGAAACCAAGAACCTGCCTGAGTTCAGCGAGGAGCTGGCCAGCCTGGCGGACGTTTATGTCAACGACGCTTTCGGCTCCGCTCACCGCGCTCACTGCTCCACCGCCGGCGTTACCGACTACATCAAGGAAAGCGCTGTGGGCTACCTGATGCAGAAGGAAATCCAGTACCTGGGCAACGCAGTCAACGATCCTGTCCGTCCCTTCCTGGCAATCCTGGGCGGCGCGAAAGTTTCCGACAAGCTGAGCGTTATCGAAAATCTGCTGAACAAAGTTGACACCCTGATTATCGGCGGCGGCATGGCTTACACCTTCTTAAAAGCCAAAGGCTACGAAGTTGGCAAGAGCCTGGTTGACGACGAGAAGGTGGAATACTGCAAAGAGATGCTCAAGAAGGCGGAAGATAAGGGCGTGAAGCTCCTCCTGCCTGTGGATACCGCTGTTGCGGAAGCGTTCCCGGATCCTATCGACGCTAAGATCGAAGTGAGCTATGTGGATTCCGACAAGATCCCGGCGGACATGATGGGCCTGGATATCGGACCCAAGACCCAGGAGCTGTTCGCTTCTGCGGTGAAAGAAGCTAAAACCATCGTTTGGAACGGGCCTATGGGCGTATTTGAGAACCCCACCCTGGCAGCCGGCACCCTGGCTGTTGCCAAGGCTATGGCCGAGGCTGACGCCACCACTGTCATCGGCGGCGGCGACTCCGCTGCGGCTGTCATTCAGCTGGGCTTCGCCGACAAGATGACCCACATCTCCACCGGCGGCGGCGCTTCCCTGGAATACCTGGAAGGCAAGGAACTTCCCGGCATCACCTGCATCAACAACAAATAATTTTCGCCGCACAGGGGTTC
>DVJP01000057.1 GCA_018716725.1 Candidatus Merdivicinus excrementipullorum | reverse complement strand
AATTCCCGGCAGCCAAAATACGGCTGATGATAGAACTGACCCTTTTGAATGCGCCGTTTCATGATGTCCTGAAATTTTCCAGGATTGTCCCCAGGGGCGGCACGGTTCGTCATATCAAAATGGGCCTCGATTACATACCGGACGTCCCGCAGCAGCAAAGCGGCCCGCTGCTGGATTTCATCCGGGGCAGAAAGCCACAGATTCCCTTCGCCCCGGTTCATGACAGTCCGTACGGAACCGGCGTTCACCGTTGCCTTGACCTCGTTGCGGCGCAGATTCAAAAAACGGATAGGCGCCCGGACAAAAATCCGGTCCACCTGCCATTTCAGCCCAGGATGCCAGAAAATAGCGTCCAGAATCCCTCTTGCCGCGGAAGGGGTCATGACGTCGTAGCTAACCCTTTCAGCCTTCAGCTCCGGTTTGGTAAAGAGGGCATAATCTCCCCAAACCTCAACTCGAATCGACACATTACTCACTTCCTTTCTGCCTTCATTATATCACTTGTTTTGAATGATGTCAATCATTTTCTTATCTATAAATATTATTTTTCTTCTTGCAAAAAAATTTTTTTTACGATATAATAAAAGTGTCGCAGAAATGCGTGGATTGAAATATAGAAAAGAAAATGATTTTGTTAAGAGCTGTTGCAAAACGAAAGTTGGGCAACAGCTCTTTCCTTATATGAATTCTGCTTTCCCGTTACCGGCCTCCAGAGAAAGGCCGGTGGATTCCTTGTACAGATCCAAATTGGTCAAAACCGCCGTTTCTCCGTCCAACAGTTCCAAGTCTCCCGCATCATATAACGCCTGAAAATGCTGTTCATAAACCGATACGCCATACTGCCCCAGTTTGCGGAACAGGGAGCGGCTCCGTTCTCCCAGGCGCAGCCGCTGGGCATACTCCGCGCCTTCTCCCTTCGGGATGTAAACCGTCCGCGTACCGCTTTCAATCAGATGGAATTGTTCCGCAATGGTGCGAAACGGCATGGCGCCGCTTTGGATCAGGGAAAGGATCTTTTTCTGATCCTGGGCGTCTTTTCCTTTTAAATCCAGCAGTTCCTGGAAATAGTGGAAAATTGCTTCTTTGCTGTCCAGCTCTTCAAATTTGGAGATTGTCTGCCGGCCGGCGGCGATGGGGATGGAAAAAAGGGAAGGGGGCGCATCCTCTCCCCGGAAAATCGTGACAACAGATTCTGCGGCCGGCCGTTTGCCTTCCCGGTTGCACCGCCCGGCTGCCTGGAGGATGGAATCCAGCCCGGATTCTTCCCGGAAAACCGCAGGGAAATCCACATCAACTCCCGCTTCAATCAGGGAGGTGGATACCACCCGGCACGGAAGTCCGTTTCTCAGACGGGAACGGATTTCTTCCAGCACCGCCCGGCGGTGTTCCGGATACATCAAAGTCGAGAGGTGGTAAGCGCCTTCCGGTTCCAGCTCCCCCCAGATGGTCCGGGCGCTTTTCCGGGTATTGACAATGCACAGCGCCTGGTTCTGCTCCATCAGCCTGCCCGCCAGTTCCGTGTGGGAAAGAGTTCCCAATTTCTGAAAACAGGAGCGGCGGAAATCCTTCCAGCAAACCGTACCTTCCGGACAGATTTCAGTCTGTGGGAAATCCGGCAGGAATTCCTGGAAGATTTTCCCCAAAGCCGGCTGGGTCGCGGTACACAGGACGGCGGATGCCCGGTAATTTTTGATGAGCTGGGAAATAGCATAGACGCAGGGCCGCAGGTACGGAACCGGCAGCATCTGCGCTTCATCGAAAACAATCACGCTCTGGGCCAGGCTGTGCAGCTTGCGGCACTGGGAGGGGCGGTTGGAGAAAAGCGATTCAAAAAATTGGACGGCCGTTGTTACGACAATGGGGATGTCCCAGTTTTCCGCTGCTTTTGCCATGCGGAAGCTTTCTGGCGTCGCTTCCTCTCCCACGTCATACAGAACGCCGGAGTGATGCTCCAAAACATTGGCGTCCCCCAGAATCTTCCGGAACACATCTGCATTCTGCTCAATAATGGAAGTGTACGGAACAACATAAACAATCCGCTTCAGACCATGCGCTTTGGCATGATGAAGGGCAAAAGCCATAGAGGAAACGGTTTTTCCTCCGCCGGTGGGAACTGTCAGGGAAAAGAGGCCGGGTTTGAGCAAGTCCCCCTGCTGCTGGCATTTTCGGAGGATGGCGCATCGCTGCTGGTTGAGGGGCGTTTTAGGCGGAAACCAGCTTTCACAGAAGTGATCCAGTTTTTCCGCAAGCGTCTCTATAGAATCCGCACAGGGTTCCGTTTTTCGCCCGTCCATAAATTCCGCAGTATCCAGAAAATCCGCATCGGTGAGGCAGGAATACAGCATCCGGATAAAAAACATGATTTCTTTTGGGTCGCGCTGACTTATGAGGGGCAGAGCCGCTTTGGGAAGATGAATTTCACTCTGCCATGCAGAGTAGTCTGCCAGCTTCCCTTTGGCCGCCCTTTGCAATCGACCGGAAAAAGTGGGGGAGTCGATGGAATCTGTCCGGCTTCCGCCATCAGGCAATCCTCCGTGGTGCCCCATTACCGCAAAGGCGGCGTAGGGTTCATTTATTTTGGC
>DVJP01000006.1 GCA_018716725.1 Candidatus Merdivicinus excrementipullorum | reverse complement strand
CTTGGTCCCCATGGCTTCCAGCTCCTTGACCATCCCCTCCGGGTCCGGCCAGTATTCCGGGTCAAAGGCCCAGGTGCCTTCCAATGTCCAGTGGAAAAAGTCGGCGACGATAACGTCCAGGGGAACGCCCCGCCGGTGGTATTCCCGGGCAACGGAGAGAAGCTCCTCCTGGGTCTGATACCGCAGCTTGCACTGCCAGAACCCAAGGCCGTGCTCCGGCATCATGGGGGGCCTGCCGGTGACGGCCATGTACTGGGCGTGGATTTCCGCCGGGGTATCCCCCGCCGTGATCCAGAAATCAATGACCTTGGTGCTTTCCGCTTCCCACTCGGTGACGTTTACGCCGAAGGACGCCCGGCCCACCGCCGGATTGTTCCAGAAAAAGCCGTAGCCTAAGCTGGACACCATAAAGGGCACGCTGGCCTGGGAATTCCGCTGGGCCAGTTCCAAGAAGCTGCCCTTCAGGTTGAACACGCCGTTTTGATACTGGCCCATGCCGAAGAGCTTTTCCGCCGGGTCGGACTCGAACTTCAGGCTGGCCTTAAAATTCCCGCCGGAAAGGGTTTTCAGTTCTCTGGTCCGGATGCCAAGACTGCTGTGGCGGTCGCATTCCAGCTCCCGCAGGAGAGTTTTTCCCTCGCTGTTTTCAAAAATCAGCTTGCCCGCCTTGTTGAGGATCACCCGGATCTTGCCGTTTTCCATAACGGCCCCGTCGCCTACGATCCGTTCCTCGGAATTGACCTTTTGGGTTTCCGCCTCTTTTTCGTTCTGGGTCAGGGTAATTTTTGCGCCCTGCTCCGGCTGGGGGATCAGCGCCCAGTTTTCCTCCGGGAAATCCTTGAGCCGGGTCACCCGCACCCGCAGGCTGTTTTCTCCATAAGCCTCGATCATCATCCGCTCCCCGTCATATTCCCGGATGAGCTTGTTCTCCGCAATGTATACCATAGCTTTCCTCCATTATTAACAATATTCATGTAATGCATAAAATCAGTTTTTTAATTTGAAATATTATATATAATGTATCATGAATTGTTATGTAAGTGTTAGAATGAAATCGACTTTCTAATAGCACATTTTCGACAATTTGCAGTTTTTTTGCTAATTTCTAAAAATCTTTATAACTTTTTCATATCATTTTCCTCAAACCTCTTGATGTTGCCGCAACAGCCGTGTATAATAAAAGCAAATCTATTCGGCATGGGGGTGAGCGTTTGTTTGAAAGATTGGGTCCGGAAGACATCCAGCACGGAACGGACCAGTTTAATTACGCCATATACCGGCATGACCCCAAAAATTACGAATATACTTTTGACACGCACTGGCATGAGGAATATGAGATTATTTATGTCAAAGACGGCGTTTTCCATTACCTAATTGATGGGCAGGAGTATTGTGTAAAAAAGGGCGAGGCTTTGTTTTTAGATCAATGTGCTATTCACACCTTCTTAGAATACCCCCCCCGGGGCATACGTCAGCTTTTTGTTTGGAAAAAAATTTGTA
The DNA here is from genome assembly GCA_018716725.1 of Candidatus Merdivicinus excrementipullorum. Classification (GTDB taxonomy): domain Bacteria; phylum Bacillota; class Clostridia; order Oscillospirales; family Ruminococcaceae; genus Merdivicinus; species Merdivicinus excrementipullorum. Next base: position 1,029 of record DVJP01000006.1, on the reverse strand, counting down.
TTCCCTGCGTCGTCCAGTTATATCTGCCAGCAATTTTATGCAGAAATTCTGCCTCAAAGAGTTTCCCTCACCCAGCTGATTACAGAGGAAGAAGGCTGGCGTCAGCAAGCCCTCTCGCATATACGCCGGCTCGACAGCTTAAGTAATTCCGCTTCTGAAAATGCTTTGCCAATTCAGATTTCCCTCCTTACGATTCTGGACCTCTTGCGGAGGGAAAAATCATATACGATTCTTCAAAACCATCTGATGGTGCAAAACGCGTCAATCAGAGAAGCACTGTTATATATCCACCAGCACTACGATGAAAAGCTTTCCGTTCATGAGATTGCCGGAGCTCTCCATATTAGCACAGATCATTTTATCCGCCTGTTTAAATTTATGCTGGGTATGACGCCGCAGAAATATATTCAAACTTACCGGATCAAGCAGGCCGCTGCCGCAATCAGGCAAATTTCGGACGACGTTCCTCTTTCTATATCGGAGATCGCAGCTGGAATCGGGTTCAGTGACGCCAATTACTTTACGCGCAGCTTTAAAAAAGTGATGGGGATAACGCCGTCGCAGTATCAAAAAATGATATTGAAAAACTAAGTAAAATCTAAATGCTCCCGCAATCCACCCTCAGGCTGCGGCTAGGGAAAGGGAGTAAAAAGGCAGGGCCCTCCGTTTACTGGAGGGTCCTGCCTTCAGCCTGTAGAAAAACCTGCTGGTGCAATCAAGCCAGAGGAGTTTTTTGGTTTGCAAATTTGTTACCTGAGCCAAGCCTCTGTACTGCGTGTAACGCATACTGTGCTTCTCCTTCGCATCGGCGAACACACGCTCAATCTTCTCTTTTCGCAGACGGTACAGCTCTTTCGTATACCGTTTTGCCTGTTTGGGAACTGCCTTTTTGGCCTGCTTTTTCAGATTGGCATTTGCTTTGATGTGGGTTCCGTCCACAAAAATAGCTTCTGTGTCCAGATACCCTTCCTCTGCCGCAGCTTTCAGTACCCAGCGGAACACATACTCCACCGTGGCGTGGTTGAACCG
>DVJP01000056.1 GCA_018716725.1 Candidatus Merdivicinus excrementipullorum | reverse complement strand
CCCGCATGACGTCGGCCTGGAGCTTCACCGCCGTTTCTGCGGCGGCTGCCGGCAGCAGGTGGCAGGCGCTGGTGGCTTCCGAGGAAAATTCCCCGTCGTAACCGATTTCCTTCAATGCCTCCACAAAAGCGTCCCAGTCGATGTTTCCGTAGCCGCAGACCTGGTGGTCGTCGTTTACCGCGTAGTTATCGTGGACATGCAGGAGCTTCAAGTGCTTGCCCAGCTTCCGGGCCGCCAGGGCCGGGGATTCCCGCAGGATGTTCACATGGCCGGTGTCCAGGCAGACCGCCGTCCAGGGGCTGTTCAGCCGCCGGATGCATTCCAGAATCTCTTCCATAGTGGAGAAGGTGGTGCGGCAGATGCGGTTCACCACCGGATCCCAGCCAAACATGTTTTCCAAAGCGATAGTCACCTTATGTTTTTCCGCCAAAGGGAGGAACTCCCGGTAAAAGTCCACATTCAAAGCCAGGTACTCCTCGGCGCGCTCACCGTTGATGCCGTCGGCGAACATCCGGGGATGAATGACCAGATAGGGGGATTCCAAAATTTCGCAGAGCCGGAACATCCGCCGGGTTGTCTCCATTTTGGCTTCAAAAACCTCCGGCGTGTCCATATAGGACAGCATAGGGGCGTGGACCTGGGAAAAGATAATCCCGCTTTCCTCCGCCGCTTCCTTCAAAGAACGGGCGTAATCCTCCCAGCCGGGCTGCAAATAAAGGTTGCCGGGCCGGTCGTAATTGTATCCGCTGTAGTCCAAGGCTGAAACGCCCAAAGCCGCGTAATGGCGGATGGCATCCCGCTCATCGGGATATTTTTTCATTAAGCAGTCGCTGCAAACACCGATTTTCACTGTCGTTTCCTCCTAATTATCGCTTGGTTCCAAAAAAGAACAGGGCGATGGTCCCCGGGCCGGAATGGCTGCCGATTACCGGGCCGATCATGCTGATGACCACGTCTTTGACCTTCATTTTGGCTTTTACCTGTTTGGCCACATATTCCGCGTCCTCCTGGGCGTTTCCATGGCTGATAAAAATGGTCTGCCCTTCCTTTGGATCAGCGGTTTTGACCATGTGCTCCACCAAGGCGTCCAGGGATTTGCGGCGGCCCCGGACCTTTTCCATAGGGATCAAATGTCCCTCGTCGTCCACATGGAGCACCGGCTTAATTCCCAATGCCGTCCCGATGACGGCTGCGGCCGGGCTGACCCTGCCGCCCCGTTTCAGATGGTTTAAGTCGTCTACAGTAAACCAGTGGCACAGGCGCAGGCGGTTGTCCTCCGCCCATTTGGCCAGCTCCTCAATGCCCATACCTTCCGCCTTTTTCTTGGCGGCGGCGTATACCAAAAGCCCTTCCCCTGCGGAAGCGGCCAAGGTATCCACGCAGAGAATTTTCACTCCGGGATATTTGTGCAGCAAATCCTCCGCCGCCAGGCAGGAACTGTGGAAGGTTCCGCTTAATCCCGAGGAAAACCCCAGGTAGAGCACGTCCTTCCCCTGCTGCAAAACCGGCTCGAACACTTCTATAAAGGTCTGCTGGTTAATTTGGCTGGTGGTGGAGGTTTGGCCGGCTTTTAGCTGGGCATAAAAGGTTTTCATGTCATATTCCCGTTCGTCCGGGTAATTGTGGTAGGAATTCCCGCCCAAGTGGAATTCCATAGGAATCACCATGACGCCGCTTTCCTGAAGCGCGGAAAGGGACAGGTCGCTGGTAGAATCAGTAATGATACAATAATCTCGCATATTGTACCTCCTTTCACATATGATTTTGATCTGATCTTCCTTAGGGGTCCAGCAGCCGAAGCTGTTCCGTAAACTCCGGCGGTATAAATTCCAGGGGCTTCCCCCGGAATGAAAGCCCGGCTTTCCGCGCCTGTTCCCGCCGGAGGGCATGCGGCACCCGGTAGAGGCGGCCGTCCTTCCGGAAAAGCGCGCCGGTATCCCAAAAATCAAAGTTCACCCCGGCGTCCCGGCATTGGCAAAAAAGGGATTCCACCCAAGCAAAATCACAGACTCTGGCCCCTGTGTAATTCTCCCCGCCCGCAGAAACAGCGTGGATTTTCCCGGTTTGCAGGTGCTTTTCCATGTGAATCTCTTCTAACAGCGGCGTGGCAAAAACGCCCCGCCAGCGGAAAGGAAGAGATGTCAGGATTGGCAGCCGTTCGTCTGCCCGGCGCTGGTTTTCCGCCGTAACGTTCAAATAAACGTTGGGCCAGCCTTCCCCCCAATTATCCGGCAGGCAATTTTGCACCCGCTCCGGACGTTTGGTGGTCAAGGTAAAGAGCACGTCCGGCCGTTCCCGGATAATTGACCAGGCTTCCGGCCGCCAGGAGTCGGCTTCCTCCAGGAAAAAATCCGAGGTCATGCAGACGAAGAGACGGCTGCCGGGCGCAATCAGGAAACTGCCGTCCCGCCGCCGTTTAACAGGCAGGTCAAACCCCGCCTTGACCCGACGGATATCCGATCCGTCCAGGCCCCGCTGGGCGTCCAAATAGTACATATAGCAGTTTTGGCAGCCTTCGCTTTTTTTCCGGCAGCCATGCCAGGGGTTCCAGTTGGGCAAAATTTCATCTCCCTAAGTAGTTTTAGAAAATTTTCTGCCTGCACAATTCTTATTTGCAAAAGTTCGATGGGAACTGAAGCGCCTTTCCATTAATGGAAGGTGTCCACGGAATAATCGTGGTAATGGAACCCGTACCAGCGGCCCTTGACGTCCCCCGGGAACCGGGGCGCAGGCGTCGTCTTAAACTGCCCGTTTTCCAATGCCTCCGGCCGGTACTGTGCCGTGTGGGCCAATAGTTTTTCAAACAGCTCTTCCCTCTTGGCGGCATAGGCCGGGTCCTGGGACAGGTCGTGCTGTTCCATAGGGTCCTTTTCCATGTCAAAGAGCAGGGTATGGCCGCCGCAGGCGCAGTAGATGAGCTTCATAGGCCCATCCATTACGCAGAAATGGGTGTCCAGGCTGCTGCCGTAAAATTCCCGTTCCTCCGAAAGCTCCAGCAGGTTCTTCCCCTTGGCTTCTTTGGGGGCATCAACCCCAGCCATGGCCAGGATTGTGGGGAAAACGTCCGCAATTTCCGCCAGGGTGTCCACCCGGATATTCCGGGGCAGATTCCGGCCCTGAGGCGGCATAATCAGCAGGGGGACGTGGGCGCAGCCTTCAAAAAACATATTTTTCTGTGCCATATAGTGGTCGCCAAGCATCTCCCCATGGTCGGCGGTAAAGATAACCCAGGTATTTTCCAACAGATGATTTTCCCGCAGGCAGCCAAACAGCCGCCCCAAAGAGTAGTCCACCTGGGTAATCATGGCGTAATAGGCCCGGCGTGACGCGGCGATCTGCTCCTTGCTGTAATAATACACGTTGGAGTTCTCATAAGTCCCCGCCAAGAAGCCCTGGGGCGCTTCTTCCAGGTTTTGGCTCCAGTCCCCGTAAACCGGCTCCGGCATGGGGATGCCATCGTAAATCTCCCAAAAATCCCGGCAGGGATCAAAGGGCGGGTGGGGCTTGGTGTAGCTGGTCCACAGGAAAAAGGGCCGGGTGGGGTCTCTGGTTTCCAGGAAATCCACCGCCCCGTCGGTAATCCAGGCGGTAATGCTGTCCTTAACCTCCACTGTGGAAATCACCGGCTCAAACAGGCACTCTCCAACCCCGTGGATTTTGGGCCGGGCTTTGTCCGCACATTTGTCGTACTGGCGCATATAGTCCAAAGGCAGCCGCATTTCCTCAAAGCCGTAATGGGCCCGGGGCGGGTCAAAGTGCATTTTGCCCATGGCGCAGGTCTGGTAGCCTGCGTCGGTGAGGATGGCCGGAAGGGTCCGGCGTTCTTTTGTGGCGGCCGACATGGCCTGGGCGTGGGTGGCGTTGGAGATTACCCCGCTTTCAAAGCCCCGCTGCCCGGTCATGATGGTGGTGCGGGACGGGACGCAGATGGGGCAGTCCGCATAACAGCGGGTAAAGGCCATGCCCTGCGAAGCAATGTAGTTCAAGTGAGGGGTAAAGATGCTGCGGTTGCCCAAAGCCTGGATGGTGTCAAACCGCTGCTGGTCGGTAGTGATGAGTAGAATATTGTCTGCCATAAAAACCTCCTGTGTAGTCAGCAAGCCTGCTATGCGGGACCTCCCCGCCGTTTTCGGCACAGATTCCCCGAAACGTTTTTTATTTTACGCGGGCCGGGCGCCCCGGCCCCTACCATGTATCCTGATAAAACAATAGGAATTGAAACTTATCCATACGGCGAATATTTTCGCCGTCCAGCGGTTGGATAGAGGTTAAAATGCCGCGTCGAATTGGCCGCCCGGCCTCCGGGCCTGTTCTACGGGGAACTGATAAAAGGCCAGGGCCGGGATGTGGGTTTCAAAATCCACCGGCATGGGATTTTGCGGCTCCCGTTTCCAGCCGCCGCCGGCCGTACAGATCCCTTTGGCCCGGCGGGAAAGGATGAGGCGGATTTTATCCCCGCAAAGCGCCCAGCTTTCCATAGGGATCTCCCCTTCTTCGTCCCAAATGGAAATATCCGGCCGCACCCCATCATAGCAGAACAGCCGCCCCCGGACATTCCGGAAGGTGAGTTCCACAGTTTTTTCGTCTGTAAACCGGGCTGTTTCCAGTTCCGGCGCTGCCGGGAATCCGGGCTTGCCGTAAATTTCCCGCAATGCCGCAGCCGCCAGCCGTTCCCCCATTGCGACATTGGAAACGGCGCTGTTGTGGATGCCGTCGCTCATCAGGGTATAATCCAGCGTTGGAATGACAAACACCCCGGGGATTTCATGGGCCGCCTGCCGCTGAACTTCCCGGATCATGCCCCAATAGCCCCTGTCCTCTTCTAATACCCCAGTTTGACGATTGATCTGAACCGTCAAAAAGGGGACGTCCTGCTGAAGTTCCTGCCGCATAGAGGAAACCATTTCCCCAAAGCGCTTTAAATAGGTGGACGAATCCTCCCGATTAGTGTCCGAACAGCCCTGATACCAGAGGACGCCTTTGATTTTTCCGCCCTGAGAACGGATAACCTCCATCATGCTGCGGTAAAGCCGCCCGTCCTCTTTAGGGTTCCAGCCCCGGAGGGGAGAACCGCCTAAGGACGTCTGCAAAAGGCCGACGGGATACCCAATCTCCCGGCGGAGCATTTTCCCGAATGCCAGATAGGGGCTGTGGCCGGGATTTGCGCTTTCCTGGTTCACCGGATGGATGGTGCCGGTGGATTCGTTCATGGGGTGGGCCGCCATATCCCAGCGGCCGCAGTTGCGGAACAGGTGGACGCCCGGTTCCGGCGGGTCGTAGGCCGGGTCTTTTCCATAGCCCGCAGAATTGCTCTGGCCTGCGATGACATAAAGGTCGCCGACTCCTAAATGAAACCGCATGTCCCCACGCATGGCCCATTCCAAAATCTGTTCATTTTCCTCCGCCAGGCAGGTTTCCAGCCGGTAAAGTCCCCCTGCCGGAACTTTTAAGGAAATTTCCCAGCCGGCGCGGGTTTCATCCATATGAGCCTTCTGCCAGTATTGCAGGGGCCGTCCGTCCTCCTCCCGGACAACCCGGGCGAATACCTGGGGCGCTTTCATGGGGACTTCTTCCCGCAGGAAATAACGCCCCGCAGCCCTGATCTGGCCGAAGCCGTTCTCCTGCTGGAAAATCTGCCAATCCTGGGGACCGTCGGTAATTTGTACGCCAAACATAGACATCGCTCCTTGCCGCTTTTTTCTTCATTGTAACCCTTTCGCGCTGAGGATGCAAGAGAAGCGGAAAAATTTATCAAAAACACGAAAATACGCAATGTGTTTTTCACATTCTTGACAAATACGTCCAAAATATTTATAATGTACATGAGATAAACTAGGATTGGGAGGAGATACTTTGCTGGAACTTTTAAAGGAATGCCGTCTTTGCCCCCGGGAGTGCGGCGTCAACCGGCTGGAGGGGCAAAGGGGCCGGTGCGGCGCTGTGGGAGAAACCGTCAAGGTGGCCCGGGCTGCGCTGCATTACTGGGAGGAGCCGTGCATATCCGGCTCCCGGGGGTCCGGCGCGGTATTTTTCTCCTACTGCCCTTTAGGGTGCGTTTACTGCCAGAACCGGGAAATCAGCCGGGGGGACGCCGGGAAGGAAATCGCCGTTTCCCGGCTGGCTGAAATCTTTTTAGAGCTTCAGGGCAAGCAGGCCCACAACATCAACCTGGTGACCCCCACTCATTATGTGCCCCAGATTATCCTGGCCCTGCGGGAAGCCAAGGAAAAGGGGCTGTCCATCCCGGTGGTGTTCAACTGCGGCGGGTATGAAAAGCCGGAAACCCTGAAACTTTTGGAGGGGCTTGTTGACGTCTGGCTGCCGGATTTCAAATACGTTTCCACGGAGCACGCCGCCAAATATTCCGGGGCGGCGGATTACCTGGAAAACGCCAAGGCGGCCCTTTCAGAAATGGTGCGCCAGGCCGGGAAGCCGGTGTTTGATATTCACGGCATTATGACCAGAGGGGTTATCGTCCGGCACCTGGTTTTGCCGGGGATGTCCAAAGAATCCAAAAAAATCCTGCGGTATCTGCACAGGACTTACGGGGATCGGATTTATTTGAGCATTATGAGCCAGTTCACGCCTTTGGAAAACGTCAGGGATTACCCGGAAATCGACCGGACGGTGACGGAATCGGAATATGAAAACCTGCTGGATTTTGCCGTAAACATCGGCATTGAAAACGCGTACATTCAGGAGGGCGGCACAGCGGACGAGAGCTTTATCCCGCCCTTTGACTGCGAGGGGGTATAGCCCGGAATCCGGGCCGATAATTCGACGCGGCGTTTCAATTCCTATCCAACCGCTGGACAGCTCGATAAACTCGCCGATTTGACGGGTTTCATCTTCTATCGTTTGTAGGGGCCGGGTCGCCCGGCCCGCGATTTTCCAGAAACATTCCGTGTGATACGCGGGCGGGGAGGCCCCGCCCCTACAAAATCATTGCGGCCTTTTCGTTGGGATTGTAGGGGCGGCCATTGTCCGCCCGCAGTTCTGTACAAACATTCCGGGAAAGTTGCGGGACGATGTGGGCATCGTCCCCTACATTTCTCATGTAATGTTTTGATTAAACCATAATTTTAGGAATTCTTAAGCCTTTCTTGCTGGTTTCTTACAGATTGCGGGATATAATAAATTTGTAAAGTTGAAGGGGATCCGCTCCCTTCCCCGTTTTCTTATCAGAAACGTGAAACCCAATCCATTGTCAGGGGCTTGGAACCGCGGCCTGATCCCCTGGAAATTGCTTTGATAGGAGAGATGACCTATGGAATTGACCTTGATCCTGTTGTCCGCCCTGACCTGGGGCCTCAGCTTCGTATTTACCATTTACGCCGCATATAACCTGATTGTGGCGCTTCTGGGCCTGAAAAGGCGAAAAGCCCAAAAGCAGTTTGCGCCAAAAGGCCGGTTCGCCGTGCTGGTTGCCGCCCGGAATGAGGAATGCGTCATCGGGAACCTGGTGGAGAGCTTAAACGCCCAGGATTACCCCAAGGAGTTATATGACGTATACGTAATCCCCAACAACTGCACCGACGACACCGCCGGGGCCGCTCGCCGGGCCGGCGCGAAAATCATCGACTGCAACATCCCCGTCAAGAGCAAAGGCGAGGTTTTGACCATGGCCTTTGACAAACTTCTGGCGGAACAGAATTACGACGCGTTCTGCGTCTTTGACGCGGACAACCTGGTGGACCCCGGCTTCTTGAAAGCCATGAACAACGCCTACTGCGGCGGAGCAAAGGCTGCCCAGTCCTACCGGGACAGCAAGAATCCCCACGATTCCGCCGTATCCGGCAGCTATTCCATTTACTACTGGATGATCAGCCGTTTTTACAGCCAGTCCCACAGCAACCTGGGCCTGACCGCCATCATCAACGGCAGCGGCTGGATGGTCAGCGCGGAGCTTCTCCGGAAAATGGGCGGCTTCCACACCTTCACCATGACCGAGGACATTGAATTCACCGCCCAGTGCATCCTGGAAAACGAAAAGGTGGCCTGGGTCCCGGAAGCCCGGATTTACGACGAACAGCCCCTGACCTTCGAGCAATCCTGGAAACAGCGGAAACGCTGGTCCACCGGCATGATCCAAGGCTGCGGCCGCTACTGCATGCCCTTGTTAAGACAGGCCGTCAAAGGGCGTTCCGCCTTAAGCTTTGACCAGTTTGTTTTCTTCCTGGCACCGGTGATGCAGGTGCTGTGCTTTGTTTCCATGATCCTCAGCGCCGTAACGGCCATTTTTTACCAGCAGGTGAAGCTGTTCCCTGACGCCTGGTTCTACATCCAGCTGTTTTCCCCGGCGGCTTCCTTCCTGGGGACGGCGTTCATGGCTTACGTCACCGTATTGATTGAGAAAAAATACAGCCGTAAAATGTGGAAAGGGATTTTGTACTACTGGGTCTTTGTCATGAGCTGGATCCCCATCAATCTTCTCTGCCTCTTTAAAAAGTCCACCGTATGGCACGAGATCAAGCACACCCGCAGCGTGCGGATTGCCGACCTTCCTTTGAAAAAAGAGTCCTGAGTTCTCCAAAAGCAAGCGCCCGGAACCTTGCAAAAGGCCGGGCGCAAAGTATTGTAATGTACAACTGTACAAAAGAGAAACAGCAAAAGTTTTCGCCCGCCTTTTTCAAAAGGCGGTGGGTGTCCAGAGGGCAAAGCCCTCGGCCGCTTTCCGCAGAAAGCGGAATCTCCAAGATAAAAAAGCGCAGAAAAAAGTTTGAAAAATCCACGCATGGGATTTGTCAAACGGCGTAAGCCGTCCGACTGTACCCGAAGCGTTCTCTGCCAAACAATCCAGTGAATTGTTTGGCACGGTAGATTCTAATCCATTATTTTCGGGAAACCCCTTGATAGGGTTTCCCACGGCCAAACAGTCCACCGGACTATTTGGCCTCCCTTCCTGATCTTTTGTATCATAGGAGATTTCGCGCTCTGCGGAGCGCGAGGAAGGGCTTTGCCCTTTCCAATCCCACCGCCTTTTGAAAAAGGCGGGCGAAAACTTTTATTGTTTTCTTTTGTACAGTTGTGCATGACAAAACGCCTGGCCTGTTTGGGGCCGGGCGTTTCGTTTTGCCGTTATTCCATCCGCAGCCGTTCCACGATGCTCTGTTTTTCCAGGTTCTTAAAGCAGAGGAAGGGAATCAGCACGGCAAACACTAGGAGGATGGGGGTACAGATACCCAAAGGCAGGAGGGTGAACCGGAAGGTGGTAAAGCCTCCCGCCACCATGGCCCGGATGACCACCCCTACCGCCAGGGAACTGATAAGGTAGGAGGCCGCCAATGTCAGGGCCGCGTAGAAAATCCCTTCATACGCCAGCATCCGGCAGAGCTGGTTCTTTGTCATGCCCACGCTCTGGATGACGGCAAATTCCCGCTTCCGGGACACAATGGCCGTGACCATGGAATTGACGAAGTTTAGGACGCCTACCAAAGCGATGACCACGCTGACGGCGTTGCCCATGACGGCGGAGGAACGGGTTTCTGCTTGGTACTGTTCCGCCATGGTCTGCCGGGAGGTGACGGGCAGGCTGGCGTCCACAGTTTCCGTGTAATCGTCCAGCCAGCTTTGGGTTTCCCCCAGATGGGCGCCGTCCACATTGACAAAAAGCTTGCGCAGGGTGTTTTCCGGCCAGTTTTCCCGGAAGGTGCGGCTGGGAAGGAGGAAGGAAAGCTCCAGGACATCCGAAGCCCCCTGTTCCGAGGCCCCTTCCATAACCGGCGTCAGGGGGTAGACCACCGCCATGACGGTGTAATCCTTCCCATCCAAAGTGACAGTGCTGCCCACCGAGGGGACTGGGAGGACGGGATAATCCTGCCCCGGTTCTGCGGCGGGGCCTATGGCCAGCACATACTCCCCGCCGGCAAAGGCCTCCGCGTCAAATTCGCCGTCCATCCGGTACTGTTCTTGGGTGATGGTATCCAGGGGGATGCCGTCCACGCCGTAGACCACCGCGCCTGCCTGGCGGTTTTCCAGGGCGGCAGTAACCTGGTTTGCGCCGTGGGGATCATATTCGGCCCAGTCCGCCAGCATTTCCTCTGTGTAAAAGTTCCCGATATTGGCCGCCGTTTCCTCGTCAAGCTGCCAGTCAAGCCGCTTGCTGTAGAGATGCCCGATAGCTTCCAGGCCCTCCCGGTTCTCCATGGCTTCCACAAGCTCCGGGTTCAGGGTATTTCCCTGGGGGTTGTAGCCGCCCAAATAGTCCCCGCTGGTGGCGTCCGTCAGGGTAAAGTCCGCGATGGTCAGGCCCGCCAGGTATTTTTCCATGTCAAAGGCGGCGTTTTTGGCGTAAAAGCTGCTTAAGAGCGTCAGCCCCAGGGTCAGGGAGCAAATAACGGTGATGGTCCGCTTTTTGTTGCGCCAGAGGTTTGCCCAGGCAAGTCCCGCCAAGGACGCGCCGGTTTCGCCCCGCTTCGATTTCTTTTTGCTTTGGCCGTCGGCGTCGGTCATGCGCAGAGCCTCCATGGGGGAAACCTTTCCGGCCAGCCGGGCCGGGCGCAGGCAGGAAATGAACACCGTCAGGCAGGCAAAAACTGCCGCGCCGATAAAAATTACCGGGTTTGCCGAGGTTTTGCCGCCGCTCTCTACGATTCCCGTAAAGACAGGCACCAGCACCATCCCCAGAAGCCAGCCGGAAATGAGGCCCACAGGGATGCCCATCAGGCACAGGCGGCCCGCCTGCCCGTAGATGAGCTTTTTAATCTGCCGGGTAGTTGCGCCCAGGGTTTTCAGCCTGCCGTAAAACTGCACGTCGGCGGCGACGCTGATCTGGAAGATGTTGTAAATAATCAGGTACCCGGCGGCGAAGACCAAAACCATGCCCAAATACATGGGCAGGGTTTCCTGGAAAGCGGCGGCCCCCATTTCCGGGGAATAGGCAAGGTTTGCGCTGTATTCCAGCCCGGCAATCCCGGTATCGGCCAGGATTTTATCCATGGCGGTCTCGATATTGCGGTCGCTGTACAGGCTGACCTGGGCCATGTACTGGCCCAGAATGCTGCCGTCCCGGTTATATTCCCCGCCGGTCATTTGGTCCGCGTACTCCCGGCTGACCCAGGCCATGCTGGCATAGCCGGATTCGTTGCCCTCCCAGAAGCCGCAGAGGGTGAATTCCGCCTGCATGGGCGTTTCGTTGGGGTCGGCGTAGTCCTTCCGCCATTCTAAAGTCACAGTTTGGCCCAGCTCATGGGGAATGCCCAGCCGGTCCAGGGCGATGGTATCCAGGGCGATTTCATCGGCAGTTTGCGGCATCCGGCCGGTGGTGGGGGCGGCGAAGCTATGTTCCGCGTAACTGCCGCTGGCCCAGCGGATCTCTACCTGGCGGCCGGACAGGCTGTTATTTTCCGCCAAGCCCAGGACAATGCTCTCCCCCACTTCCCGGACGTCCGGATGGGCGGCCAGTTTTTCCGCATCTTCCGGCGCAATGCTTTTGAAAGACGCCTGGGCGTCGTAGCCCGTCTGGCGGAAGGTCATTTCGATGAGGTTTTCGCTCATGCTTTGGGCCAGGGTAAAGAGGGTGGTGAACATAAGGGTGGTCATGATAATGGCCAGCGCCGCCGCCAGGTTGCGGCCCTTGTTTTTGCGGAAGGTGCGCTGGTTCAGGGTGCGGATAGGGTTCCATTTTTTCTGTGCATTCATGACATCCGCCCCCTTACTGAGAAACAATGCGGCCATCCTCGATGCGGATAACCCGGTCGGCCATTTGGGCGATTTCAGGGTTGTGGGTAATCATGACGATGGTCTGGTTAAATTCCCGGCTGGTCATTTTCAGAAGGCCGATGACGTCGTCGCTGGTTTTGGTGTCCAGGTTGCCGGTTGGCTCGTCGGCCAGGATAATGGCTGGCTTGCTGGCCAGTGCCCGGGCGATGGCCACCCGCTGCTGCTGGCCGCCGGAAAGGTTGTTGGGCAGGCTTTGGAGCTTTTTTTCCAGCCCTAAGAGCTTCACTATCTGCATGATAAAGGCGCTGTCCGGTTTGCGGCCGTCCAGGGCAATGGGGAAGATGATGTTTTCCCAGACGCTGAGGACCGGCACCAGGTTGTAATTTTGGAAAATAAAGCCGATCTGCTTGCGGCGGAAAATGGTGGCTTCCTCGCCGCTCAGCTTGGCAAGCTCTGTGTCCCCCACCTTGACGCTGCCTTCGCTGGGGGTGTCCAGCCCGCCCAGCATATTGAGCAGGGTGGATTTCCCGGAACCGGAGGTGCCGATCATGGCGGTGAATTTCCCCCGCTCAATTTCCAAATCTACGCCGTCCAGGGCTTTCACCAGCGTTTCGCCCTTGCCGTAATATTTTTTGAGGCCGGATGTTTTTAGAATTACCTGATTGTTCATTTTGCAGAATCCTCCTTGTGTAAATTCCCGCAAGGAGGGGTATCGGAAAACAGGCTGCACAAAAGGGCGGCGCTCCAGGTTAAAAAAGCCGACGCGATGAAAATCAGCGGGACAGCGTCCATGAGATTCTGTACGCAAAAATCCAGGGCTTTCTCCAAAGCTTCCAGCCCGGCGGTCTTTTGTAAGCCCGCCGCAGCCAGAAGGGCCGCTCCGCAGGCGGCCGCCGCTATCATGTCATTCCGGACGCCCGGAACAGAAAACGCAGTTTTCATTTGGTATGGTTCCTCCTTGTTGGTTTCTGATAACAGGATACCATACCAAAGTCACATTTCCGGTACAGAAAAGGTACATTTTTGTAACACCGGCCCGGAGGCCCCGCTGGCATAGCCAGCAAGCTCGCTTGATGGCGCGGCCATCCTGCCACGCGCCGGGTTTCTGAACGGCGGGATGAACCGCCGGCGGGGAGACCCCGCGGCCAATTCGACGCGGCCGTCCTGCCACGCGTTAGATTTCTGAACGGCGGGATGAACCGCCGTTTTCGGCACAGGTTCCCCGAAATGACATTTGAGCCGTAACGTTGGTTTTGTAGGGGCGCGCATTGCGCGCCCGCCAATGCATCGCGGCGTTTTTGTGGAATCACGGGCGAACCCAGTTCGCCCCTACAAATGCGTTTTCTGTTCCGTTTTACAAAAACGATAGAAAATGAAACCTATCTATAACGGCAATTTATTTGCCGTTCCAGCGGGTGGTTTGGGGCTGTGCGGCCGCGTCGTCTCGCCAGCGGCGGCTCGCCGCCCGCGTCGTCTTGCCAGCGGCGGCTCGCCGCCCGCGTCGAATTAACAGCCCGGTTACCGGGCCGCCGCGCGGAGGCGGTCGTTGAGGCTGCCTTTTGTCACAAACCGCAGGCAGCAGAGAGGCGTCAGCACCGCAATGGCCAAAATCACCGGCAATGCCGCCCACAAGGGCGCCAGGGAAAAGGTAAAGACCGCGCACCAGGAGCTGGCGGCCGCCACTATCCCGGGAACCACAAACCACCCGTACAGCGCCGTAATGGGCGCAATGACTACCATCATCATCCCGGCATGGAAGCATCCTTCCAGAACCACCAGCCGCCTTAATTGGGAACGGGTCATGCCAAGGCTTTCGTACACCGCAAATTCCCCTTTGCGGCCCACTGTCTTGACCACCAGCATATTGATAAAGTTTATCAGGGCAATTCCCATGAGCACCGCGCCCACCACCAGCTTCGGCAGCACCATATTGAGCCGGGCCGCTGCAAAGTTCGCCTGGTATTCGCCCCGGGTGGTGACGCCCACGCCCTGGTTCAGGCCCTGCCTGTATTCCGCCAGGTAGCTTTCAAATTCCGCCTGCTTGCTGTGGTCGATGTCCACCGCCAGCTGACGGCAGCACTGCCCGGGGAACAGCCGGTCAAAGGCTTCCAGGGGCATCAGGTAGGCGATGTGGAAGGCCGCCTCCGTGCTGTTTGCGCCGCTTAAATAGGAATCGTCGTGCATGACGGAGCCAAGCACGGTAAAATCTTCCCCGCCAAGCTTCAGGACTTCCCCTTCCATGGGGGTGGACACGCCCTCATGGTAGGCCCCCGCCGCCAGGACGTAATTGCCGGAGGCGAAGGCTTCCGGGTCAAAGCTGCCGCTGGTGAAGGGGCAGTTTTCCAGGACAAAATCCAGATACGCCCCGTCCAAGCCGATAACCAGGGCGGTATACTGGCCCGTCTGTTCCAGTTTATCCAGCCCCGCGCACCATTCCGGGAAGCCCGCCTGGCTTTCCCGGAGGGTCATGGTTTCGTCGTAGGGCTGGTTATAATAGTCCACAATGCGTTTTTGCAGTTCTGCCGGGGCCGTCAGGGTCAGTTCATGGCTTTTTAAGGCGCTGACCGCCGTTACTTCCGGCCGGGATTTCAAATCATCCACCATTTCTTCGGTAATGGCCCGGTTCTTTTCGTTGTACCGCTGCATGG
The DNA here is from genome assembly GCA_018716725.1 of Candidatus Merdivicinus excrementipullorum. GTDB lineage: Bacteria > Bacillota > Clostridia > Oscillospirales > Ruminococcaceae > Merdivicinus > Merdivicinus excrementipullorum. The sequence goes on along the minus strand of DVJP01000056.1, from coordinate 9,386 downwards.
ACAGGTAGGCCGACCCGTCCGAAAGACTGTAATCCCAGGGGGACATGACGGACAGGTAAAGGTCCTCCTTTAGGCTGATGTACTGAATCCACAGGGAACTGAGGAGCACCACCGCCAGCAGCAATGACACCGCCGAAAGGGCCGTGCGTCCCCGGCTGCGGCCCATAACCCGCAGAGCCAGCCTGGGCAGGGTGGTATAGCCCTGAGAACCGCGGCTGTGCTTTGGTTTCCAGGCGGACACCTGCCGGACGGCTTGGGCCGGGGTCATCCGGGAGAGCTTCACCGTTGGCAGCAAATAGGCAAGCAATGTTGTGGCCAGGGCGCACAAGGCCGCCAGGGCGAAGGGCTGCCAGGAAAGGAAGTAAAGGGCCGGGTTTTCCTCCATGCCGCTGATGACCCGGCTGGTGATGGAAAAGTGCAGCAGAAACCCGACGCCCCAGCCGGGCAGGAACCCCAGGCAGGACACCAGAAAGCCCTGTTCCAGCATGACCCGCCGAAGCTGCCGGGGCGTCATGCCCAGAGATTTCAGCCCCGCGAAATACAGGGTGTCCCGCCGGGCCGACGCCCGGACAATGCTGTAAATCATCAGGTAACCGCAGAGCGCCACCAGCAAAACCGGGGAGTAATAGGGCGCAGCCTGCCGCTGGGCGGCCTCCTTCCGGGCATCATTGTAAGCCAGGTTGGTGGTGAAGCCTGTCCCGGAAATCCCCTGCTCCTCCAAAATGGCGGCGGCCTGCTCCTCCAGCACCTTAGGCTGGTGGAGATTGACCCCCAGGGTCACATTGGCGGCGTTTTCCCCGTCATAGCCCGGCGACAGAGCCTGGGCGGCGTCTGCGGTAATCCAGGCGCAGGCTTCGGTGAAGTTGGTGGGGCTTGCCCACCAGCCGCAGAGGGTAAAGTCCGAGGTGTGGGCGCTGCCGTCCGGGCCGGTCCATTGGAGGGAAACCGGCGCGCCCAGCTCATGGGAAACCCCAAGGGAATCCATGGTGAACTCGTCCAAGGCGATTTCATCCGGCTGTTCCGGCAGTTTCCCGGTTGTGGGGACCGACAGCACCGATTCCGCGTAATCCCGGTCGGTGACCGCCAGTTTTACCAGCCGCTGGCCCATCATGGGGTCGGAAAGCTGACCGATGGAACTGAGGCGGACGGAGCTTTTCACATTGGCGTTTTCCGCAATGGCGTCTGCCTGGTGCCCCGTCAGGCCGGTATAGAGGATATGGCTGGTGGAACCGTAGCTGTACTGGTAATTGAGCAGGAAGGCGTCCTCCACGGAGCCGCCCAGCAAAAATACAAAAGAGTAAAGGGCGGTCACCAGCATAGCCGCCAAAACAAGGACCACGTTTTTGACAGGGTGGAACCGGAAGTCCCGGAAAACCAGGGTCCGGCAGACTTTTAGATTGTTGTTCGCAAGCATCGAAAGCCCCCTTACGCCAAAATCCGGCCGTCCTCGATGCGGACCACCCGGTCGGCCATCTGGGCGATTTCCAGGTTGTGGGTAATCATCACCAGGGTTTGGTGATAGGTTTCCACCGACATTTTGAGAAGCCCCAGCACGTTCTGGCCGCTTTTGGAGTCCAGGTTGCCGGTAGGCTCGTCCGCCAGGATAATGGCGGGCTTGGCCATCAATGCCCGGGCAATGGCGGCTCGCTGCTGTCCGCCGCCGGAAAGCTCATGGGGGAAGGCGTCAAGGCGTTCCTTTAAGCGGAGCAGCCCGGTGATTTCGTCAAAAAAGGCGGCGTCCGGGGCAGTCCCGGCCAGGCTTAAGGGGAACAGAATGTTTTCCCGGACGGTCAGGGTAGGGGCCAGGTTGAAGCTCTGGTACACAAAGCCCACCTTTCCCCGGCGGAACACCGCCAACTCCTTCTCTTTTAAGCCCGACAGCTTCACGCCGTCTACGATGACCTCCCCTTGGTCGGGAGTGTCCAGGCCGCCTATCATGTTCAAAAGGGTAGTCTTGCCGGAGCCGGAGGCCCCGATAATGGCGGTAAATTTCCCTTTTTCGATGGCAAGGTCGATGCCGTTTAAGGCGTGCACCGCGCTTTCGCCCTTGCCGAAGGTTTTATGCAGGTTTTGTACGGTTACAATGTCCATGGGTTTCATTCCTTTTTCAATTATAAATCTGGTTGATTGGTAAAAATGACGGCCGCCCCGGCGGGAGGCCCCACGTTGGATTTCTGAACGGCGGGACGGGAAACCCGTCCCCTACATTTTTTACGAAACATCCCGAACAGATCGTAGGGGCGAACTGTGTTCGCCCGGCGATAAATCCCGGCGTTTTGTGGAATCACGGGCGGGCAATGCCCGTCCCTACAAATTTGTTGTTCGTTTGGTTTTTAGCTCAACAGGTACACCGAAAAGGTGGTCCCCTCTCCCACTTTGGATTTCACGCTGACATACCCCTTCTGTCGGGTGATAATGCCGTTTGCCAGGTATAGTCCCAGGCCCACGCCTTCTTCCGCCGCCGCTTCCTCCGCCCGGTAGAACCGCTGGAACACGTCGTTATAGTGCTCCTCCGGGATGCCCATGCCGGTATCGGAGATATCCACCCGGGTGTAGAACTGCCAGGGCCGCACGGAAACGGTCACGCTGCCGCCTGCGGGCGTATATTTTACGGCGTTGTCCAGGATGTTCCCAATGGCCTCGGCCGTCCATTTTGGGTCGTGATGGACGGTAATTTGGGGATCGCATTCCGCCGAAAGGGACACGCCCTTTTTCTCCGCCTTGGCCCAGACCGTGCTCATGGCCTGAGCGATAGTGTCGTTTAACGGAGCTTCTATTGGATGCAGGGCGAAGGTACCGGTTTCCAGCCGGGACATTTTGATGAGGGACTGCATGAGGAAGTCCAGCTTGTGGATCTGCCCCTCCATGGTGTCCAGGAACACAGCCCGCTTTTCCCCGGCAAGCTGGGGGTTCCGCAGGATTCCCGCGTAAAGCTGGATATTGGCGATGGGCGTTTTCACCTGATGGGAAATGTCGCTGACTAAGCCTTGGAGGGTTTCCTTGTCCCGCTGGCTTTGGAGCCGCCCTTCCCGCATGATATCGTAATATTGCAGGAGCTTCCCTTGAACTTTAGCGGTGAGGGAGTCCTCATAGGGGTTCAGGTTCTCCGGCTGGCGGCCGGAAATGGCGGCGTCCAGGGTTTCGCAGACGTCGTCGGCAAACCGGCTGATCTGCCGCCGCTGGAGAGTGATCCAGAGTCCCGCCAGCACAAAAATGCCGCCGCACACCACAAGCAGTCCGTACCGCACCGATGCCCGGGGCACATATTCCCATAAAATCCAAAGCAGCGCCGCAAAAAGCCCGGCCGCCGTCAGGGCAAGCAGGGCGTAAAGCAGCGTTTCTCCGCGCTTTTTCAAAGCCGCTCCCCCTTCCAGATGTAGCCCATGCCCCGCACCGTCTGGATGTAGGAATGGGCTTCATCCTCGATTTTGGCCCGCAGACGGTTCATGGTGACGGTCAGGGTGTGGTCGTCGATAAAATTGCCGCCGCTGTCCCATAGGCGCTCCAGCAGAATCTGGCGGGTCAGGATTTTCCCGGCATTTTCCGTCAGCGCCCGGAGGAGCTTATACTCGTTAGGGGTAATAGCCAGCTTTTCATCGCCCCGGCAGGCGGTCATAGCGGTAAAATCTAAAGTCAGGAACCCGTCGCTCCATCCTTGGCCGGAAGGCTCCGTTTTGGAAACGCGGCGCAGGGCCACTTCCATGCGACGCAGCAGCACCGGCATGCTGAAGGGTTTGGTCACATAATCCTCGGCGCCCAGGTCAAAGCCCGCCAGCACATCCCGTTCCAAATCGTTGGCGGTGAGAAAGATTACCGGCAGCTCCGGGTTCCGGGCCTTGATTTCCCGGCACAGGTCAAAGCCGTTTCCGTCCGGCAGGTTTACATCCAGCAAAACCAGGTCAAACCCATCCCCGGTCAAAAGCTGCCGGGCCTTTTGACAGTTATAGGCGGCCACCGTCAGATAATCGCTGGTATCCAGTTCAAAACAAAGCCCGGCGTTAAGAGCCAGGTCGTCTTCCACTACTAAAATCCGTTTCATAAACACACCTCGATTTTCAGTATAACAGATTTTCGAAAACTTTTGAGGAATGTTTTTTGAATTGGTATTTAATTTTAAATCATTTTGTGCTGACATACAAAAATCTCCGCCTGTCCAAACGACCAGGCGGAGTGGGAAAAAGGTGAGGCGTTGCCTCTGTGGGATTGCTCCCACAGTTATAGTATATCACAAATTCAACGGAATGGCGCGTCAGATAAAGTCAAATAAAGTCCAATTTTATCGATTCAGCTGTTCCAGGGTAAATTCAAAATACGGCCGCCGGAACTTCACATAGTAAGCCAGGTAAAGGATAATTTCCTGGGGATACGGCCGGGTGATAGGGTCTGTCCCGATGATCCGAAGCATTTGCTCCCGGTTTTGTTCCAAAGCGTCGCAAACCTTATTCGCAGCCCTGGAAGCCGCTTTCCGCAAAGTGCCGGCTTTTTTGCCGGATTCCTGTTCCATGGGGCGGAATATGTTCTGTTCCGCATTCCATTCTACGGGAAGGTCCCCGTCATCCGCAATCAGCCCAGCTGCCCGTTCCACTACTGCCGCTAAAACCGCTTCAGCCCCCTTTCCCGGCCCAACAATGGAACAAATCAAGGCTTTTGCTTCTGTCATATTGATTTCCCCTTTTCATTTCTGTTACAGATTTTACTTTAGCAGAAATGGAAACATTTGGAAAGAATTCGACAAAAATAGACGTGATTGGACATAAATAGACAAATTAGTAACCCATCAGGCCCCAATGCAACGGGTATTGATAATAAAAACCTCCCGCTCCGGCGCGTCAACGCCGAAGCGGGAGAAAAGGGCAGAAAACTTTCTCAGGGTTTTTATATCTTTGGGGATTAGCCCTCGTAGTCCCCTTCATTTTCCCAGTTATGCCAGACGTTCTGAACGTCGTCGTTGTCCTCCAGCTTTTCCAGCAGGAGGGACATTTTTTATAAATACAATATTCGTATTTATTGGCTCATTTAAACAGTTATGTTGTGTTTGAGATGTACATTTCGCATATATTTTTGATTCTTAATTTGATTTTTTGTTTTTATCAATCATCAAATTATTCACTAAAAATACTGCTGTTTCTGTATGTATATCGTAATTGAAATATTATCTTTATTATAACAGTGTTGTCATACAATGTCAATACTATAGCTGAAAAAGGCTGTTGTTTAACGAATACACCCCATCCAAAACAGACCTTCCATGGTATCGAAGCCCAAAAGAATGACGATGTACAAGTAGGGGCAATGCTGTTTTTGCGGCCTCATAAATCTAAAAAGTTTGTATAACCCGGCCCCAAAAATTTTCCCGCTCCATAAATGATTGGAGCGGGATTTTTTAAATGCAAAGGGTTTCTTTTATCTCTCTCTTGTACTTGTAGAAGGTATTCCTAGATAAGCCTGTTAATTTCATCACATCCGTATCACACAAACTGCCGTTAAAGTCTTTAGAATGTTTCAGTATGACTTCTTTTGATGCAATACTCTTTTTGGTTGTCAGTTTATTCCCCTTTTTCTGCCCTATCTGCTTACCGTTTAATCTTGCGGTTTCGATTCCTTCTTTTGTCCTCTGATGAAGGTCTGCTACTTCCTTTTCGGACTGGTCAAAAGCTATTTTGATTTGCTCTTTTGCAAGTTCTAAAAGATAAAGGTTAATCCCTTGCAGAATGTAGTCCACATTGGTGCCGGTCATTGCGATATTATTCTTTAGTGCCCGCTGATAGGTGTCTGTGTTGATATGCGGCTCTTTGAGGAATACCAGGTGGATTCCTTGCTCAAACAACCGCTGATAGGTCTGGAAGCCTTCCTCCGCGTCTCTGCTTATACGGGATACTGAATCAAAGACAACCGTATCCCCCTGCTGTAGGGCTTGCAGGAGCTTCTGCCATTCCTTCCGCTGATTGGTCGTACCTGTGTAGATTTCTTCTACAATGCGGGCCTGTGGGTATTCCCGCTGGATGTTTCGAATTTGGCGTTCAACACTTTGTTTTCCCGTAGAGATTCTGGCATAGCCATAAACTTTCATTTTCAGCACCTCAAATATTGATTTTAACGGTCGTTATATTTGATACTCAAATGATAGCATAGAATGGCTGATATGTCAATAAATTTAATACTATTTGATTTAATGTTATTTTTGATACAATCAAAAAATGAAATTTTCGCTGTTGCTGGCTATACTTTTTCTATTTGTCAAAGCGGGAAAATAGGTAAAAGAAAAGGCCCCCCGAAGGAGCCTAAAATGAAAAAGAGGTATCAACGTATTATTCAGTAACAGAAGTAATGGGTTCAGCGGGCTTTAAATCTTCCATATCCGCCGATGCAGGTTTCTCTGTTGCCGGAAGTTCAGGTTCTTCTGTTTCTTCCGGAGGTTGGGGAGGTTTGTTCGGGTCATTCGTCCATTCCCGCTGGCCCTCGTCGTTGATAAATTCTTCATAACCATCCGGAAGAGTAACAATGCTGTCGGGTGAACCGGAAATGATTTGCTTTTCAGCACCAATGTCACCGCTAATAATCTTCAAGGATGATTTACTGCCCTTTACAGTATCCATTTCAATTCCAATTGGCGAAACCTTATAGGTTTCAACCGCTAATAAAGTTATGCTAGCATTTTCCATGTAAAGCAATCTCGCTCCAGACTCTGCCCAGAACCTCAAATTTTCAGCTTGTAAAGAAGCATTCTCTACAGCAAGAAATGTAATATCTGGCGTAGAGCTATCGCGTGTCCATAAAAGCTTTTCTCCGCCAGTCATACGCACCTCTGCACCACTTTTTATTGTTACAAAGGTTTCTTGCGTTTTCGGTCCATCATATGCCCAGGTTGTCATACGTTCTGAAAAAATTTCAATATCTCTGTCAATTATTAAAGGCTGGGTAAATGAAATAACGCCTTCTGATTGAATCGTTGTTATACTATTATTGTTCAGAGCATCTCTTACATCTTGTTCTGTACGCACAAAAGCGGTAGTATCAGGCAGGATATCAAAATCAACGGTAATAGCGCTGAAGGGCGCTTGAATCGTTTGATGAAGCAGTTCAGAAGTTACACCTAACATTATGATACTTTTCTTATCCTCAGAAATCTTTAACGATATATCACATTCCATATCCAAATTTTGATATTTTAGGGTTAAAACGTCCGTTTCCTCATGGAATGTTGCGCTTGTAAGGTCAACTTCTTTTGTTTTAGACTCCCCTTCTGGATAATAGTCCAAGGAACCTTCCATCTCTTCCGGAGCCGAAAATAAGTCATCCACTTCAAAAGAACTGATTTTTATAGATGCAAAAGGTAGATATTCATGGGCATTATATTGAAGTCTGAAACCGCCGCTTAAGTGATTTCCTGTATTAGCAGTAAATTGAATGCCCTCTGCTGTATCCTGCCAAGTGCCATTATAAATTAAAAGATTATCTTTTGGCTTCGGTGGTTCGGGCTTTTCCTCTTCCTCATCACCACCAGAACCGCCTGAGCCGCCGCTTCCGCCAGAACCACCGGAAGAACCGCCTCCACCAGTGCTGCCGCCTCCGTTCGAGCTTCCGCCGCTGAAGCTACCGCCTCCACCGGACAGGCCGCCATCTACTGTGATTTCCGTTTCATTTCCCTCAGAGTCAAAGGCTTTCTCGGGTTCCGGTGTACGGGCACCTATAGATTCCCCGGTTTCGGCGAACTCGTATCGTTTCCGGTCAATCTGAACCTTTCCTGTGACCATTGCGCCGCTTTTGTCCAGATAGTAGACTTCCCCATCTACTTCAATGATACCAGTCTGCATAACCCCGTTTGCGTCCAGAAAATAACGCTTGCCGTTAACCTCTGTCCAGCCGGTCTGCCGTATACCATTGGTATTCATATAATACCAGGAGCCGTCGACTAACCGCCAGTTTCTAGCCATTGCGCCCCAGGAATCCAGATAGTAAGTATTTCCTCTGTCGTTAAACCAGCCGGTCAACATCCCGCCCCAGCTTTGCAGATAATATTTCTGGCCGTTAATCTCCTGCCAGCCTGTTGCCATGGCCCCATTGGGCTTCAAATAGTACCAGGAACCGTTATAGGAAAGCCAGCCTGTTCTCATAGCCCCGCTGTTGTCCAAATAGTACCATGTGCCGTTGTCATTGAGCCAGCCAGTATTCATGATACCATTCTGGTCAAAATGGTACCACTTCCCGCTGATTTGCTTCCAGCCGGTTTGGAGCGTGCCATTTTCCGACCACTGCCAATTTCCCGCTGTGTCCCTCTGCCATGCCGCTGAGACGCTCATAGGCGCAGAAAGAGCCATCGCAGCGGCCAAAACGACAGCCAACAATCTCTTTTTCATTTTTTACCTCTCCTTCTGACAGTTTGCAAGAATATTTTTCAAGATTCTAGCAAAAAACTTTCTTATGTAGAAAATATTATAGCACATACTTGAATTAAATTCAATGTTCAAAAGATAGAATTTAACTATTAGGAAAGTTTCGGGGGTGAGTATTATTGTATGATTTTGGATTTGTTCTAAAGCAAGAACGCAAAAAAAGAGGTTTGACGCAAAAGCAGTTAGGCGACAAACTGAATGTGTCGGAAGCAACTATCTGCAAATATGAAAACAATACGGCCACACCGCCTTTTGAAACAATGCGTTCCCTGGCCGCCATTTTAAATGTTTCCCTTGATTTTTTATACGGAAATGAACCTGTCGGGAGCTTGTCCCTGTATGGCCTTTCCGATGAGCAGGCAGAAATTCTCCGAAATTTAGCCGCAGTTTTTCGAAAAAAGAATAGCTCTATCAAAAAACAAATGACAGAAGAGACGTATCAGATTCTGGGGCGGATTACCGCTAGTCTGTTGGAAAAATCTTAGTGTAAAAATCTCACAAAAAATTTACCCGCTCCTAAATAAAAGAGAGCGGGTATTTATGTATCGCTTTGGAATCGTATTTACCTGATTTTTATGTGAAACGGAAAGATTTTTCAAGGTTCTAAAGGATAATCGTTTGCTTTTTCTGATTGGTGTAGGCCAAGCACTTATTCTCAATATATGGAAGATAATTTTTCTGTTATCAGCTGATTGTCTTTGATTTCTTCACGTCATTCGCAAGTTGTTCTTTTTGAAGAAGAACAAGGCTCATGACTAAAATCAAATCCAATCAGCTTTAGATGGGTGTTCCATTTTTTGGCGTATTATGATATAATACATTCCGCTAATTTTCGGAACAGTCCTCATCTTTAACGATTTCCCTGCGTACGCCGCCCCAACAGTGCAGCCTGACCGCGGGTGAAGGTGCATCGTTACCGCTGGAATGGTGCATGGCAACCGCAGGTGTGGTGCACCGGGCCGCCATGCTGAGAACTACTCGGGGATGCCCTTG
>DVJP01000055.1 GCA_018716725.1 Candidatus Merdivicinus excrementipullorum | reverse complement strand
CAGCCTGTCGAAAAAGAGAGTATGGTCTGGCAAATTGCACAAAGAGGTATTGTTTGCTGACGCAAATGAGCTGTGGATAAATGCTTGGAAAATTCTAACCCGTCATTTTGCAAGCAAAATGACGGCGCGGGGTCATCCGCGGCGGGTCTGCGGACCCGCTTTTTTCTTTTTGTTCGCGCCCGGGGCGCGAAGGAATAGATTCCGCTTCCTGCGGGAAGCGGCCAAGGACTCCGTCCTTTGGAATCCTGCAAGCTTTTAAAAAAGCTTGACCAAAACTTTTCTTTTTCTCTTTTGTGCAGTTTTACTTTCAAAAAAGGTTTTTCTACAGTCTGAGAACAAACCGCACACAGTCAAAGCTGTGTGCGGTTTGTTTTATCCCGCGAACATAAGAAGCCGGAACAAAGGTGAAATGCTTATTCCATGAGTTATCAAAAGGCCCGTACAAAAACGTACGGGCCTTATTTTTTTAAGCAACTGGCAGCATTACGCTTATTGACTGCTTCTGCCATTTCCCTTTCCGCTCTCTGAAAAGGTCAGGACCCTCTGGCATCCAGATCTCCATAAGGAAAACCTGGAATTTATCTCACCCAAACGCCGTTTTTGTCCACCCAGTAGCCGTCCGGGGTTTGGGTATTGGTGAGCATCACGCCGTCAGAACCCACATAGTACCACTTTTTATCCAGGCCGTAAATCCAGGTATTTTTGGCGGTACCGCCCCAGCTTTGGAAATAATACCATTTGCCGTTGATTTGATACCAGCCGTTCACCATCATTCCGCCCCAGGGCCGCAGGTAATAGGTGCTGCCGTTGTAATTCATCCAGCCGGTCCGCATAGCGCCTGTTACATCCAGATAATACCAGGTTCCCTGGTCCAAAATCCAGCCGCTGGTCCGGTGCCCGTCTTTGTAATAGTACCATGTGCCGTTTTCCAGCGCCCACCCTTTTTTGCTGGACTGAGCCGGATCCACCGGCCGGTCGGGGTAATACTGGTCAACGGAATCCACCGGGTTTGCAATGGGATAGTCATAGGAATCTTTCACGTTCCCAATGACGTTGTGCACCGCCGCATTGGAACGGGAATAAGTAAACAGCACTTGGCAGTCCTTGCCGCCGGCATGATCCTGTTTCATGGAAGTGATGGTATCCGGCAGGATCACGTTTGGGCACGGGTTTGTATATGGGAAACAGAAGGCGTCGTCTTCAATGGTGGTGACTCCCCAGGGAATCACAATGGTAGCCGGCGGGGTGGAGGTGTAAAAGCTGCCCGCCCCAATGATCTTCACATCCGGATGGAGCTTTACTTCCTTCTTGTCCCCGGGCACGGACAGAAGCTTTTGGTAATCCTTGGTGTATTTGCAGCCGTCGTAATAGGCAAATTGTTCTTCTTCCGGTACTTCCGGAATGCCGTCCGGGTAATATTTGCCGATGCTGCTGGTAGTCCAGATTTCCGTCCCGGTTTTCACCAGGGCGTCAAACAGGGAATTGTTTTCGGAAATCATAAAAATCACTTTGTCGGAATTATTGTAGGCCGGGTCAAAATTAGTTACTGTGTCGGGAATCACTACAGTAACCCGGTTATTGAAATCATTGAAAACATTTTTTTCTACAGTGGTAACGCCCCAGGGTAGCACCAAGGTTCCCGTCAGGTTGTTATTGGCAAAAGAATCTGCCCCGATGATCTTAGTATCCGGATGCAGCCGGATGGAGGTGCAGTCTTGGGGAACCAGCAGCAGTTTTTCGTGATTTTTCGAATAAAGGCACCCGTCGTAGCTGGAAAAGAAGGGGTTTTCCTCTTTGACTTCGATGTCTTGCGCAAAAGAAAGGTTGCCCAACGAAAGCGTCTGAAAGTCTTTTCCAATCACTAGACGTTCACATGCATTTCCAAGATTCCCATTGAAACCGGTAATCCCGTCCTCAATAATCAAAGTTCCATGCATCCAAGAGTTGGCATACATCAGGAGGGTAGGATAATCTGGCCATTGTCCCTTTCCGGTTAAAGTAGTGGTTCGGGTATTCAGATCATAGCTCTCCCGAAAGTTCCCGTCATATAACCGGACAATCGTTTCCAGATTGGGAAGGTGCTTTCGGTCTGTCAGCCCCATAGAGCCATTTAGGTTGATTCGGCTGTCCGCCACAACCGTCTCGATATCCTCTGCATACGGCAGCCAAGGGATCTCCTGATTCGGGTCGGCCAGATGGCTGGTTCCAGACCCTGCCAAGGTCAGGGTCTTGGAGGAAGTATCCACCGACCAGGTAGTGGTGCTGCCGTAAAGCTCGGTAAAACTCCCGGAATAGGCAGCGGCAGATGCGCTTATTCCCGCGAAAAGCCCTACAGCCAAACTCATAACAGTCGCTGCCAGCAAAGTCTTCCCCAATTTTTTCACTGTAATTCTCCTTTCCAAACGCTCAGAATTTTGTAAAATTTTTTATCTGCTTTTAGTATAACAGAATATATCCGGATGTCAAGAGCTTTTTTATATATGTCATATAAAGTTGTATTGTTAACGCCAACGGCACACCGCCGCCGGTATCAACAGGAATCCTGTCACAAAACTGCAAGCTCCCGCGTTTGCAGAGATAATTTTCGGCCAAAAACAAAGGCCGGAGCTTTTCAGCCCCGGCTTTTCTTATTTGGGAGTTATTTCATAGAGCTTTCGTAGGATTCAATCATCTTCTTGAACGTGTAGCCCGTACGACCTTCGGAATCCCCCCGCCGTTTCAGCTTTTGCAGGTATTTTTCCGTGCTGTCGCCGGTGAAAATCCGGATGTCCAGCCGCATGGAGCCGTCCTGTTCCGGGGTGACGAAGATTTTGTCGATAAAGGTGTCGATAAACTCCTTGGTAATGGCGCCCTCCCCGGCGCTTTTTTCCGCGGCTTTCAAAGTGGCGCGGATTTTTTCCATGTGTGCCCGGAACTCCCCGCTGGACTCCTGCTGCTCCCGCAGTTCCGCCAGTTCTTCCTCGGCGGCTTTGATTTCCTGGTTGCACTGGGCGGTCATGCTCTTAAAATCCGCGTTGGTAATACTGTCCATGGCCGCCAGCTCCAGCAGCTTGCTTTTCTTTTTGAGAGCCATTTCGATGGCCGCCTGGGCCGCCTGCATCTTTTTTTCCAGGCTGCCGTCGGAGGTCATGGAGCGGTACATCCGCTCGTATTCCTCCAGCATAGCGGCGGAAATGTCCCGGGTGTCCCGGAACACGTCAAAGAGCAGGGGGATGATCTCGCTTTCGTAAATGGGGAAGGAATCGCAGGAATCCTTGCCGTTGTTGATTTTTCCGGAGCAGACCCATTTGCTGTTGCGGTTGCCCTCCTTGTCCTTGGATTCCCGCCGGTAGTAGGGGGTGCCGCAGTGGGTGCAGAAGAGCTTGCCTGTCAGGAGGTTTGCGTGGTTGCAGACCCCCTGGCGGTTTTTCACGTCCTCGCTGCGGCGGCGGAGGACGGCGTTGGCCTGCTCCCACAGTTCTTCGGAGACGATGGCCGGGACAATCTCGCCGCTTTCGTCCTTGAACATGACCCATTCCTCCGGAGGGAGGAATTTCTGTTTTTTGGTGAACATATCCACCACCTTGACCTTGTTCCCCACATAGTAGCCCTTGTATTTGGGATTTGCAATCATGTTGGCCATGGTGGAATGGGCGATTTTTTTGCCGTTTAAATTCCGGTAGCCCTTGTTCCAGAACATGGTTTCAATCTGCTTCATGGAGTATTCGTCGGTGGCGTACAGCTCGAATAATTCCCGCACCATGGGGGCCTGGTCCTCGTCGACGACCAGCCGCTTGTTCTCCTTGCGGTAGCCGAAAATCCGGTTGTTGCCCAGCACCACGCTGTTTTTAATGGCCTGCTGGTGGCCGAATTTCACCCGGCTGGACAGCTTGCGCAGCTCGTCCTGGGCGATGGAGGACATAATGGACAGCCGCAATTCCGAGTCCTCGTCAAAGGTATTGATGTTGTCGTTTTGGAAAAACACGCCCACACCGTCGCTTAAAAGCTGCCGGGTAAACTGGATGGAATCCAGGGTGTTGCGGGCGAAACGGGAGATTTCCTTGGTAATTACCAGGTCAAATTTGTCCTCGGCCGCGTCGTCGATCATGCGGTTGAAGTTTTCCCGGCGTTTGGTGGAGATGCCGGACAGGCCCTCGTCAATATATCCGGGCACAAAGGTCCAGGCGATGTTTTTCTTGATGAAATCCTCGTAATACTGGATCTGGTTGCCCAGGGAGTTTAACTGTTCGTCGGATTCCGATGAAACACGGGCGTAATAAGTCACCCGCAGCGGAATCTCGTAAATGGAACGGCTGCGCAGCATCTGGCGGACGCTGTGGATATCCATGGAATCCCCTCCTGAAAAATTCGTTGTATCATGACTTATAATCAGTATATCACAGGTTTACGAATTTTTCAACTGGAATTTTTCAAAGAATCCCCTACCGCACCAGTTTAATGGTTTTAATCTCAAAGGCACGGAAGTCCAGGGGAATTTCCGGCCCGGCTCCAAGGCTCCCCTGTTCCTCCTCCAGCATATTGGTTTCCACCGCTTCCCGAAAGGGGACGGAAACCTTTAAAACAGTCCGGCAGCCGGTTTTTTCCGCCTCATAAAGCCGGAGGATGACGCCGGTCCCGTCGCAGGCAGGCTTCACCGTTTCGATGATGACATTGGGGGCGGAAATTTCCGCCAGAGGGCGGCCTGTCCCCGGGGCCTTTGTCACCAGAATGGGATGGTTCAGCTCATAGGCGGGGCGGGTAACGCTTTGGGCCGAAAACGCGCCGTGGGGCAGCAGGGAGTAAGTAAAGGTGTGCACCCCCTCATCCCCCCGGGTGTCGGGATGGAGCCCGCCTTTCAGCAGGGTCAGGGCGGCCGCAGTGCCGTCCACCGAAATGCCGTATTTGCTGTCGTTTAAAATGGCCGTGCCGAAATTGGTTTCGCTGATGTCTGTATATTTGTGGTTCAAAACCTCGAACATGGCTTCCTCAAAGCGGTTCTTCTTGAAGGTGGGCCGCTCTGCAAACCCGAACTGGATTTCGTGCCTGGCGAAAGAAGCGTTGACGTCCAGGTCAAACAGGGCCTTTAAGAGCTGGTGCTTTTCGTGCCAGTCCACCCGGGTTTCAAAATCAATCCGGGACTCGCCGGCATAGACCACCAGATCCTGCCGGATTTCCGAGGCGTTCCCCAGTTTCCAGGTCTGGCGCAGGCGGAACTGAACCGCCCCGTCCGAAATGATTTCCCGTTTTTGCAGCACCGCACCGGGGCGTATTTTCAGCCAGACGTCTTCGTCAATGTCCCAGTTGTCCCAGGCTTTGGGGATGTCCTCCCCCAGCAGGAACCGGTTCAGAGGGGCTTGCCCCGTCCGGCACAGCTCCCGGCGGAATTCCCGGCTGTACACCGATTCCAGCTCCCCGTTTTCATTGAGCCGCAGAACCAGGAACGGGGTTTCCAATGTGGCCCCGTCAAAGGAGAAGGGGGAGGGAGCCGGTTCTTTCCCTGCGTTTTCCCACTCCACAGGGCTAACCGACAGCCCCGGCAGGTTCAGCCCGGACAGAGCCAGCATGGGACGTCCTTCCAAATCCGTGTAACGCTGCCACCGGCTCCCTGCGGGGACTTTCCCTTCATCGGGAATGACGGCGCTGGCCCGCTGCCAGCTTAAGGGGTTCAGCAGGGCTTCCGGGTAACTTTCCTCCGGCGCGGGGTTTTGCAGATACTCGCCAATCCGCTGAAGGGACCGGCGGTTTTCTTCCAAAGCCCGGTCGTGCACCTTGCCCAGGGAAGTCCCGGGAATAATGTCGTGGAACTGGTTCACCAGCATCCGGCGGTACATTTCGTCCGTATCCGGCAAAGCTGCTCTTCCGGGAATGGAAAGGCACTCCAGCAGTTCCAGATCGTGCATGGCGGTTTCCAGCCGGCGGTTCATTTTTTTCAGCTCGCTTTGGGAGGTCAGGGTACCCCGGTGGGCTTCAAAGTAAAGCTCCCCGGCGTAAACGGGCAGGCCGCGGGAGGTGGTTTCCAGAAGCTTCATAAAATCGGAAACCGTCATATGGGCGGAACGGGGGCATCCTTCCAAATCAGCCGTCCGCCTTGCCATTTCCAGCATGTCGTAGGAAGGCCCGCCGCCTCCGTCCCCAAGGCCGTAAGGGACCAACTTGACCCGGCTGCGGCGTTTGTCGGAAATTCCGCCCGCTCCCACCCGGTATGGGGTGGGGTTGCCGTACACCTGGCCCCGGATTCCCCGGACGTCCGGGGTAGTGCCGATGTCGTGGAAGTGGCAGAGCACCCGGCTCCCGTCGATGCCCTGCCAGTAGAAGCTGTCGTGGGGGACGGGATTGGTGTCGTTCCAATAGAGTTTTGTGGTCAGGAAATTGGGGATGCCGCACCCCTTTAAAATCTGCGGGATGGCCGCGCTGTAACCAAAGGTGTCCGGCAGCCAGAAAACATCGCACTTTTTATTCAGGTATTCCTGTGCCCACTGCTGGCCGTATAAAAACTGCCGGATGAGGCTTTCCCCGGAAACCAGATTGCAGTCGCACTCCACATAGGCCCCGCCGTTGAATTCATACCGCCCCTCGTCGGACAGCCGGCGGATTTTCTGGAACAGGGCCGGGTATTCCCGCCGGATCATTTCGCCGTGAAAGGCCGTGCTTTGGAAAAAGATGTACTCCGGGTACTGCTCCAGCAGCGAAACTGCGTTGGAGAAGGTGCGGGCGGCCTTCCGCACGGTTTCGTCAATGGTCCACTGCCAGGCCGTATCCAGGTGGGAATGGCCGATTAACGCGGCAAAAGGGGCGGAGGCGGGGTTCTGCACGGCCAGCACCGGGGCCATCCTCTGGCGGGCTGTTTCAAGGCTTTGCAGGACGGATTCCCAGGGATATTCTTCCGGCTTCTGCGGGACAAGCCGGTAAACCTCCACCAGGCAGTTTTCCACTTCCGCCCGGCGGAAATCGTCGGGCAGGGTTTCTGCCAGCTGGTTTAATGTCCGCAGGTCAAAGACAAAATCCTTGACGGTTTCCTCCATTTCACATAGGAAAACGCCTGAAAAACATGCCTTCCGATCCCCGGTTTCCGGCACGGAAAAGGGCTGGTTGCCGGGAACATTGTGCCAGCAGTAGGCTTCCAAGGAAAATCCCAGACGCTGCCCTTCTTCCAGACCGTCCGTCAGAAGCTGGATGTGATGGTTCCCCCGGTTGTGGATGACCACCTTATTGGCAAAGACGCCTTTGGGCAAATCCTCCGCAAAGAGCAGGGTTTCAATGGCCCCGGTTTCAGCGGAAAGGTAAAGCTTTTTGCCGGCGGGGCCGTCGATTTCCCCTTTGAACCATCCGGTGCGGGATTCCCCGCCCCAGATCTCTCCTTTTTGGATGGGGCGGTAATCCCCTTCCGGCGTTTTGCGGAAATGCTCCTTTGTTTCCATCAAAACCACCGGAATTTCTCCAATGGTGCGGAAAATCAGCGGCTCATAGGTCAATTCCATTTGCTGGGTTTTGGCAAAGATTTTATGGATTTGGCTGTCGTTCATATTTGCGTTCTCCTTCCGCCTTGCAGTTTTGCAGTTGGGCCCATTGTCTGTTTTGCCCGATAGAGTATTTAAACCTTTATAATGCAAATAAGCCCCCGGTAAAACCGGGGAACCTCCCTGCTCGCCATATATTGTTTTGCAGCGTGGCCATGCGCTAAACGTAGTTTTCAATTCATTGCGTTAAGCCAAAAATTTCAGCTGCCTGCTGCACACTAAAAAAGGCTCTCCGTCAGGCTGGAACTATCTGCCCACATTATAGCACATACCAATCACGTCCTCAAGCCTTTTGGAGGCAAATTAGGCGTGTGTATTAAAAGGTATCAATTTTCCAGGGATTCCGATATCTTTCGACAGCGCCAGTAAGAAGCCTTTTTCAAATTAGAAAATTCACCTATAAATTAACACCTGTTTTTCATACGAAATCAGCAACTTTTCGGAAACAGTGAATTTTAGCTCGTAAAAAATGAAAGGAACAAATTGCAACCGTTAAACATAATTATGTCTAACGAAATTAATAGCATAATAGCATAATGAATCATTGACAAATCATGTTTTTATATATACAATAATTTTAACAGTATTATGTTTCTCGTGAAAATAGTAAAAGGGGGTTCAAATGGAAGCTCTGAGCAAACAGGCGGCGTATGCCAAGGTTTACGCCGACCTGAAAGAAAAGATTACCAGCGGGTATTATCCCACCGGAACGCTGCTGCCGCCTGAGCCAAAGTTGGAGGAAATGTTCTTTGTCAGCCGGACCACGGTCCGGAAAGCCGTCAGTATGCTGATAAACGACGGACTGGTCAAGGTGAAACAGGGGCACGGAACCGAAGTGATCAACCAAAAAGTGGCCCAGAACCTGAATACAATCACCTCTGTTTCCCAGACGCTGGAAAAAAAGGGGTACCGGATTGGGACCAAAAGCATGTA
This sequence comes from Candidatus Merdivicinus excrementipullorum, assembly GCA_018716725.1. Classification (GTDB taxonomy): domain Bacteria; phylum Bacillota; class Clostridia; order Oscillospirales; family Ruminococcaceae; genus Merdivicinus; species Merdivicinus excrementipullorum. The sequence continues at coordinate 9,098 of DVJP01000055.1, read as the reverse complement.
TATCCGGGTGATAACCGGAAACAGCTCTATGTGCGACACCCTCCGCATCCCCCAGAACAGCAAAATTGTAGAGATCAACCGCATTCAGACCGCGGACGATCGCCCGGTGGCTGTGGCGAAAAACTACATCCCATACGGGCTGGTTCCTGGCATTGAACAGGAAAAGGAAAAAATCATTTCGCTTTACAGCTATCTGCTGAAACGCTACCAGCTTGGCATCGACTCCTCCCACGACACCATCAGCGCCTGCAACGCCAGTTTTGAGGAGTCCGAGATGCTTCAGATTGAACCGGGCCGCGCGCTGATCACTATCCGCCGGGTGTGTTACAGCGGCAATGTACCCATTGAAGTCGATGACGTGAAAATCATCGCGGATAAATATGAATTTGAAATCTGCACACACAGCTGACAAGAAGGATGAAACTATGAACACAGATTTGATGCAAATTCCGAGAATGATTGATATCAGCGGAGTGAAAACCAACGTAACCCTTTGGGAACTGGATGACATTATCGACACCGCGAAAAAGTTCCGCTGCATATGCGCTTTTGCCATGCCGGTATTCACCCCATACCTGGTTTCCAATCTGAAAGACGAACCGGATATCAAGGTGGGCGGCGTTGTAGGGTTCCCTTCCGGAGCCGATACCACTTCCATCAAGACAGCGGCGGCAAAGGAGCTGCTTCAGATGGGGGTAGACGAGCTGGACATGGTCATCAACGTGGGCGCTCTGAAAAGCGGCAGGCTGGATATGGTGTACGACGACATCCGGGCCGTTGTGGAGGCTAGCGGCGGCAAGCCGGTAAAATCCATCCTGGAGGTCTGCTACCTTACCGACGATGAGATCAAACGCGCCAGCGAAATTGCAGTCAAAGCCGGGGTCGCTTATGTCAAAACCGGGACCGGCTGGGGGCCGAAACCCACTACAGTGGAAAACATCCGGCTGATTAAGTCAACAATCGGCGACGCCGCGCGGATCAAGGCGGCAGGCGGGATACGGGACCTGGATACGGTGCTGGCCATGATGGACGCGGGATGCAGCCGTTTCGGCATCGGCGTCAGAAGCATTTTGGGAATCATGAAGGAAGTATATGACCGCAGCGGAAAGCCCTGGCCCTATGGGAACGAGGCCGGCCCTTCAGCTGCTGATGGAGCAAAGCCATGAAATATCTATTAGCCTATGATCTGGGGACAGGCGGCACTAAAGCCAGCCTGTTCGATGAAAATGGAAAGAGCGCGGCGTCCGCCTTTGTGGGCTGCCAGACTTTTTTCCCGAAAAACGGATACCACGAGCAGCGCCCGGCGGACTGGTGGGAAAGCGTTGTGCGGTCCACAGGCCAGCTTCTGGAAAAGGCGGGGATTGACCCGGCCCAAATCGTGGCCTTAGCCGTGTCCGGCCACAGCCTGGGGGCTGTCCCCATTTCCCGGGATGGGAAGCTGCTGGCGGAATTTGTGCCAATCTGGAGCGATTCCCGCGCCAAAGCCCAGGCGGACAAATTTTTCACCCAGGTGGATGAGGAACGCTGGTACATGACTACCGGCAACGGCTTCCCAGCCCCCTTGTACAGTATCTTCAAAATCATGTGGTACCGGGACGAATGCCCGGAAATTTACAAAAACGCGGCCAAATTCATCGGCACGAAAGACTATATCAACTTTAAAATGACGGGCGTCCTCTGCACGGACCGGAGCTATGCGTCGGGAAGCGGCGTTTATTCCCTGTGGGAAGAACGCTATCTGGAAGAATACATCGCGGCCAGCGGCGTTGACCCGGAGAAGCTGCCGGAAATTTTCCCCAGCACCCATGTGGTGGGAAAAATTTTGCCCAAAGCGGCGGCGGAACTGGGATTGTCCCCGGAAACTTTGGTCTGCGCCGGGGGCGTTGACAACGCCTGCATGGCCCTGGGCGCGGCCTGTATGGAGGACGGCGACGCCTACACCAGCCTGGGAACCTCCGGATGGATCGCGGTTTCCAGCAGCGCGCCCATTGTGAATTTTGAGAAAAAGCCCTATGTTTTCGCCCACTGCGTCCCCGGGCAGTATGTTTCGGCCACCTGCATCTTCTCAGCGGGAAACAGCTTCCGCTGGCTGCGGGACGTTCTTTACACGGAGGACGAGGGCAGTTATGCGGAAATGGATAAACTGGCGGCGTCAAGCCCTGCGGGCGCAAACGGGCTGCTGTTCATTCCCACGCTGGCCGGCGGCAGCGGGCTGGACAAAAGCCCCAACGCCAAGGGCGGTTACGCGGGCCTGGAGCTGAAGCACACCCGGGCGGACATGATCCGTTCCACACTGGAGGGGATCTGCCTGAACCTGCGGATGGCGCTGGACGTATTGGCGGAGCAGACAGCCGTCGGCGGTTCCATGCTGATTGTTGGCGGCGGCGGAAAAAGCGCTTTCTGGCGGCAGCTTTTCGCGGATATTTATGAAAAGGAAATCCTGGAAAGCAACGCGGGGCAGGATGCCGGGAGCCTGGGGGCCGCGGCTGTGGCGGCGGTAGGCGTAGGCTTATGGAAGGATTTTGGAGAAATCAAGTCCGTCTGCCAGGTCAAAAAACGGATAGAGCCTGTGGCGGAAAATGTCCGGCAGTACCGGAAAATTCTGCCTGTATTTGAAAAAATTTCAGAAATGTACAGTGATATCGGCGACATGATCAGCGCGCTGTAAGGAGGGTTTTTCATGCTTTCATTTGATTTTTACAATCCGGTCAAGCTGGTATATGGCCAGGGCCAGGTGGAGAGGATCGGCGAGCTGGCGAAGGACTGGGGCAAAAAGGCGTTGATTATTTCCTATGAAGACGTCAGTTTTTACGGGGACCTTTTTTCCCGGATCCATTCCCGTTTGGAGGAAAACGGCATTCAGTGGGTTGACTGCTTTGCGGCCACCCCCAACCCGAAGCTCAGCGAGGCCAGGAAAGCCATCGATCTGGGCAAAAAGGAGGGCGTTGATTTTGTCATCGGCGTTGGAGGCGGCAGCGCCATGGACTTATCCAAAGTTGTGGCGGCGGGCATCCTCTATCCCCACGACCTGAAGCGGATGATCAAGTTCAGCCATGCGGACGACTCCCAGATCCTGCCCACGGAAGCCCTGCCAACCATCATGATCCCCACCCTGCCGGCCACCGCCAGCGAAATGAACCCCACCGCCGTTATCACGGACGAGGAAACGCTGCGAAAAAGCTATGTCTGGGAGCCGTCCTGCTTGTATCCCAAGGTTTCCATCCTGGATCCTGTGCTCACCAAGACTCTGCCCGCTTACCAGACGGCCTGCGGCGGGCTGGACGCCATCAGCCACGCAGCCGAGCCTTTCCTGTTCAGCGACGAGGCCACCTACGGCAACATTGATTTACAGAGCAACATGCAGCTTGCCGTCATGAAAACCATTTACGAGAACCTGCCCCGGGTTTTGGAACATCCGGACGATGTGGAGCTGCGGGGGCTGATGCAGTTTTCCGCAACAGTGGGCCTGAACGGCTGGCTGATCTGCGGCGTCCAGGGCTGGACCCCCATGCACCAGATGGGGCACGTCCTTTCCAGCCATTTCAAAGCGACCCATGGCGCGACTCTGGCTTGCATGATGCTGGCCTGGATGCGTTATTTTGCAAACCATGCGCAGAACGAGCGTTTTATCGCCTTTGCGGAAGGTCTCCTGGGGACCGGCGATCTCCTCAAAGCGGCGGACCGATTTGAGGAATATATCAAAAACCTGGGCGTACAAACCCGCATCTCCCAGTTGGACTGCACCGAAAACGACCTGGAAGCCCTGACCCAGGGGGTTGTGGACGTCTCCTTCAGCGCCGGCGGCACGCTGGCCAGCATCCCGCCCATTACCCGGGAGGAGGCGTATGAGATTTACAGGCTGGCGCTGTAACCGCCCTTGTGAATATTAGAGGTGAGCTATGGAAGGTACAATTTTTGATATCCAGCGATTTTCGGTCCACGACGGCCCCGGCATCCGGACGACGGTTTTCATGAAAGGCTGTCCCCTGCGGTGCCGGTGGTGCCACAATCCGGAGGGCCTGGCCGCCGCGCCCCAGCTGCAATATACGGAGCAGGAGTGCATTCACTGCGGGCTTTGCGGCGGCCATCCCACCCTTGAAAACGTAAAAAACTGCCCGTCCGGCGCACTGAAAATCTGCGGGCGGAAAATCAGCGCGGAAAAGCTTCTGGAAGAAACGCTCCGGGACGAGGCTCTTTACGGGACGGAAGGTGGCGTCACCTTTTCCGGCGGGGAGTGCATGATGCAGGCGGATTTTGTGGCGGAAATGCTGCGGCTTATCAAAGCCAGGGGCCTTACCACCGCCATTGACACCTCCGGTTATACGAGTTGGGACAGTTTTGAGAAAACCCTTGACTTCTGCGACTGGTACCTGTATGATGTGAAGATGTATAACGACGCGCTGCATAAAAATACACCGGCGTGGACAATAAGCTGATTCTGGAAAACCTAAAAAGGCTGTCGGGAACCGGCAGGAAAATCTGGATCCGGGTGCCGGTGATCCCGGACGTCAACGATACTGTGGAAGAACTGACGGCCATTGCCGATTTTATCGCGCCGCTTCCAAACATTGAGCAGCTGCGCCTGATCCCGTACCACACGCTGGGAAAGAGCAAGTACGAAACCCTGTTCCTGGAATGCGGATACAGTACGGACAAGAGTATTGCCCAAGAACAGCTCAAGGAATATGCGCAAATCTTTCTGGACCGGAATATTGCGGTAAAGGAGTAATCGTATGACTGCCAAAACCAAATTTTTGAGAGAACAGACCTTAAGCGGCGCCAATAAGAGCATGCGCACGCCGCTGCCCACGGACTGGAGCACGGCGGATCTGCCTTACAGCCTGCCGGAGCGGAAGGCCCTGGGCTTAAAAATGATTATGGAAAAAATGCCCCTTTTTATCGGGGAGGAGGAACTGATTGTAGGCACCCGCACCTTTTTCAAGCCCAATCCTGGCAATGAGGATGGGCACGACCGGTTTGAATATAACCTTTACAGCGGCGTCCCTTACATAAACCAGAAGGACATCCAGCTTTTTGGCTGCGACCAAAGCTGGGTGAATAAAACCCACTACACCCCGGATTTTTCCATCCTTTTGGAAAAAGGGGTGGGCGGCATCCTCGCTTCCGCCGAGGAACGGAAAAAAGACCCGGCCTTGACCCAATGCCAGCGGGAATTCCTGTCCAGCGTCATCATTGCCTACACCGGCCTGCAAACGCTGATCCTGCGCTATGGGGATTACGCGGCGGAGCTGGCCCGGAAGGCAGAAGGGGAGGAAAAGGCTCGCTTGTCTGAAATTGCGTCGGTTTGCCGGAAAATTAGCGCGCAGCCGCCGGAAACCTTCCGGGAAAGCGTCCAGCTTTTGTGGTTTGGGCACTTGGGGACGATTCTGGAAAGCTTTGAATTCATTAACTACGGCCGCCTGGACGTTATTTTAGGGAAATACCTGGGGGACACGCCCCGGGAAGAGGCGCGGCAGCTTCTGGAATGCCTGCTGCTCAAAATGTACGACCAGGCGGACCTGAACACCACCTACTTAAACAAATATGCGGCCCAGCTGGTGGTGACCCTGGGCGGTGTGCTGGAAAACGGGGAAAACGCGGTCAACGAAGTGTCCATGCTCTTTCTGGATGCCATTGACAGCGTGCGCCTGCCGGAACCGGAGTTCAATCTCCGGATTAACAGCAAAAACCCGCCTGAATTTTTGGAACGGGCTGCCAAGCTGAGTATTTCCGGCTGCAATTTTGTTTCCTACTATAACGACGACCTCTTTGTAGAGAGCATGTCCAAGGCGGGGCTGCCGGTGGAAATTGCCCGGCAATACGGGTTTGACCTTTGCCAGGACATCAATATTCCCGGGAAAAGCGATTTTTATGTGGCGGCCGATATTTCCCTGTCCCATATCCTTTTGGACCTCTTGAATCAAAACATGCATTTTTCCACCTTTGACCAGCTGTTTCAGGCATACAAGGAAAAAATAGCGGCGAACATCCGGGAATCCGCGGAAAAATTTAACCAGGCCCAGGAGCATTTGATGAAGTTCCGGGAAGAACGGTTTGACGAATACTTCGCGGACATCCGGGAAAAGGGCCTGCCTGCCGATTGGTACGGCCGAAGCCCCATGTGCCCTCTTCCTTACCTGAGCGGGCTGTTCCACGGGACCGTTGAAAACGCCGCGGACATGGTCTATGAAAGCTATCCCATTAAAGAAAAAGGGATTATGCTGGGCACTTCCACCGAAGCCCTCAACTCCCTGGCCGCCATCAAAAAGGTGGTTTATGACGATAAGCGCTGCACATTGGAGGACGTGGTAAAAGCGTGCCAAGAAAATTACCAGGGGGAAGGCCAGGAGATTTTGCGGAACCTTTTGTGGAACGCGCCCAAGTGGGGCAACGACGACGATTATGCGGACAGCATTGCTGTAGACCTTCTGGAATATAACCTTACTGAAATATCAAAATACAAAACCTTTTCCGGCGGACAGATGCTGGCCGGAATCCACCAGCCGCATCCAGTCCCCACCGGGGAACGCCTGGCGGCTACGCCGGAGGGCCGGTTTGCGCACACGCCGGCGGCGGTTACGCTTACGCCGGAAAGCGGCACCATGAAAAACGGCCCCACAGCCGCGCTGAAATCCGCCAGCAAGCTGAACCCGGAACTGATTCAGTGGAACTTCTGCGTTATGGTCAACTATTTCGCATCAGTATTCAAAGGAAACGACGGCGTCAAGGTGTTTCAAGACCTGCTCACCGGATATTTCAAAAGAGGCGGCCTTCAGCATCAGCCCAATATTCTGGACGTAAATGAGCTGAAGCTGGCGCAGATTGAGCCGGAAAAATACAAGGACCTGATTGTCCGGCTGTGGGGCGTATCGGCCCATTTTGTGGACCTGCCCCGTGAATTGCAGGACGAAATGATCGCGCGATTCAGCTATTGACGGGAAGGGCAATTGAAACAGAACAGCCAGCCGCAACCGGCTGGCTGTTATTTTTCGATGCTTTTTTCCTATCCGTATAAACCGTTTTACCATTGACCTCCAGGCAAATTATCTGATTTTCGCCACAAAATACTCTATCATTTCACTGCACGCTCCTATTCGCGGTAACGTCAAGCCGGGCGTTTTTCCCATCTTCCGCAGTTACTTCAATTTTTCCACAATCAGGATGTGCCCGCGGGCCGGCTCCATCTTCAGGGAATCCCCCGGATAAAACGCCTGCTCCTCCTGGAACTCTTCAATGAACGGGACCGTATAACGCACCTTGTCCGGGTCCCAGCCCTCCGGCAGCCGAAGTTCCAGGGAAATCTCCGCCGGCTCCTCCGCCCAGGAGGCCACGGAAACCAGCATCCGGTCGTTCTGCACATAGGCCGTGGCCTTACAGTCCAAATTGGAAACTTTCACCGGGCATTGATCGTCCCACCAGCCCCGGACGGTGCAGCCTTTCATGCCAAAGCTGTCCCAAAGCCGCCACACAGGCAGGGGGCTGCCGCCCTCCGGCCAGTTGCAGCGGGGCGTCATTCCAAACACCATGCCCCGCCATTTATTGCCTCCCCGGTGGAGCATATCCCCCATGAGGCCAAAGGGAATGCCGCTGATTTCCACCAGCCAGTAATCCGGCGCAGTGCCTTCATAATCGAAGCCTTCCCCAATCCAAAGGCTGTCCACACTTGGGAACAGCTCCATATACTGGCCCAGGACGTTGCAAAGGCCGTAATTGGGGTGGAAATTGTTGCCCGAATGGAAGTCAATAAGACAGCCTTCCTTGCTCTGGTCCAGCACCTTCCGGACCCGTTTCATAATCTGCCGGTCGTATCCCACGCCGTCCAGGTAAATCCCATCCGCGCCGGTTTCCCGGGTCACCCAGGAAAGACCCTCCAGGTAATAGTTGTGCCACCGGGACAAGCCCACCGTGGCCACGGAGCAGTCGAAGTCCCCGTCCGGCAAAAGGGTCTGCCAGGCCGGGACGTACCCTTCCGGCAGATGCTCGCAAAGCCATGGCCCGCCGGTGCTGGCCGCAGTTTTTTCCTGCTCAAAGAAGCCTTCCTTAAAGTGCTCCGCAATCCGGAAGGTGGGGCCGTCCAGCAAGATCTCGTTTCCAAGGCTCCGCACGGCGAAAAATTCCTGGGCATGGGTGGTCAGCTCCCGGACGGTGTAGTACAGCTTATACTTGATCCCCATGTCATGGGCACGCCGGATAATGGGTTTCAGGATTTCGTCCCGGCAGAAAGGATAGTTGATGTACGGATTTTCCTTCTGACCCTGATGAAGGTTGACCACAGTGGCCCCGCCGGCCTTGGCGGCGTCTAAGTCAATGCCCCGGTCGCCGGGATGGTCGTACCGGTCCCGCCAATGGGCGTCACTGTCCAATTCCTTCAAAGGAGTGATCTGCAAGGAATACCGAAAAGTCGCCTTTTCCCCGGCTTTCAGGCTCCGAGGGCCGCTGAATGCCCGCAAATTCGCGCCGCTTTCGCTAAATTCCATGCGGCACCCGCCGTTCCCACAATTGGCCCAGCTGTCCGGCAGGCCGGTTTTCTGATAATTGTAGATTTCCCACACTTCTTCGGTGTGTTTGAGCTTTAAGTGCAGGCCGCCGTTGACGCCGCCGATCCAGACAAAGTTGTTGGCGAAATTCTCGTCCCATTTGTAATCCCAGGAGCCAGGGCTTTGGCCGCCTTCCCGGCCCATGCCCATCATGTAACGGGAACATTCCGGCGTCAGGGCGAGAAGAAGGGAGACATCGGAAAGCTCCGTATCCTTCTCCGCAGTCAGGGTGAGGAAGGTTTCCAAATGCCCGTCATATTCCAGCCGGCTCTCGTTTTTCAGGGTAAGTCCCGGCCCTTTCCCCACAGTTTCCCAGCCGTAGGCCCCGGGCTTTTCGCATACTGTCCTGCTGTGGAAGCCGGAGAATTCCACCTCCCCTTGTAAACCGCTGACCGAGAATTTCACCGGTTCCCGGAGGATAGGCAGTTCCTTGCAGATTGCCAGCCTATACGGCCACCTGTGCCATATTTGGCGGCCAGCCTGTGACTTAAATGGCGGTCAGCCAAGGACACATTAAGCGGCCAAAATTTCCAGTTATAATATAAGCATCTCCTGTTCAAG
>DVJP01000054.1 GCA_018716725.1 Candidatus Merdivicinus excrementipullorum | reverse complement strand
CTACAAATATCCCCAAACCTTCCGGGAGAATTGTAGGGGACGAGTTTCCCGTCCCGCCGTTTTTCCAGAACGTTCCGGCGTTTCATGCGGGCCGGGGGACCCGGCCCCTACAAATGTCCCCAAAACCTTCCGGGAGAATTGTAGGGGACGGGTTTCCCGTCCCGCCGTTTTTTCCAGAACGTTCCGGCGTTTCATGCGGGCCGGGGGACCCGGCCCCTACAAATGTCCCCAAACCTTCCGGGAGAATTGTAGGGGACGGGTTTCCCGTCCCGCCGTTTTTTTCCAGAATGTTCCGGCGTTTCATGCGGGCCGGGGGACCCGGCCCCTACAAAATTTTATTGGGAATCGTCCTGCATTAAATCCGTCAAGGTGGTGTGCAGGATTTCCGCAAAGACCTTGAGTTCCATGTCCCGCACGAACCGTTTGCCGTTTTCTATCCGGTGAATGGCGTTTTTATCCAGATCGATTCCGCGAAGCTGTAACTGAACGGCCAGCATCCGCTGGGACAAAGGCGGCGTCCGTTGTCTGCGGAGCTTTGCAATCTTTTTGCCGCACAAATTGCGGCGGCCGTCGGGTGTATAATTTCTGCACATGCTGTCATCTTCCAAATGAAAATTTCGACTGATATTATAAGGCTTTTTGGTCTGCCGGTTAAGGGGATATAACCCCCATAACCGAAAAAATTTTGCCGGGGATGATCTTTTTGAAAATTCTCCGGAAAACTGCGGAAAACCCTTGACATTCCCCGCCGGTCTGATATATAATAGAAAGTACAAATGCTGGTTTTGTCCTGCGGCCTTCCGTGAAATCCCGCGTGTTTGCGCGGAACAGAGGTTGGTTTTACGGAAAAATCTGCGGGCAGGGTCGGCCTTTAGTCCCCTGCCGTTCGGCAAAGGGAGGGAATTGGGATGTCAGAAATCAGAGTCAAAGAGAACGAATCTCTGGACAACGCTCTTAAAAGATTTAAAAGATCTTGCGCGAAATCCGGTGTGCTCGCCGAAGTTCGTAAAAGAGAGCATTACGAGAAGCCTTCTGTAAAGCGCAAAAAGAAATCTGAGGCTGCTCGGAAGCGCAAATTTAAATAAGTACAAAAAGCGGGCGGTTTCGGATCGTCCGCTTTTTTGCTGCGGACAATGGAAGGAGGGACTGGGATGCCGCTGTTTCTGCCTAAGGAAATGGCAAAGCACGTCACCGACCTTTCCCCGAAATTTTTTGTAAGCCGGGGGGTCAAGGCGGTGGTGCTGGATGTGGATAATACCCTGACGACCCACGGAAACCCGGTGCCGGCCCAGGGCGTGCCGGAGTGGATTTCGCAAATGCAGGCGGCGGGGCTTTGCCTTACCATCCTTTCCAACAATTACCGGGAACGAGTGGAGCCTTTCGCCCGGAAACTGGGGCTGGATTTCATTTCCATGGCCTGCAAGCCCTTGACATTCGGCCTGACAAGGGCCTGCCGCCGGTACGGCTTAAAGCCCCGGCAGGTCTGCCTCATCGGCGACCAGATTTTTACGGATATTGTAGGCGGGAATTTAAAAGGCGTCCTGACCGTTTTGGTGGAGCCTTATGAATTGGAGCACAAGTGGTCCTTCCGGCTGAAACGTCGGCTGGAACGCCCCATCATCCGCCGGTACCGCCAAAAGAAAGGAGAATCCCTTTGAGCGCAGTTTTTGGCCCGGCCGGAAGGCCGGACAGCTTTGAAGCAATGGGCTACAAAAAAACGGAGCAGCTGCCGGACTACCTGCAAACCTTTGGCCTGACGGCCTTTGAGTACCAGTTCGGCCGGGGCGTCCGGTATACGGAAAGCGTTGTCGCGGCTTTCGGGGAAAAGGCCAAAGCCGCGGGCATCCGGCTGAGTATCCATTCCCCTTACTACATCTCCCTGTCCTCCGCCGAGGAGGAAAAACGGGAAAATTCCATCCAATATCTTGTTGACTGCGCCAAGGCCGCCAGGCTCATGGGGGCCGACAGGATTGTGGTCCACACCGGCTCCTGCGGGAAAATGTCCCGGGAGGAGGGGATGGCTCTGGCCGCCCAGACTCTGCGCCGGGCTGTGGAAAGGCTGGACGAGCTGGGATATTCCGACATCACCCTCTGCCCGGAAACCATGGGCAAGGTAAATCAGCTGGGAACCCTTTCCGAGGTGCTGGACCTGTGCCGGGAAAACGAACGGCTGCTGCCCTGCGTGGATTTCGGCCACCTAAACGCCCGGACCTTCGGCGGCATCCAAGGGGCGGAAGATTATAGGGCCATGCTGGAACTGATGGAAAAGGAGCTGGGCCACGACCGGGCTTCCCGGTTCCATTCCCACTTTTCCAAAATCGAATACACCGAAAAAGGCGGGGAAAAACGCCATTTAACTTTTGCCGACACTCTCTACGGCCCGGATTTTGAGCCGCTCATGGAGCTGATCGCCAAAAAGGGCTGGTCGCCCCGGTTCATCTGCGAGTCGGCAGGGACCCAGGCGGAGGACGCCGCCAGTATGCGGGACGCCTACGCGGCGGCCCTGGCCAGATAAGGAGGGTTTGCTATGAAAAAGCGGGTGCTGGTCATCCACGGCCCCAACATCAATTTAACCGGCGAACGGGAAGTGGGGGTCTACGGCAAGGAAACCATTGACACCATCAACGAGGACATCCAAAACTGGGCCGCCCAGCTGGGGCTGGAATTAGTGGAGATTTTCCAGTCCAACAGCGAAGGGGCCATCATCGACAAAATCCAGGAGCGCCGCCACGACGTGGACGGCATCGCGGCCAATATGGGGGCGTATACCCACTATTCCATCGCCATCCGGGACGCCATTGCCAGCGTCAAGCTCCCCTGCATCGAGGTGCATTTCTCCAACGTCCACAGCCGGGAGGAGTTCCGGCACACTTCCGTCATCGCGCCGGTCTGCGCCGGGGTGGTGTGCGGCTTCGGCAAATACAGCTACCTGCTGGCCCTGGAAGGCCTTTCCCGCATCATGTAGGAAATGGCTGAAAATCAGGCGGCATTTCCCCTTAAAAAGGAAAAATCGGAAAATTTACAAATATCCCTTGCAATATTTTGGGATTTACGGTAAAATAAATAAGGAAAAGGGTCTGCCCCGGGAGAGATCTGGGGGGCAGCTTCCCAAAAAACTGCGATAAGCATATGGAGGTTTCTACATGATCTCAGCAGGCGATTTTAAAAATGGGCTTACCTTTGATATGGACGGTGACGTCATGCAGATCGTCGAGTTCCAGCATGTAAAGCCCGGCAAAGGCGCGGCTTTTGTCCGGACCACAATCCGCAACGTGATTACCGGCGCCGTGACGGAAAAGACTTTCAACCCCACCGAGAAATTCCCGGAAGCGTATATTGAACGCAGAGAGATGGAATATCTTTACAGCGACGACAATCTCTATTACTTTATGGACACCGAAACCTACGAGCAGCAGGCCATTGACAGCCAGCACCTGGGCGACGGCTTCCGTTTTGTAAAAGAGAACACTGTGGTAAAGGTCCTGTCCTACAAGGGCGTAGTCTTCGGCGTGGAGCCCCCCAACTTTGTGGAGCTTCAGGTTGTGAAAACCGACCCCGGCTTTAAGGGCAACACCGCTACCAACGCTACCAAACCCGCTACGCTGGAAACCGGCGCGGAAATCAAAGTCCCCCTGTTTATCGACGAGGGCGAAGTGATCCGCGTGGATACCCGCACCGGCGAGTATATGCAGCGCGCATAATTCAGTTTGTATTCTTTGCTTTGGATAGGAGGTAACCTGCAATGGAACTGATGGAAAAAGTCGCATACCTGAAAGGCTTAATGAACGGCATGGAGCTGGATCCCGATAAGAAGGAAACCAAGCTCTTTAACGCCATCTTGGATACCCTGGATGAAATGGCCGCGACGGTGACCGATCTGGAAGAGGAAACCGACGAGCTGTGCAACGTCATCGAAGCCATGGACGAGGACCTGGACGATGTCCGCGACTACGTTTTCGGCGACGAGGACGAGGACGACGAGTGCGATTGCTGCGACGACGACTGCGATTGCTGCGGTGATGAGGAAACCTACGAGGTTACCTGCCCTACCTGCGGCAACACCCTCTATATCGATGAGGAAATGCTGGACGAAGGCGAGATGAAATGCCCCGCCTGCGGCCAGGAGTTGGAGTTTGACCTGGGCCTGGACGGCTGTGACTGCGGCCAGGAGCAGGGCGGCTGCGACTGCAAATAAGCGCATCCATTCACACCTTTAAAATTTTATGTTTCGGGGCGGAGTGAAATTCTCCACCGGCGGTAAAGCCCGCGAGCGCCTTTGGCGTTGACCCGGTGAAATTCCGGGGCCGACGGTTACAGTCCGGATGAAAGAAACATCCTAAAAGTTCCTGCCGGTTTTGGCGGGGATATTCGATGTATTCGCCCGCGGGAGCATATCCGGCGGGCGTTTTTCTTTCCCAACCTCCCTTAAACGGGACACCCCGCGGAAAGGAACTGCCATGAAAACCAATGCAACTATTCGAAACCGTGTAAACATCCGCAAAATGACCATGACCGCCCTTTTGGGGGCAATTTCAGCGGTGCTGATGCTCTTCAGCTTCAAAGTGCCCCTGATGCCCAGCTTTATTTCCATGGATTTCTCCGAGCTTCCGGCGCTGATTGCCGCTTTCAGTTTAGGGCCGGTCAGCGGGGTAGTGGTCTGCCTCATTAAGAACCTCTTAAACCTCTTTGCCTCTCAAACCGGCGGGGTAGGGGAACTGTCCAATTTCCTGCTGGGGTGCTGCTTCGTGCTGCCCGCAGGGCTTATCTACCGGTACCGGAAAACCCGCGCCAGCGCGTTGATTGGCGCATTGGCCGGGGCGGTGGCCATGGCGGTCCTCAGCGTGTTCACCAACTACTTCATCGTGTACCCCATTTACACCCAGTTTATGCCCATGGAGGCCATTATGGGCATGTACCAGGCCATCAACCCCAAGGTGGAGAACCTTTGGCAGGCTTTGTGGGTGTTCAATATGCCCTTTACCTTTATCAAAGGCATGTGCAGCGTGATTGTCACCATGCTGGTGTACAAAAAACTCTCCCCCCTGCTTCAGGGAAAAACCGCAGGATAAAAAATGCAGCAAAACCCGGACGCCTGTTTCAGACGTCCGGGCTTCGTTGTTTTTCTCTGTCTATAAACGCCCAGAAAAGGTTTTAGGGTTCCAAAAATTCCCGGTAGCGGTTTGGGTCGTAGCCCATGGCGTCCGCATAAAGGTCCGCCAGGGAAACGCCGCCCTCCTGCCATTCCTCCGCCATCAGGTCCGCTTTCACCCCGCCGTACCGCAGGAGGATGGCCCGGTCAAAAATGTTTTCCATCTCCTCCACATCGTGGGTGGAGATGACTAAGGTTTCCCCCTTGGTCAGCCCGGCAGTCAAAAGCTTTAAAAAATCCTTCCGGGAAAAAACGTCCTTGCCGGAAAAAGGTTCGTCCAGCAACAGATATTTGGCCCCCCGGGAAAACCCCGCCGCCAGCTCCAGCCGGGTTTTCTGGCCCTTGGAAAGGCTTCCGGCCCGCTGGCGCAGGGAAAGCCCCAGTTCGAAAAAGTCCAAAAGCCTGGTGAACCGTTCCCGGTCAAACCGGGGATAGAACCCGCAGAGGAACTCCCCGTATTCCAAGGGGGTCATTTCCGGGAAAAAGGTGCCGTCGCCGCTTAAAAAGGCCACATCTTCCCGGCATTTTTCCGGGGGCCTGCCGTCGTAGAGAACCTCCCCGCCTCCGCCGGTGATGCCCGCCATCCGCTTTAACAGGGTGGTCTTGCCCACGCCGTTGCGGCCCAAAAGCCCCACAATCTGCCCGTCCGGGATAGTGAAGCTGATGTCAGTAAGGACCCGGCCCGTCACCGGATAGGTTTTTTCCACATTTTTGACCTCAATCACGGGAACCCCTCCTTTTCACCTGAAAATTGTCCAGATACCGGTGCTCGCCGCCTTCATACTTTTCGTCCTGCTGGATAGGGGTGCTCAAATGAACCTGATAGGCCAGGCCGTCGTGATCCCAGACCGCTCCGCAGACCACGTCCTTTGTGCGGAGAATCTGCCTTTTGCTGCCAATGGCCGCCAGGTTTTCCCCGTCGGATACGGCGTGCTCCAAATAAAAGGGCACCTGCCGCACCGGCTGGATTTTCCGCCAGGCAATGTCATTATGCATGGCTACCAGGGAGGAGATTTCCGTTTCCCAGTCTGCAAACCCGGCGCAGAAGCCGTTTCCCTGAGGGAAAAACAGGAAACTCGATTTGTCGGAGAGATAAAGCCCCGGGGCGGTCACTTCCCCGGTCATTTCCCCGGTTTCCGGGTCGTATATCTGGAAAATGGGCGTCCCCATATATTGCCCCACCAGCACCAGGGCGCCGTCCAGGGTGGCGTAAAGCCCCCAAATGTCCAAATCTCTCCCTCTTTGCACCTCTGCGATAGGCGTTGCCTGGCCAATGGGCTCGGAAGCATCCACAAAAGCTGTGGCAATCCAGGGTTCCCCCTGGTCAACCCGGTAAATATACCGGGTCCCTTCCCACTCCTGGGAAACCGTGGGGACAAAGTAGAAGGTGCCGTTTGCTTCTGCTATACTGTCCAAATTCGGCCTTGTGGATTCCCCGAATACCGCGTCCAGCAGATTTTTGTTAGGGGAGAAATCATTGGGCTCCAAAAACTCCCGGATTTCCTCGTCCGAAGGAGCGGGGTCAAACATAGTGGTGGCGGTCTTCAGCAGGCAGACGATTCCAGGGTAGGTGAGGCCGGTGTTCAGCCGGACATGGCAGTCGGACTGCGTGTTAAAATGAAACCGCTGGATTTCCCAAATAAGCTGGGTATCTTCACTCCATGTCCGCTGGGTTAGCTGGTAGTTGTATTCCTCTTCGTCTGGAGCGGCCAAAAGCTCCTCCCGTTCAATCTCTCCGGGAAGGTAGTACGCCTTTTGGGAAAATGCGGTGAAGTCCTCTTCCGCGGTTTCCGGCGGGATTGCCCGGGATTTCTGGGAAAGGCCGGTTTGGTCCAAGGTGAATACCGTTTCCGACCGGCCGTCGGTAACGGAGCCGGTCAGGGCAAATTCGCCCAGTGCGCTGGGGCGGCCCCATTCCTTTTCAACGGAAATCTGGAACCCTTCCCCGAAAACCGGCAGCCAGGCCGCCAGGTAAACGCCGCCAATGACCAGCGCCGCCGCGCCGAGGGACAAAACTCCTTTGTATTTGCGGATGAATCGCAGCATATGTGCCACCTCCCTATATGTCGCCCCGGTGCAGGAGCCAAAGGCTGTCGGCGGCCATGAGAATCACCAGCGCCGCTAAAACAATCAGGCTGGGGATTTCCAAAAGCCACGCCTCCGTCAGCCGCCCCCGGAACACCAGCGCCCAGCATACCGCTGTGGACAGGCTCAAGATTCCGCCCCGTATCCAATGCCGCCCGGCAATCCGCCAGCCGGTATCACAGGCCCACACCGGCAGGGCCAGCAGCAAAAGAAGGCTGGCCGCCATCTCCTGGAAGGTCATGGGGCAGAGAAGCCGGAACAGGGGCGTCTGGTTCAGGGCCAGCCACAGCCCGGCGTTTAGGGTCAAATCCGCGTTGGTCCGCTGGGCCAGCTCCGCCTGCCAGGAGAGATAAACCGGGTAACAGAGCAGAATCCCCGCCAGCACCCCCGCCAGCAGCAGGAGCACCGCCCCAGTATATCCCAGCAGCTTGGACCAAAAGAGCTGCCCCCGGCCGCCGGGCAGGGTCATCAGCGTGCAGATGCTGCCGTTTCCGCAGTCCCGCAGGCTCAGCCAAATCATCCAGCCCACAATCCCTGCGAAAAATACCGCCAAAAGCACCGGCGCGGCGGAATCCAGGTACACTTCCTCAAACCGCTTGGGCTGGTACTGGTCCTTGATCTGAAACCAGAACACCAATGGCTGAAAAAGCAGCGCCGCCAGAAAAAATCCCCACATCTGCCAAACCCGGCCGGAAAATTCCCGCCGCAAAAGGGAAACAAAAGGCTTTGCCATCTTGCATCATCCTTTCTGTATTATACGATTCATACACATTGGGCCGGGAATTACGATTCTTCCCACAATTCGCTTAAAAGGCCCACGGCGTCCTTAAAGGAAAAGCCCAGATTCTGAAGGTTTTGCACAAACTCCGCCCCGATTTCCCGGACCCATTCCTCTCGGAGCCGAAGCCGGGTGTCCTCCGGGCAGGCAACGCGGCTGCCGCCGCTGTCTGTGGAAAGGATCCCCTCGTCTTCCAGCTGTTTGTAGGCCTTTTGGACGGTGTTGGGGTTGATTTCCAGCCGCGCAGCCGTTTCCCGCCGGGAAGGCAGCAGTTCCCCGTCTTGAAGCCCGCCGGAAACCAGCAGCTGCTTGACCCGCCGGACCAGCTGCAAATACACCGGCTCTTTCCGGTTTAACTGAAATCCAAACCAGACATCCAGAAGATCATCCCCTTTCTGTATTCTCTAACTGTATTATATCCATAATACACCCCCTTGTCAAGGGTATTTTACAAATTTTATCGCAGCCGGTCAGAATATCAGGAAACCTTACGGTTTTTGTAATATTCCGTATTTTGTCAAAAATATCCTTGTAATTTTAAGTTATATTTGTTATAATATCTCTTATATACATGGCCGCTGGGAAATCCTAATGGGGCGGCTTTGCAGGCAAAGGTGGTGAAAGGATGTCAGTTTTGGAAACGCTCCAGGCGGAGGAGGAAAAAGCCAGGCAGAAAAAGGCGGCTGTTTTGGAGGAAAACCGCATAAAGCTCGCCAAAGCCCAGGAATCCGCCCGGGCCGATGCGGCGCAGATCCTTGAAGCGGCCAGGAGACAGGCGGAAGAGATCCTGGAAGAAGCCCAAAAACGCATGGAGCAGGAAACCGGCGAGATGCTGTCCGCAGCTGCTGGGCGGGACGCTTTGGAGGCGGAAAAGGCCCGGATGAACCTGCCCAAAGCGGCGGCGCGGATTGTAGAAAGGATGGAACGGCCATGATTGTGCCTATGAAAAAGGCCACGCTGATTGTTTTCCGGGAGGACCGGGACGCCGTTACCAAAGCCTTGCAGCGGTGCGGGGAGATGATGCCCATTCCGCCGGAAAATTATGCCAAAGCCGGGGAAGCGGGGGAAACCCTGCGGGCGGAGCAGGCCCTGAAAGCTTTGCGGCCCTACCAGGCCAAGAAGGGCTTTTTGGCCCCAAGGCAGGAAGCCACGGCGTCCCAGCTGCAAACCCCAAACCAGGAAGCCGGGGAGCTGATGGCCAAAATCGAGGAAACTGCGGCCCGGATGGAGGCGGCGGCCTCCCGGAAAGGGGAGCTGAAAGCCCGAATGGAGGAACTGCGGCCCTGGCTTCCCATGGATATCCCGGCGGAATCTTTGGGGGGCACCAGGCTTGCGGGGGTGTACAGCGGCTATATCGACCCGCAAAAGGGGAACTTGCTGTGGGAAACGGCGGAATCCCTGGGGGGCGCGGCGGTTCTGCTGGACACTGGGCCACAGGGGACGGCGGCTCTGGTTTACACCTACCGGCCCCAGGAGGAAGCCCTTTTGCAGGAGCTTTCGGCCATGGGATTTTCCCAGGCGGCGCCCCCGGGAACAGGGCTTCCCAGGGACGTGATGGCCCGGTATGAGGCGGAATTTGCCCAGGCGGAAAAGGACGAGGAGAAAGCCCGGGAGGAAATGTCCCGGTTGGCCCAAAAACGGGAGGAACTGGAGCTTTACTTTGACCAGTCGGAGGCGGCTAACGAACGGGCGGAAACCCCCTACGGGGAAACGGTCCACACGGTTTACCTGGAAGGCTGGGTGCGCGCCGACCGGACGGAACGGCTGAAAAAGGCCCTGGACAAAGTATCTGACTGCTATTACCTGGACTTTGCAGACCCGGCGGAAGGGGAAAACCCGCCCACCGTCACCAAAAACAACCGGTTTGTCACTCCCTTTGAAACCATTACCGACATGTTCTCCCGTCCCCAAAACGGCGAGCTGGATCCCAACCCGGTCATGGCCCCCTGGTACTGGATTATTTTCGGCTTAATGATGGGGGACGCGGGCTACGGCCTTATGATGTTAGCTGGGCTGTGGGCCTTTAAAAAGCTGAAAAAGCCCCGGGGGGATATGGCGAAGCTGGTAAACGTCCTGTTCTTTTCCAGCTTTACCACCATTTTCTGGGGGATTGTGTTCGGCAGCTATTTCGGGGCAACCTGGCATCCGCTTCTGTTCGCCCCCTTGGACAACCCCATGGGGATGCTGATTTTCTGCATGATTATCGGCGTTCTGCACATCTTTTCCGGCATGGCCATGAAGATGGCGGCCCAAATCAAAGCCGGGCATTTTTTGGACGCAGTATTTGACGAGGTGAGCTGGATGATGCTCATTGCGGGTCTGGGGCTTCTCTTTCTGCCTCAGACCCGGACGGTGGGGGCGGTGCTGGCCATCCTTGGCGCGGCCATTGTCCTGCTGACGGCCGGAAGGGCCAAAAAGGGCGTTTTCGGCAAGATCATCGGCGGGTTCGGCGGCCTGTACGGCATTACCAGCTATTTAAGCGATATTTTGTCTTACTCCCGTATCCTGGCCCTGTCGTTGGCCTCCGGCGTTGTGGGTATGGTTATGAATCTGCTGGCCGGGATGGTGCAGGGTTCGGTCATCGGGTTTGTCCTGTCCCTTTTGATTTACGCGGTGGGGCACGTTTTCAACCTGGCCATGGGGCTTTTGTCGGCCTATGTCCACGACAGCAGGCTCCAATATATCGAGTTTTTCAATAAGTTTTACGAAGGCGGCGGCTATGCGTTCCGGCCCCTTCAAATCAACCCCCGTTTTGTGGACGTGGTTTCCGGCGGGGAAAATCAAGGAGGAAATTAACATGACACTCGGATTGATTTTAGCCATCATCGGCGCGGCCCTGGCCGCCATTCTCCCCGGCATCGGCTCCGCTTACGGCGTGCAGATCGGCGGCCAGGCGGCGGCCGGCGTGACTTCTGAAAAACCCGAGCTTTTCGGCAAGCTCTTAGTTTTGCAGGCCCTTCCCGGCACCCAGGGCATTTACGGCTTTTTGATTGCCGTCCTGGTCATGGTCCGCACCGGCATGCTCACCGGCGCGCCGGTTGCCCTGACCACCCAGCAGGGCTGGGCCTTCTTCGCGGCCTGTATGCCCATGGCCATTGTGGGGCTTCTGTCCGCCATTTCCCAGGGCAAAGCGGCGGTGGCCGCCATTCACATGACCGCCAAACAGCCGGATTCCTCCGCAAAGGGCATCACCATGACCGCCTTGGTGGAAACCTACGCCATTCTGGCGCTGCTCGTCTCAGTTCTGTTCGTCTTTATCGGTATCCCGGTGTAAGGGGGAATTGATTTGGGTGCGGAAGCGATTTTAGAAAAAATCCGCAAAAACGCGGAGGAGGAGGCCGCCGCCCTGGCAAAACAGGGGGAGGAAAAGGCTGAAGCCGCCGCCGGTAAAATCCGGGCGGACGCCGAAGCGGAAGCGGCCGCGATTCTCGGAAACGCCCGCCAAAGGGCGGAGGAGCTGGAAAAGCGGGAACGGCTGATGGCGGGGCTTCAAATCCGGAAAAATACCCTGGCGGCCCGCCGGGCGGTGATGGACGAGGCCTTTTCACTTGCCGGGGAGCAGCTGGCGGACTTGCCCAAGGAACGGTGGGAAGCCCTGATCACCCGGCTTTTGCTGGAAGCGGCGGAAACCGGCGCGGAAATTATGGAAGTCCCGGCGGCTGACCGGGAGAAATATGAGTGGACGCCGGAAGGGAACCTGCCCATTATCGGCGAAAAGAGTTTTTTCAAACGCTTAAACGCCGCTTTGAAGGAATCCGGCCGGGAAGGGAAGCTGACCCTTGCGGACGCTCCCGCCAATGTCACCGGCGGGTTCCGGCTTATGGGGCCGGTTTACGACGTGGACGCGTCCTTTGACGCTTTGCTCTCCCAGGCCCGGGAGGACTGGGAGCAGGAAATTTACCGGATTTTGTATCCCAAAGACGAGTAAGAAGGGGGTGGGAAGATGGCAACAGTCAGCTATCCCTTTGCCGTAGGCCGCATCCGGGCGCTGGAGCTGAAGCTTATCGACGCTCCCCGGTGGGCGCGCCTCCGGGAAGCGGGCCGGGAAGAAGCGGCGCGGCTCCTTTCGGAAACCGGCTACGGGAACGGCGCCCCCAAGGACGACCCGGAAGCCATGATCCGGGCGGAGGAGGAAGAAACCCGCCGGGTGATTGCCGAGCTTTCCCCGGAACCGGCCTGGACGGACCTGTTCCTTCTGCCCATTGACGCCCACAACCTGAAAGCGGCTTATAAGGGGAAACGCCTTTCCCAGGATGTTTCCCGCCTTTTGACGGAGGGCGGGACTGTCCAGCCGGAAATCATGCGCCTTTCGGTGGAAACCGGGGAATACTCCATGCTCCCGGAGGCCTTCCGGGCGGTATTGGAGGAGGCAGATCATTTTGACAGCCTGCTTTCCTTCAGCGCGGCGGTGGACCGGGCGGTGTTCGAACAGATCCGGCTTGTCCTGAAAAAGAAGAAAAATCCCCTTTTGTCCCGGTATTTTTCCGCCCAGGCGGATTTTACCAACGTCTTAAGCGTCCTGCGGGCGGCGGCGTTAAAATGGGACCGGGAAACCCTAGAAAAGGTGCTCCTTCCCGGCGGGACCATCCCGGAGGAGGCGTTTCCAGAGGCTCTGGCTTCGGGCCAGTTTATCCCGATACTCTGCAAAGGGGAGTTTTCCTCCATCATCCAGCGGGCGCTGGAGGACTATGCCCGGGACGGGCAGCTGGTGGAAGCGGAAAAGCGTTTTACACAGGAGCGCATCGCCCTTTTGAACGAAGGGCAGGACGACGCCTTCAGCATCGGGCCAATCGCCTGCTATCTGATGCGGCGGGAAAACGAGGCAAGGGAGCTGCGGGTGCTCTTTGCCCAGAAAACGTAGCTTGGAAAGGAGGGGTTCCCTGTGAGCCAGGAAAAACAGGGGGGCGGCATTGCCGTCATCGGCGACCGGGAATCGGTGATGCTGTTCCGGGTGCTGGGGATTGAGACTTTCCCAGCCGAAACGGCGGAGGAAGCGGCCCGGGCCATCCATAAGCTGGCCCGGGAGGGCTGCTCCATTATCTATATCACCGAGGGGCTTGCCCGGCTGGTTCCCGAGGAGCTTGCCCGGTACCAGGCCCGGACCTGCCCGGCCATTATCCCTATCCCCGGAAGCAAGGGGGCCGACGGCTTCGGCCGGGAGCAAATTCAGAGCAATATCTATAAAGCGGTCGGAATGGACCTGCAATAGTCTGCCGATAGAAGGAGAAGAATATGAACAGTCCAAAGGAACAGGAAGCCCGCGGAGTTATCCGCAAGGTGGCCGGCCCTCTGATTGTGGCGGAAGGCATGGGCGGCGTCCAGATGTTCGACGTGGTCCGGGTCAGCGAAAAGCGCTTAATCGGGGAGGTCATCGAGCTGCGGGGGGACCGGGCTTCCATTCAGGTATATGAGGAAACGGCGGGTTTAGGCCCCGGAGAACCGGTTTACGGCACCGGCGAGCCTTTATCCGTGGAGCTGGCCCCGGGTCTCATCGAGGGGATTTTTGACGGTATCCAGCGGCCCTTGAACGTGATTTACGAAACCGCCGGCGACCGGATTACCCGGGGCGTTGAGGTGCCCAAACTGAACCGGGAGAAAAAATGGGCCTTTGTGCCGAAAGCCAAAGTCGGGGACAAGCTGGTTCCCGGCGACATCCTGGGCACAGTCCAGGAAACCCCGGCTGTCCTCCATAAAATCATGATGCCCCCCAAAGCGTCCGGCACCCTGGAATGGATTTTTGAGGGGGAGGCCACCATTGTGGAGCCTATCGCCAGGATCCGCAAGGAAAACGGGGAACTGCTGGAGCTCCCCATGCTGCAAAAATGGCCTGTCCGCCGGGGCCGCCCTACGGCGGAAAAAATCGCCCCGGAAGAGCCCATGGTCACAGGACAGCGGGTTATCGACACCCTGTTCCCCATTGCCAAAGGGGGCATCGCCGCCATCCCCGGGCCTTTCGGCTCCGGCAAAACCGTGGTGCAGCATCAGCTGGCCAAATGGGCGGACGCGGACATTATCGTTTACATTGGCTGCGGCGAACGGGGCAACGAGATGACCGACGTTCTGCTGGAATTCCCCGAGCTTCACGACCCCCGCACCGGCCTTTCCCTGATGAAGCGGACGGTGCTTATCGCCAACACCTCCGATATGCCGGTGGCCGCCCGGGAAGCTTCCATTTACAGCGGCATCACCATCGCCGAGTATTTCCGGGATATGGGCTATAAGGTGGCCATTATGGCGGACTCCACCTCCCGCTGGGCCGAGGCTTTGCGGGAAATGTCCGGCCGTTTGGAGGAAATGCCCGGCGAGGAAGGGTACCCGGCTTACCTGGGGTCCCGTCTGGCGGAATTCTACGAGCGGGCGGGCTTTGTCCGGTGCCTGGGTTCCGACGGGCGCACCGGGGCCATTTCCGCCATCGGGGCGGTATCCCCTCCCGGCGGCGACACCTCGGAGCCGGTTTCCCAGGCAACCCTGCGGATTGTCAAGGTGTTCTGGGGCCTTTCTTCGGACTTAGCTTACAAGCGGCATTTCCCGGCCATTGACTGGCTCACCAGCTATTCTTTGTACAGCGACAATCTGTCGGAATATTTCGACCGGGCAGTTGCTCCCGGCTGGTCCGCCCAGGTGGCGGAGGTCCGCCGGATTTTGCAGGAGGAGGCGGAGCTTCAGGAAATCGTCCGGCTGGTGGGCGTGGACGCCCTGGCCTTAAAGGACCGGATGACCCTGGAGGCGGCCCGTTCCGTCCGGGAGGATTTCCTGCACCAGATCGCCTTTGACGATGTGGACACTTATACTTCCCCCAAAAAGCAGTACGGGATGTTAAAGCTCATCCTCGCCTGGTACCACAAGGGGGAGGAAGCTGTGGCGGCGGAAGTCCCCTTGGAACAGATTCTCACCATGCCGGTAATGGAAAAAATCGGGCGGCTCAAACGTGTCCCGGAGGATCAGTGGGACGCCCATTACGCCGCAGTTACCGGGGAACTGGAAGCCCAGTTTGCCGGGCTCATGGAGGAGGAAGCCGATCATGCGTAAAGAATATAAAACCATCCGGGAAGTCGTGGGTCCCCTGATGCTGGTGGACGGCGTCGCCGGGGTCAAATACGACGAACTGGTGGAAATTGAGCAGGCCGACGGGGAAATCCGGGTGGGCAAGGTGCTGGAAGTGGACCGGGACCGGGCCATGGTCCAGCTGTTTGAAAGCTCCCAGGGGCTGCGCATTGCCGATTCCAAGGCCCGTTTTTTGGGCCACGGCACCGAACTGAAGGTAAGCCCCGACATGCTGGGGCGGATTTTTGACGGTATGGGCAACCCCATTGACGGCGGGCCGGAGATCATCCCCGAGGCCCGGATGAACATCAACGGTTCCCCCATCAACCCTGCTGCCCGGGACTACCCGGCGGAATTTATCCAGACCGGCGTGTCCGCCATTGACGGCCTAAACACCCTGGTCCGGGGGCAGAAGCTGCCGGTTTTCTCCGGCTCCGGCCTGCCCCACGCCCAGCTGGCGGCCCAAATTGCAAGGCAGGCCCAGGTGCGGGGCACCGGCGAGAAATTCGCCGTGGTTTTCGGGGCCATCGGCATCACCTTTGAGGAAGCGGACTTCTTTATCAAGGATTTCCGCCGCACCGGCGCCATCGACCGGGCCGTCCTCTTTATGAACCTGGCCAACGACCCGGCCGTAGAGCGTATCGCCACCCCCCGTATGGCCATTACCTGCGCCGAATACCTGGCCTATGGGCTGGGCATGCACGTTTTGGTCATCCTCACCGACATCACCAACTACGCTGAAGCCCTGCGGGAGGTTTCTGCGGCACGGAAGGAAGTCCCCGGCCGCCGGGGATACCCGGGCTATCTGTATACCGACCTGGCCTCTTTGTATGAACGGGCCGGGCGCATCCGGGGGAAGCAAGGCTCCATTACCCAGCTGCCTATCCTCACCATGCCCGAGGACGACAAGACCCATCCCATCCCCGACCTGACCGGCTATATCACCGAGGGACAGATTATTCTGTCCCGGGAACTTTACCACAAGGGCGTCATGCCCCCCATTGACGTGCTGCCCTCTTTGTCCCGTCTGAAGGACAAGGGAATCGGGGAAGGGAAAACCCGGGCCGACCATTCCGGCGTCATGAACCAGCTGTTCTCCGCTTACGCCCGGGGCAAGGAAGCGAGAGAACTGGCGGTGATCTTGGGCGAAGCAGCCCTGTCCAGCATGGATAAGCTCTACGCCAAATTCGCCGACGCCTTTGAAAAGGAATACGTTTCCCAGGGGTACCAGACAAACCGCACCATTGAGGAAACCCTGGACATGGGCTGGAAACTGCTGGGCATCCTGCCCCGCAGCGAGCTGAAGCGCATAAAGGACGAGTACCTGGACCTCTACTATCCCAAATCCGGCGAAAAGGAGTGATCTGCCATGGCCATTCGCGTAAACCCCACCCGGATGGAGCTGACCCGCCTGAAAAAGCGGCTGAAAACCGCCGTCAAGGGCCACAAGCTCCTAAAGGACAAGCGGGATGAGATGGTGCGGCAGTTTATGCTCTATATCCGCAAAAACCGGGAGCTGCGGGCTGAGGTGGAGGAGGCCCTGGGCCGGGACATGAAGCGGGTCGCCGTGGCTTCCGCCCGGATGGGGGAGGCCGGTATCGGCGAGGCTTTGCTTTCCGAAGCCGCCGGGAACCTGTCGGTGGAGACAGGAGAGCGGAACATTATGGGGGTCACCGTCCCCACCTTTGCATCCCAGGAGGGCGGCCAGTTCACCGGCCTGCCTTACAGCTTCGCTTTCACTTCGGCGGAACTGGACGGGGCGGTGCTGGACCTGGCGGATTTGATGCCCAAGCTTATTGAGCTGGCCCAGGTGGAAAAGACCTGCTCCATGCTGGCGGACGAAATTGAGAAAACCCGACGCCGGGTCAACGCCCTGGAGCATGTGATGATCCCCGAAACCCAGCAGGCCATTAAGTTCATCACTATGAAGCTGGAGGACAACGAGCGCAGCAACGTCACCCGGCTCATGAAGGTGAAGGACATGATTTTAAAGGAACAGGGCGCTGTATAAAGGCGGAAAATTCGGTGCGGAGACCGCCGCTTATGGAAGCGGCGGCGCTGAAACAGAACGTCCGACGCTAATTTTTCAGCATTTTGCCGAAGAAATTCCATCATTTTACAAAAAATATGCCTGCTTTCCAAAAATACAAAATTTATCCATTGCTTTTTTGCCGAAACTGTCATATAATAGGAACTGCGGTAAACGGATGCTTCATCCGTTTCTATCCGACTATGATCCGGTGCGGAAAAGAATGCCGCTGCCGGAACTCAGGAGGTTTTATTTATGGTCTTGAAAAAAATGGTGTCTTTATCTTTGGCGGCTATGCTTGCTGTGGCGGCGGCCGCACCCGTTTTTGCCGCGGACGTTACCACTGCTGCCAACAATTCCATCGCCGCTTCCAGCGGACCGGAAGGCGCGGTAAACGTGAACGGCTGGTTCTGGGACGCGGAGAAAATCGGCTGGTATTATCGTGATTTCACCACCGGTCAGCTGAAAACCGGCTGGCTCCAGAACGGCGACGTCTGGTATTATCTGGAAAACGACGGCAAGATGGTGTCCAACGCCTGGAAGTGGATTGGCGGCAACTGCTATTACTTCTATGGAAACGGCTCTATGGCTGTCAACACCACTGTGGACGGCTATACTGTCGACGCCACAGGCGCATGGGTAAGATAAATCCCGGTTTTTATGAGAAGCCTCCCGCGGGAATCCGCAGGGGGCTTTTTGTCTTGCGCTTTTTGCGAAAAATTGGTACAATAGAAGGGAAAATCAGGATTTGCAGGAGGAAGATTTCATGCTCTACCGTACCGAATTGCACTGCCATACCCAGGGCGTCAGCGTCTGCGGGAAATGCCCCCCGGAGGAAGCGGCCCGCCTTTATATAGAAGCGGGATATGCCGGAGTGGTGGTAACCGACCACATGAACCGCTGGACTTTCCGGGATTTCCCGGAAGGAACGCCTTGGGAAACTATGGTGAAGCATTTTATTTCCGGCTGGGAACGGTTCCAAAAGGCCGCCGGGGACCGGCTGTTTGTAATGCTGGGGATGGAGCTGCGGTTTGATGAAAATGACAACGATTATCTGGTGTACGGCATTACGCCGGAATTTTTGCTGGCCCACCCGGAAATGATGGAAATGAACCCGGCGTCATTTTCGGAGCTGGCCCATGAAAACGGCTGCATGATTTTCCAGGCCCACCCTTTCCGGGACCGGATGACGGTTATCGACCCCCGGTGTCTGGACGGGATCGAGGTCTATAACGGCCACAAAGGCCACGATTCCCGCAACGACATCGCCCAAAGCTGGGCGGAAAGATACGGGCTGTTGCAGATTAGCGGTTCTGATTCCCATTATGTGGATTCCTGCGGCACCGGCGGCATTCTGACCCCGGTACCTGTCCGCTCCAGCCGGGAGCTTTTGGAGGCCTTAAAATCTCAGCCTCAGCTGATACGGGAATAGTTTCGCCCTTTTTTGGAGAGATTTTGATGAAAAATTCGGAAACGCCTTGCATTTTATTGGAAAAATTGGTACAATAAAATCAATAAAGAAAAGAAAGGGTGAGTCGTTATGACCCGGTCGGAATGCAGATTGTTGTGCGCGGCGGAAGAAAAAGCATTTTACGGCGGGAAAGGGAGCACCCATCTGAATGGGCGGTGGTTTTCCGATTCCCTGCCATGGGATTTCCAGCATATGCTGCGTTCCCGGCTCACTGGCCGAAGCGTCTTTTTGGATCTGGGAAGCGGCAGCGTCAGCTTCCTCCTTTCCCTGGACCCGGCCCCCGGCTGCGCCTTTTACGGCGAGGAGGACGAGGGGACGGCCGCTATCCTGCGCCAGCGGTTTAAGCCATACGGCGTGGAGGTGCGGCAGGTGGTGGACCAAAAGGATTTGCCCTTCAGCGATGAGAAATTTGACTTAGTGTATACCCGCAACGGCCGGTTTGACCCTTCGGAGGTCTGCCGGGTTTTGAAAAAAGGCGGGTATTTCCTAACCCAGCAGTCCGGCGGGATTGACGGGCGGTTTAACGGGAAACTGTTTCCCGGCTGGAAGGAAACGGCCGGGGCGGACGATTTAAACAGTATGATTACCCGTCTGGAAGACGCTGGTTTTTTGGTATTGAAGGGGCAGGAAGCCCGGCCGGAAATCCGGTTCCGGGATGTGGGGGCCTTGGCTTACTGGATCCATGCGGCTGGATGGCAGCCCCTGGATTTTTCCGTGGAAAAGCAGGAGGACGCCTTTTGGAAATTGCAGCAGCAGTTGGAACAAAGCGGTATTCTGTCCTGCCGGGAGCACCAGTTCGCGGCGGAGGCGCAGAAGATTTAGACATCAAAGGAGGTTCCCATGGAACGGAAAACAGAGCATCGCACAAAGAATTGGAAAGGCGCCGCCGGCGCGTCCGGCCTTTACCGGATTGATTACCCGGAACCCATGACTGTACGGGAAATCTTCCAGATTGGCCCGGCGTCGCTGATTGCAAGGGTCATGCTGTTTGCCGTTGTATTCGGTTTGGCCGGGTTCCTCTTTTCCTTAAATGTATATGGGGTTTTGGACTTTATTAAGGGTAAGGATCTGCTGCTTTTGTTTTTGGGGATTGTGATCCTGGCAGGGTCCTTTGTCCTGGGGAAAAAAGTGGGGCGGCCCTTTGCCTTGATTCTCAAATGGGTGGGGATGCCGGCCCTGTTTCTGGGAGTTTATGGAGTTGTTTTGGTGCGGTTTGGGTTTGCGGCCTTCCTGCTGGGGCCGGTGGACCTGTTTGTCGGCACAACCTGTCAAACCCTTTTGGACAGCAATACGGCGGGATATGGCGCTTTCCACGGCCTGCTCCGGCTGCTGCTGGGGATCAAGGGCCTGTTTCTGAAAGGCGGGAGCAATGCCAGCGTTTTAATGGCGCTGGTGCAGGTTTACCGGGAAATGGGCGCGGAAGTCAATTATTATGTGGTGGTGCCGGTGCTGATTCTCATTTCCCTGGCGCTGTTTGCAGGGACGGTGCTGCTCATCGAGGTCTGCGCCTGGCTGACTATGCTGATCCCGGCTGCGGCCTGCTACGGGGCTTCCCGCCTGCTGCGGATGCTGGATGAGAAATTCCTGTAAAGAGAAACAGCCGCCCTCTGACAGGGCGGCTTCCTTTATGTGTTATTATGCGCCGGGCAGGATGCGGCCAAGGGGCAGGGCGGGCAGTTTTCCTCCTGATACAGGCACCGCTTCACGGCCTGGGCTTCCCCTTGACGAGTGGTGACCTCCACGCAGATATTCTGCCCCTCTTTTAAGCAGTATCGGATTTCAAACGTCCGGTTTTCCATATGCGTCCTCCTTTGTTTTCCTGTTTGATAGTATTATCCTATGAGGAACGGGCGCGGGTTAGAACCGCAGGAGAAAAAATCCAGCAATCGCATAATAGTGGACAATATTGCCAATCCTTCCGTTGAAAAAAGCAAAGGAGGAACCGGCATGATTGCGCTTGCGGAAAAAATACCCGGGCTGGCTGTCCGGGCAAAAGGAAAAGAGGATGGGTTTTGGGAGGAGCTTTCGGATTTGCGGTTGCAGCTGGACACTGCCCTCAACCAGTTTGAAATGGCAGAGGACGGGGAGGTCATCGAGGCCTGCTGCTATAAGCTCAAGGCCCTTTCCATCCAGTATAGCCGCCTGCTCAGGGAAGCCCGGCGGAAAGGGCTGCAAAGGGAGCCTTTTTCCCGCTGAACCCCCTTCCATTTTTTTGAAAAAAGGCGTATAATGGGGGTGAAAAGGAGGTCGGTCCTGATGGAAATTTCACCCCATGTACAGCGCTTGGCCGCGGAGATCCGCGCCCTGTGCTCACCGGAAAAAATTTATTTGTATCATGCGAAATTTGACCTGAACCAGCAGGTCACCAGCTTTAAAATCTGCGTTGTGGCGGAAACCGGGGACAAGGCCGCCCTGGAACGGCGGATCTATCTGGAACTGGACTGCGACATCCCCTATGATCTGTCCCTGTATACGCCGGAAGAATGGGAGGCGTGTATGCAAAACCCCCATTCCTTTGCCGGGACCATCCGGGAAAAGGGGGTGCTGCTCTATGACCAGGCGGAGACATAACCCCACGGACAGCCGCCGCTTTCAGGATTGGCTCAACGCAGCTTACGACGACCTGCGGGCAGCGGAACTGCTGATCCAGGACGACACCCTCCACAACGCCACGGCCTTCCACTGCCAGCAGTGCGCCGAAAAGGTCCTGAAAGGGTATATCCTGGCCCGGGATGAACAGGCGGTGGACGGCCACAACTTAACCTGGCTGTGCAAAAGGGCCTGCCGCATTGACCCGGAGTTCTCCCAGTGGCTGGACGAATCGGCGGCTTTGAACAAGTTTTACATTGAAACCCGTTACCCTACCGATATTCCCACTGAAATATCCGACGAGCAGGTGGGACGGCTTCTGGAAATGACCCGCCAGCTGTTCCAGTATGTGGTGGAAGGCTTAAATGCCTGGGACGAGCTGGACGAACTGGAGGCGTATTAGCCGTTTGCGGAGCCTGCTTTGCCTGTCCGTTTGCGGAATAAAATGGAAATCAGGCCGCTGATGCCCATCAAAATCGGGTAGAACAGGTAGGGGAGGATGGCAAAAGGGGTTAGGCCCGTCAGCTTGGCCGCCGAAAGCAGCTGGGCGCCGTAGGGCAGGACTCCCTGCCAGACAGAGGCGAAAATATCCAGGATGGATGCGGTTCGTTTGGGTTCGACGCCAAATTCGTCGCTGATTTCTTTGGCAATAGGGCCGGTCATGACAATGGCGATGGTGTTGTTGGCGGTGGCCATGTCCATGACGGAAATCAGCCCGGCAATCCCCAGTTCCGCCCCTTTCTGAGTGCGGATGCGTTTGCTGATTAAGCGGATTAAGAAATCGACGCCGCCGTTAAAGCGGACAATCCCCACAATCCCCGCCACCAGGATGGAAATGACCGTGATTTCAAACATCCCGCCGACGCCGTTCCCCACGCTGGTGAAAATCTCGGAAACCGGCAAAGCCCCGGTGGCTACCCCGGCAACAAGGGAAAGGACGGTCCCGGCCGACAGGACAAAAAAGACGTTGAGGCCCATGAGAGCCGCGATCAGCACAAACAGGTAGGGCAAAGACTGAAAGACGTTGAAAGGAAGCTCTTCGGCCAGCTCAAAGGAGCTGTTCCAGGTGAGGGCCAGGAAAATGATGACCGTGATGACGGCGGCGGGCAGGACGATGAAAAAATTTACCCGGAACTTGTCCTTCATGGCGCAGCCCTGGGTGCGGGTGGCGGCGATGGTAGTGTCGGAAATCATGGAAAGGTTGTCCCCAAACATGGCGCCGCAGACCACCGCCCCGGTGCAGACGGCCAAGGAAATCCCGGCCTTTTCACTGATCCCGGCGGCAATGGGCGCTAAGGCCGCGATAGTCCCCATAGAGGTGCCCATAGATAGGGAGATAAAGCAGGCGATGACGAAAATACCCGCCACGGCAAACCGGGGCGGCAGCACCGAAAGCCCCATGTTTACCACGCTGTCCGCACCGCCGGCGGCAGTTACGGCTCCGGAAAAAGCCCCGGCCAGGAGAAAAATGACGCACATGACCATAATGTTTTCTTCTCCGGCCCCTTGGGACATGGCGGTGAGCTTCCGGTCGAAGGGAACCTTCCGGTTTTGCAGCAAAGCGGCCATGAGGGCGATTAAAAGCCCAACCACAGCCGGCATGGCGGAAAAGTCCGAGGCCCAAAGCCCTACCCCGATAAACAAAACCAAAAATATGCCGATGGGCAGCAACGCCCAGGCACTCCCTTCCTGTTTCATCTCACTACCTCCCTTGGACGGCTCAGCCGTCCGGGCTGGACAGGCTGGCAGATATCCCCATTATAACATGTTTTTTACAAAAAGGAAAGAATTTCTTAAAATATTTACCAGTCCCGGCCGGATTGCGCAAATTTTCCCTACTTTATTATAATGGCCTTCTGTTTACAGGTGTTTTTTTCGGAAGTACATTTTTTACCAAAAAATTGACGGGATTCTTGTGCAATCTTTTTTTGAAAAAGGGCTTTTCATTTTTTTTGAAGCCGGTATAATAAGGTATGAACAGAATATTTTGCAACTATGACAGAATGGCGGTGATTTTATGTTTCCTTTGAAATGGGTTTGGGAAAACCTCAAAGGATACCGGAAACAGTACGTTCTGGCCATCTGCATGGTCGTTGTCACGGCAACGCTGAACCTGGCGAACCCGTTGATTTCCCAGCAGATTGTAGACCGGGTGCTGGTTCCCCCCTCGGAAGCGCAGCGGGAGATTAATATGCTCATCCCGTTGGTTTTGCTGATGGTCGGCTTTACTTTGTTCCGCACAGGAATCGGGTATTTGATGGTCATTACCTTTGAAAAAGCCGGTATTTATGTGGCGACGCGAATCCGCGAGTATATTTACCGGAATATGCAGAAGCAGGATATGAGCTTTTTTGACCGGAACCGCACCGGCGACCTGATGACCCGGCTCACCGGAGACTTGGATGTGGTGCGTTATGTGACAGCGTTTTCCGTCCGCATTAGTATTGACTCCCTGGTGTCCTTTATTGCGGTGCTCATCTACTTCCTGTGTACGGACGTGGTCTTTACCCTGGCCCTCTGCTGCCTGTTCCCGGTGATGTACTTTATCAGCTATAACTACTCCCGGAAGGCCCGCCCCCTTTACGCGGACCAGCGGGAAAAGCTGGCGGTTTTAAACTCCCGGGCCCAGGAAAATATCGCGGGCAACCGGGTGGTCAAGGCCTTTGCCAAAGAGGAATATGAAAAGAGCCTCTTTGACAAATGCAACATGGATTACCACGACGCCAACCTCCGGGCCAACGATTTCTGGCTGAAATATTACCCGGCCATCGAAATGACGGCCCAGGCTATGAACATCGCGGTTCTGCTGCTGGGCGGCCTGTTTGTCATGAGCGGGCGGCTCACTATGGGCCAGCTCATGGCTTTCAGCGGGCTGGTATGGACTTTCTCCAACCCCATCCGCAATCTGGGCAACCTTTTAAACGACGCCCAGCGGTTTATGGCCAGCGCCTCCAAGGTAATCGAGCTTTACTACACCCGTCCCACCATTGTCAACCGTTACGACTGCAAGGCCACGGACGAGCGTCTGAAAGGTGACATTTCCTTTGAGGACGTTTCCCTGAACATTAAGGGCCACGAGCTGTTAAAACACATCAATCTACATATCAAGCCCGGCGAAACGGTGGCCATTATGGGCAATACCGGTTCCGGCAAGACCCTTTTGATGAACCTGATCCCCCGGCTTTACGATATTACCGGCGGGACCTTAAAAATCGACGGCCTGCCCATTAAGGAGTGGGACCTCCACACCCTGCGGCACAATATCGGCATGGCCACCCAGGACGTATTCCTGTTCTCGGATACGGTAGACGGCAACATCGCTTACGGCGATTCCAGCATGAGCGAGGAAATGACTCATCATTACGCCCACATTTCCGCCGCGGACTTTATCTATAAAATGGAGCAGGGCTTTGACACCATTGTCGGCGAACGGGGCGTGGGCCTTTCCGGCGGCCAGAAGCAGCGGATCGCCCTGGCCCGTGCTTTGGCGGTGCGTCCGGCTATCCTGATTTTGGACGATACTACCTCGGCTGTTGACATGGAAACCGAACACTTTATCCAGGAGAGCTTAAGCCACCTGGACTTCCCCTGCACCAAACTCATCGTTGCCCAGCGTATTTCCACCACCCGCCGCGCCGACCGGGTCATTGTCTTAAAGGACGGCGAAATTTCGGAAATGGGCACCCACGAGGAACTGTCCAAGGGCAACGGCTATTACGCGGAAATCTGCCGCCTTCAGGAAGCGATCGGAGGTGAGGAATAATGGCAACCCGCAACAAATACGACGTGGACGAAACCCTGGAATCGCCTTTTAATATAAAGCATTTCAAACGGGCCGCGGTTTACGCCAAAAAACACTCGAAACTGATGATTGCCGCTTTGGCGGCCAGTATGGTTTCGGCTCTGGCTGCTCAGGTTTACCCTCTGATTCTGAAATATGCCTTTGACGTGACCATCCCCAACAAGAGCTACTCCCAGCTGATTTTGCTGACAGTCCTCCTGATTCTCACCATCCTGCTGAGTGTGGCCATGATTACCATTCGGGCCAAGATCATGGCTCGGGTTGGCCAGGGCATCATCTATGATATGCGCAAAGACCTTTTTGACCATTTGCAGGAACTGCCCTTTTCCTTCTACGACAGCCGTCCCCATGGGAAAATCCTGACCCGTGTCATCCATTACGTCAACAACGTATCGGATATGCTCTCCAACGGCGTCATCAACTTTGTGCTGGAAATCTTCAACCTGATCGTTATTGCCATCTTCATGTTTGCCGTGGATGTGAAGCTGTCATTGGTGGTGGCCGCCGGTATCCCGGTTTTCGTGACGGTTATCATGATTATCAAGCCCGCCCAGCGCCGGGTATGGCAGCAGGTTTCCAACAAAGGTTCCAATATGAACGCCTATTTGCAGGAAAGCTTGGACGGCGCGAAAATCACCCAGCTTTTTACCCGTGAGGAGCAGAACGCCGGCATTTTCGACCGGCTCAATATGGACTATTTCCGCCTGTGGAATAAGGCCCAGCGGATCTCCAACTGCGTGTGGGTCACGGTAGACAACGTGTCCACCTGGGTTGTCAGCGCCATGTACATTGTGGGTATCCTGGTCATGCGGCCTATGGCATCCTTCGGTACCATCGTAGCGGTGTCCAACTATGCCTGGCGGTTCTGGCAGCCCCTTTTGAACCTGTCAAACCTGTATAACACCTTCGTCAACGGCATCGCTTACCTGGAACGTATCTTTGAGATGATCGACGAGCCGGTGGATATCAAGGACGCCCCGGACGCTTACGAGCTGCCCAAAATCGAAGGCCGCGTTACCTTTGAGGACGTGACTTTCGCCTATGAGCCCCCCCGGAACATTTTGGAGCACGTTTCCTTTGACGTGAAGCCCGGCGAAAGCATCGCTTTGGTAGGCCCCACAGGCGCCGGCAAATCCACCATTGTCAACCTGATTTCCCGGTTCTACGACCTGACCGGCGGCCGGGTGCTGGTGGACGGCCACGACATCTCCAAAGTCACCCTCCATTCCCTCCGTTCCCAGATGGGCATTATGCTCCAGGACAGCTTCATCTTCTCCGGGACCCTGCTGGACAACATCAAGTACGCCCGGCAGGACGCTACCGACGAGGAAGTGCGGCAGGCATGCAGGACTGTCTGCGCCGACGAATTTATCCAGGAAATGGAAAAAGGTTACATGACCGAGGTCAACGAGCGGGGTTCCCGGCTGTCCCAGGGCCAGCGGCAGCTGATCTCCTTCGCCAGAACCCTCCTTGCCGATCCCAAGATCCTGATTTTGGACGAAGCTACTTCCTCCATCGACGCTAAGACGGAGAAAATGGTGCAGACTGCCTTAAACGAGCTGTTAAAGGGCAGAACCTCCTTCATCATCGCCCACCGCTTGTCCACCATCAAAAACTGCGACAAGATTATGTATATCTCCAACAAGGGGATCTCCGAATGCGGCAGCCATGAGGAATTGCTGGCCAAGAAGGGCGATTACTACAAGCTGTACACTGCCCAGAGAACCGGGCAGGCCGAAACCCAGGAGTCCATTACAAACTGACAAACCATTCTATTTCTGATCTTTCCACTCGGCCGGCGGCGTGATGCTGCCGGCCGTTTCTTTTCTGTAAATGGGATAAATGCGAAAAATATGCGTGTTTTTCTTGTTTTTCACGATATCTATTGAAATTTCTGTGCAATCAGGTATAATAAGAATAGATAAATTTTTGAACAGAAGGAGGGGCATCATGAAGCATATCTGGAAGAAGTGCGCGGCTTTTCTGGCGATGACGGCGGCCTGCGTCAGCCTGGCGGCCCCGGTTTCCGCGGCGGAGGGCTGGCAGAGAGACGGGGATTCCTGGCGGTACCAGGAATCCGGCGGGGAGTATGCGGCAGGACAGTGGAAACTGGTGCACGACCATTGGTATTATTTTGACGGAGACGGGCGCATGGCAACCGGCTGGCGGCTGGTGGACGGCCGCTGGCGGTATTTTAACCCGGAAACTGGGGAAACCCTGCCCCAGGGGGCCATGGTTACCGGGATGCTCCAGCTGGAGGACGGGCTTTATTACTTTGACGAGTGGGGCGGCATGTGTACTGACGAGCTGGTTTTGGGGGCGGAGGCCTACGGCTTTGATGAAAACGGCCGGTTTTCCTATTTGCGCCCTGCAGACCTGAAAAATTTGTCCTTTACCCACCCCGGCGGCTGGGTGTCCTTTTGGTCAGAGGATCTGCTGATGATGCTCCCCAATGAGGAAGGGATGCAGGACGCCAATATTCTGGCTGTCTACCTCCCCTTCCAGGGAGAAGCGGTTCCTCTGGATCAGGAAAGCCTGGAAACCAGCTTGAGGGCGCTCTTTTCCTTCTTTAACGATGGGGAGGATCCGCTGTTTACTATTTTCCCGGTATCCCCGGTGCAGGGAACCCAGGCTCGGGAAGCCCTGCAGGTTACGGTTCAGACAACCCTGCCGGACCAGCCGGAAATTATAAGTACTCTCTGGCTTTTGTCCTTTGACGAAGGCTGGGCGGAAATCTGCTACACCGCTTCTGAGGAGGCCTTCCCAATTTTTTACCGGGACGCCCTGTCTATGGCCCGGTCTTTGGATGTTATTCACTGAAACAAACACGCAGTTTCATAGAACTGCGTGTTTGTTTTTTTTTGTATTTTGTAAAAAGTGCACATGAGCGCCCCGGAAAGTTTTACGCTGAAAAAGCCGGAAAATGCAGAGAATCCCTTTTTTCGTTCTTGTACTTCATAGCTATTTATGATATAATACAAATATCGAAAATGGGTTTTTTATATACAATGTATAATGGCCCTTGCGAGCATGACAGCAGGAAATTTGATTTACAATTCTGCAAGCATGGAATTTTAGTACAAGGAGCGATAGGACATGAGACAGTATGAGGCAAATGATATCCGGAATGTAGCGGTTGCCGGCCACGGCAGCAGCGGAAAGACCAGCCTGATTGAAGCACTTCTTTACCGCACCGGCGCTACCGACCGTTTGGGGAAAATCGCCGACGGGAATACCGTTTCCGACTATGACCCGGAAGAGGTCAAACGGAAGGCTTCGCTGAACCTCTCCATCGTTCCGGTGGAATATAACAATGTGAAAATCAACTTTTTAGACGCCCCGGGCCTGTTTGATTTCGCTCTGGGCCAGGCGGAAGCCATCCGCGCGGCAGGCAGCGTCCTCATTGTGGTTTCCGGCAAATCCGGCGTCACCGTTGGGGCCAAAAAAGCTTATAAGGCGGCGGTAAAGGCGGGAAAGCCCCGGGCTTTCTTTGTCAGCAAAATGGACAGCGACCACGCGGATTTCTATAAAGTCTTAGAACAGCTGAAAACGGAATTCGGACCCTCCGTCTGCCCCCTGGTGGTGCCCTATGTGGAGGATCACAAGGTAAAATGCTATATCGACTTGATCGGCATGAAGGCTTATTCCTATGAAAGCGGCCACCGGGCAGAAATTGTTATGCCCGACCTGGGCCATCGGGAAGAAGGCTTAATCAACGCTATTTCTGAGGCCGTTGCCGAAACCGACGAGGAGCTCATGGACAAATATTTCTCCGGCGAGCAGTTCACCATGCTGGAGATGATCCGGGGCATCCATAAGGGCGTCCGGGACGGCTCCATTACCCCCGTATTCTGCGGTTCCGCCGCCAACCTGGAGGGCTTAAGCCTTTTGGGCGGCGCTATTGTTTCCATGTTCCCCTCCGCTGCCGAGGAAATCCCGGAAGAAGGGGAAATGGACGGCGATGTTGTGGAAATCCCCTGCAATGCGGAAGACCCTGCGGTGGCTTATGTGTTTAAAACCATTGCCGATCCCTTTGTTGGCAAACTGTCTTATGTGAAGGTGGTTGCGGGCAAGCTCACCGCCGATACGGAACTGGTGAATATGACTACCGGGCAGCCGGAAAAGCTGGGCAAGCTCTTGTATGTCCGGGGGAAAAAGCAGGAGGAAGCAAAAGAAGTGCTGGCCGGCGATATCTGCGCCGTCAGCAAACTGGGCGCCAATACCTGCGACACCCTCTGCGCCCCCAGCCGGAAGGTGGAACTGGCCAAGATAGAATTCCCGGCTCCCTGCTACTCTATGGCGGTGAAGCCTGTGGGGAAAGGGGACGAGGGCAAGATCTCCCAGGGTATGTCCCGCCTTTTGGAAGAAGATCCCACTCTGTCCTTTGTTTTGAATACGGAAACAAAAGAACAGGTCCTCAGCGGCCTGGGCGAGCAGCACTTGGATGTCACCATTGCCAAGCTCAAAAATAAATTCGGCGTGGACGTGAAGCTGGAGAAGCCTACCGTAGCTTACCGGGAAACCATCCGCAAGAAGGTCAAGGTCCAGGGCAAGCATAAGAAACAGAGCGGCGGCCACGGCCAGTACGGCGATGTGTGGATCGAATTTGAACCCTGCGACAGCGAGGAACTGGTCTTTGCGGAGAATGTTTTCGGCGGCGCGGTGCCCCGGAACTTCTTCCCGGCAGTGGAAAAGGGCCTTCAGGACTGCGTGAAGAAAGGCGTGCTGGCCGGATACCCGGTAGTGGGCCTGAAAGCGACCCTGGTGGACGGCTCCTACCATCCCGTTGACTCTTCGGAAATGGCCTTTAAGACAGCCGCCAGCCTGGCTTACAAAGCCGGCCTTCAGGAGGCTTCCCCCATTATCCTGGAACCCATCGGCTCTTTAAAGGTACAGGTGCCCGACGACACCACCGGCGACATGATGGGCGAGCTGAATAAGCGCCGCGGCCGGGTTTTGGGCATGAATTCCATTGGGGAAGGCATGACCGAAATCGAGGCGGAGGCCCCCATGAGCGAAATGCAGGATTTTGCCACCCTGGTGCGCCAGATGACCCAGGGAAGCGGCAGCTTCACATTGGAATTTTCCCGTTACGACCCCCTGCCCTCTAATCTGGAAGCCGCAGTTATCGCCAATTCCAAACGGCTGACTTCGGAAGCATAATGATGTGCTAACCTCATCCTGTGCGGCATATCCATAAAATGGAGGTGCTGCACGGGATGAAAGCCTTGCATAAATTGTGCAGGAGAGGGTGGGTCTGCCTTCTCTGCGGCATAACAGCGCTGGCCCTTGCGCTCCTGGTATTGCCGGGGGCCGGGCAGAAAACAGACTGGGGGAGAAACACGGCGGAACAAACCGCTTTTCTGGAAAAATTCGGCTGGAAGGTCAGTCCGGAGCCTTTAGAAACCAGAACTATACAGATCCCCGAGGAGTTTGGCGAAGTATACAGCCGGTATAATCAAATTCAGCTGGAGCAGGGAAAAGATTTGCGTCCTTACGCAGGGAAGAAGGTGGAGCATTATCAGTATCAGGTTATGAACTATCCAAATTTTTCGGAAACAATTCGTGCAAATTTATTGGTTTATGAAGGGGAAATTATAGGCGGGGACATTAGCTCCCTGGCATTGGACGGATTTATGCATGGATTTTCAAAGGAAAGTTCTGAAAATCAATAAAATCCGAAGATATTCCCTAAAAATCCAAAAAATATTTGAAAAAACCGTTGAAAATACGGATTTTTGTCGGTTAGCAATATACACAAATCGTTTTTTAAAAGTTTGGGTAATCCATGGCTAGGCAGAATGGGAAAAATTTGATATAGTATTATCAAGGCAATTTACAGCAGAAAAATTAGGAGGTTACTTTATGGCAAGCTTAACTTTAAAAGGCATTTATAAAAAATACGCCGGCGGCGTAACCGCGGTATCTGATTTCAACCTGGACATTGAGGACAAGGAATTTATTATTCTGGTTGGTCCTTCCGGCTGCGGTAAATCCACCACCCTGCGTATGATCGCCGGTCTGGAAGAAATTTCCGAAGGCGAACTGTACATCGGCGATAAGCTGGTCAACGATGTTGCGCCCAAAGACCGCGACATTGCAATGGTGTTCCAGAACTACGCTCTGTATCCCCATATGACCGTTTTTGAGAACATGGCGTTCGGCCTGAAGCTCCGCAAGACTCCTAAGGATGAGATCAAACGCCGCGTTGAGGAAGCTGCCCGCATCCTGGACATCACCCATCTGCTGGACCGTAAACCGAAAGCTTTGTCCGGTGGTCAGCGTCAGCGTGTTGCGCTGGGCCGTGCTATCGTCCGTGAGCCTCAGGTATTCCTCCTTGACGAGCCGCTGTCCAACTTGGACGCAAAGCTCCGTGCTCAGATGAGAACCGAGCTGTCCAAACTGCACCTGAAACTGGGTACTACCTTCATTTACGTAACCCACGACCAGACCGAGGCTATGACCATGGGTACCCGCATCGTGGTTATGAAGGACGGCTTCATCCAGCAGGTTGACACTCCTCAGAACCTGTACACCAAGCCCTGCAATATGTTCGTTGCCGGCTTCATTGGTTCTCCCCAGATGAACTTCATCGACGCTACCCTGGCTGAAAAAGACGGCCGTTTTGCGATCCAGTTCGGCGATGAAACCCATAAATATGAAGTGGTTGTTCCTGAAAGCAAGAAGAACGATCTGCTGAAAGAATATGTTGGCAAAGAGGTTGTCCTGGGCGTCCGTCCTGAAAACCTGAAAGACGAGGAAGTTATCATCAACTCCGCTTCTACCGGCCTGATCGACTGTGATGTAGAAGTTACCGAGCTGATGGGTGCGGAAACCTATCTGTACCTGAACTGCGCCGGCGTCAACCTGACCGCCCGTGTTTCTCCCCGCAACACTGCTCGTGCCGGCGATGTCATCAAGATGGCTATCGACGTCAACAACATCCATCTGTTCGACAAAGAAACCGAGAAAGTGATCCTCAACTAAGCAGCGTACATAAGTACCTCTAAATTCCGAATAGAA
Organism: Candidatus Merdivicinus excrementipullorum; assembly: GCA_018716725.1. Lineage (GTDB taxonomy): Bacteria > Bacillota > Clostridia > Oscillospirales > Ruminococcaceae > Merdivicinus > Merdivicinus excrementipullorum. The sequence continues at coordinate 62,104 of DVJP01000054.1, read as the reverse complement.
GGCCCCTGTGATTTTACGCAGGGGCCTTTTGTTCCCCATTTTATGGGGTTATATATTTTTCGTCAGCTTGGGCGCACGTTCGTTCAAGCGTTTTTGCGCCGCTTTCTGAACCTCCTCCAGCGGAGGAAAGGCAGGGAGCGGAAGAAAAGGAGGAAGAAAATGATTACCGTGCAGCACATCACCAAAACCTTTCGGGTAGCCCGGAGGAATGCCGGCATGAAAGAGGCGCTGAAAGCCCTCTGGAAGCGGGAGTACGACACCATCCATGCCCTAAACGACATTTCGTTTGCCATAGGGGACGGGGAGATGGTGGGGTACATCGGCCCCAACGGCGCAGGGAAAAGCAGCACCATTAAGGTGCTGTCCGGGATTTTAACTCCGGACACAGGGCAGTGCGACATCAATGGCCGCTGCCCCTGGAAGGATCGGACCAGCCACGTCCGGGACATCGGCGTAGTATTCGGCCAGCGTTCCCAGCTTTGGTGGGATGTGCCGGTAATCGATTCTTTTGAACTGCTGCGGGATATTTACCGGGTGCCTCAAGAAGAGTACAAGCGGAATTTTGACGAGCTGGTGGAACTTTTGAATCTGTCCCAAATCGTCAAAACTCCTACCCGGCAGTTATCTTTGGGCCAGCGGATGCGGTGCGAAATCGCGGCGTCTTTGCTCCACAGCCCGAAAATCCTTTTTCTGGACGAGCCTACCATCGGCCTGGACGCGGTTTCCAAGCTGGCGGTCCGGAGCTTTATCAAAGAGCTGAACCAGCGCCGGGGCACTACCGTAATTTTGACCACCCACGATATGCAGGATATTGAAGCCCTGGCCTCCCGGGTTATTTTGATCGGAAAAGGTAGAATTTTGTTGGACGGCGCCCTGGAAAGCTTAAAAAAGCAATTTTCCGGCGGGAAAACGCTCCGCATTGAGTATCAGGGGAATACCCCGGAATTGCCAAAGGGCCTTTCCTGGCAGGAAAAAGGGGAGAACCACGGGGTTTTACTTCTGGCTCCGGAATTGCTTTCCGTATCGGAAGCCATTTCCAGCCTGTCGGCCCAGGTGGAGCTGCGGGACGTTTCGGTGGAGGATACCCCCATCGACGAAATCGTGGCCAACCTCTACCGGGAATACCGGATTTAGGGGGTGGTTCCTTTGAATTTTGCCGCAAAATATGGTTCGATTTTCCGCATCCGGTTTGTCAACGGCCTGCAGTACCGGCTGGCGGCCCTGGCTGGGCTTTCCACTCAGTTTTTCTGGGGATTTATGGAGATCCTGCTGTATCGGGCCTTTTACAAGGCAGACCCCGCCGCTTTCCCAATGGAGTTTTCGGCCCTGGTATCCTACATCTGGCTCCAGCAGGCTTTCCTCACCCTTTATCAGAGCTGGTTTTTTGAAAACGAAATTTTTGACGCTATTACCGGCGGCAATGTGGCTTATGAACTTTGCCGCCCCATGAACCTTTACCTTTTCTGGTTTACCCGCAGCATGGCCAACCGGGTGGCAAAAGCGGCGCTGCGGTGCCTGCCGGTGCTGGTTATCGCTTTTTTGCTGCCGGAACCCTTTGGCATGAGCCTGCCGGTGAGTCTGCCTGTCTTTCTCCTGTCTTTGGTTACCATGTTCTTAGCGCTGTTGCTGGCCGTTTCCATGACCATGATTATATACGGCCTTACCTTTTACACCATGTCGCCGCTGGGTTTGCGGACGATTTTTTCCTCTCTGGCGGAATTTTGTTCCGGTGATCTGGTTCCCCTGCCGTTTGTGCCGGATGGAGTGCAGAAGGTGCTGGAAATCCTGCCCTTTGCATCGGTGCAGAACCTGCCCTTCCGGATCTACAGCGGCGACATTGCCGGGTTCGAGATTCTTTGGGGCGTTGCGCTGCAAATATTCTGGACGGCGGGATTGATTGCCCTTGGCGCGCTGATTTTCCGGAATGCCCTGCAACGGGCCGTGGTACAAGGAGGTTGAGAACATGAGATTTCAAAACAAGATGCGGGGAACCTCTTTTAGGGGTGCAACTGGTTTGCGCCAACCAAAGCCTGTCGCGGAACACTGCGGCCGCGGCGTCATTCCCTCCAGGCGAGGCCTGGTGTAAGGAGGTTGAGAAGATGAAACTTTACGGACGTTATTTTTCCATCCATCTGCGAAGCGCCATGCAGTACCCGGCCTCCTTCTGGATGACCTTTTTCGGCCAGTTTTTAACGGCTTTTTCCGCGTTTCTCAGCATCTACTTCCTGTTTGACCGGTTTCACGCCGTGGAAGGGTTCACCTACCAGGAGGTGCTCCTCTGTTTTGCTTCGGTGATGCTGTCTTTTTCTTTTTGCGAGTGCTTTTTTCGGGGGTTTGACCGGTTTCCGTCTTTGCTGGGCAACGGCCAGTTTGACCGGACCCTTATCCGGCCCCGGAGCACCATTTTCCAGGTTTTGTGCGCCCAGATGGATTTTTCCCGGCTGGGAAAATTTTTCCAGGCGGTGCTGGTGTTCTGCTACGCCATCCCAGCTTCCGGGGTGGAATGGACCTGGCCGCGGGCGCTGACCCTCTGCGGGATGCTTTTGGGGGGCGTCGCAATTTTCGCAGGCCTCTTCCTTTTTTACGCCGGGGCCAGCTTTTTCACTATTGAAGGCCTGGAAGTGCTGAACATTTTCATTTACGGCGGCCGGGAGTTCGGCTCCTATCCGGCGGTGATTTACGGCAAAGCGATCCTCAAATTCTGGACCTTTGTCATTCCCATGGCCATGATCCAGTATTATCCCCTGTTGTTCCTGCTGGGCCGGACGGACAGCCTTTGGAACGCACTTTCGCCGCTGGCGACTCTGATATTTTTGATTCCGGCGTATCTTTTCTGGCGGTTCGGCTTGCGGCATTACCGTTCCACCGGCTCCTAGCGGCGAGCCGCCGCTGGCAAGACGCCGCGGGCCCGGGATCCGGGCTGATTGTCGTCAAGCAAGCTTGACGACGCGCCGCGGCCGCACAGCGTCGAACCAACCGCTGGACGGCGAATATTTTCGCCGTATAGGTAGATTTCATTCCCTATTGTTTTGCAAAACTAAACGGAAATGGGATTGTAGGGGGCGATGCCCACATCGCCCCGCGATTTCTACGAAATATTTGCACAAAACCGCGGGACGGGAAACCCGTCCCCTACAATCCACCTGGATACCATTTCAGGGAACCTGTCCCGAAAACGGCGGTTTATCCCGCCGTTCACAAACTTAACGTGAGGTACTACGGCCGCGTCGAATCATCACCGGCGATTCGCCGGTAGAGGGCAATGCCCACATCGCCCCGCGATTTCCACGAAATGTTTGCACAAAACCGCGGGACGGGAAACCCGTCCCCTACAATCCACCTGGATACCGTTTCAGGGAACCTGTCCCGAAAACGGCGGTTTATCCCGCCGTTCACAAACTTAACGTGAGGTACTACGGCCGCGGCGAATTGCGCCCGGCGGCTCGCCGGCCCCGCGATTTCTCAAAACAAGGAGAATAAAATGGACGAATTTGCAAAAGGGCGTTTGGCCCTGTTTTTTGAAAAATTAACGGCTGTTTTCCCCGGAAGATTGCTGTTTCTGGGGTTTCAGGGCAGTTACCGCCGGGGGGAACAGACCCCGGAAAGCGACCTGGATATTGTAACCATTTTGGATCGGGCAGAATACGCCGATCTTGCTAAATACCGGGCAATGCTCCGGGAACTGCCGGGAACCCCGCAGCCCTGCGGTTTTCTCTGCGGCCTTGCGGAGCTGAAAAACTGGCCCCGGTACGACCTTTTCGGGCTGTATTACGACACCGAACCTTTTTACGGCAGCCTTTCCGACTTCATCGACCCGCCCGGCCTGGCGGACGCCTTGGAAAGTGTCCGGGTTGGGGCGGCCAACCTGCTCCACGAGGTCACCCACCGGAGCATTTACGGCCGTCTCACCCCGGAAATTGGGCTTTCCTGCCTGAAATCGGCAAAATTTTTGGTCATCGCCCGGGAATTTCTCCGCACCGGGGTGTATGAAGCCAGGCTGTCCGTTCTGGAAACCCAGTGTACCGGCGGCAGCCGCCGGATTATCACGGCTTTGCGGGAACAATCTGCCCCGGAGGATTGGGCGGAACTGATTTTTGACTTCTGCGGGGAATGTCTCCGGGACGCCGCGCTGGATTAGCAGATAAAGAGGGGAATTTTCATGCTGTTTACAAAAACCATTGCAAACTGGACGGATTGGGGGGCGGTTTACCAGGACGTCCCGGCCTTTCTGCCCCTGGCCCGGGCTATTTTTGCCAAGGAGGGCCTGCCGCCCATCCGGGAAACGTCCCCATTGACCCCAGGCACCAACGCGGTGTTCCGGGCGGATGATTTGGTGGTAAAAATCTTCGCCCCCAAAGAATCCGGCCTGGATGCGGAATCCGACTTCCGGACGGAACAGGCGGCCATCCGCCGGGCGGAATCTCTGGGGATTGCCACGCCGAAGCTCCGGGGGGCGGGCTTTTTAGAGGACAAGTACCGGTTTTACTATCTGGTTACCGATTACATCTCGGGAAAAGAGGCGGGAACCTGGCTGAAAACGGCGGGCAAAGCGCAAAAAGGGCAATTCTGCGGGTGGTTACGGGACGCCCTCCGTCCCTGGAACACTCCTTGCGGAGATGGGGGTTTCCGCCGGGACATGGCCGGATACAGTTTGGAAAATCCCCGGTGGAAAGAGATTTCTCCTGCCGCCGAAGCATGCCGCCGGAAGCTTCTTCCCAGTCTGGCGGCAATGCCGGAGGTCTGCGTCCACGGGGATTTGACAGCGGAAAATCTGCTGGTTCCTGATGAAAGCGTGCCGGTTATCATTGACTTTGCCGACACGGTGCTGGCGCCGGCCTGCTATGAGCTGCCCCCCGTTTGCTTTTCCCTCTTTGATTATGACCCTGATTTGGCACGGATGTTCTGGAAATCCCCGGAACCATTGGCGGAGGCCCTGTTTGCCGGGCTTCTGCTCCACGATTTCGGCGCGGATTTCATGGGAGAAATCTGCACGCGGTTTCTGGGGATTTCCCCTAAGGAGCTTCCGAGCTTAAAACCGGTGGAAAACTTCCTCCGGGAACGGTATTCTTAGAGAAACTCACATTCTTCCCGTGAATTGGTGGAATACTCTTGCAAAATATCTGCTGATGCAATACAATAAAATTAGACCATATAATGGAAGGATGAGGAAAATGGCAAAAAAACTGCCTTTGGAAGAACTGAAGCCCTATATGGACGAAACGGCAAAACGCTTGTCTGACCGCCCCAAGCTGGCCAAGCTCTTCTGCAACTGTTATCCCAACACCATGGCCACTACCACCAAATATTTGGAGGACGGCACGGCCTTTGTCTTTACCGGGGACATCCCCGCCATGTGGCTCCGGGATTCCTCGGCCCAGGTGCGGCATTATATCGGCGCGGCCAAACATTCGGAACCGGTGGCGGAGCTGATTGAAGCCCTCATTGCCCGGCAGATGTTCTGCATCCAGTTGGACCCTTACGCCAACGCCTACAACGAAACGGACAACAACCAGTGCTGGGAACGGGACGAGCCTGCCCAAGGCCCCTGGATCTGGGAACGGAAGTATGAAATCGACTCCCTCTGCTACCCCTTCCAGCTGTCCTGGCTCTTTTGGAAGGCTACCGGCCGCACCGGCTGCTTCACGGATTCCTTCCGGAAATCCGCGGAAATGGTGCTGGACCTGTGGACAGTGGAGCAGGACCACTGTGAAAAATCCCCTTATTATTTTATCCGCAAAAACTGCCCGCCGACGGACACCCTGTCCCATGAGGGCAAGGGCGCGCCGGTTGCCCATACCGGCATGACCTGGTCCGGGTTCCGGCCCAGCGACGACGCCTGCGTCTACGGCTATCTGGTGCCTGCCAATATGTTCGCGTCCGTTGTCCTGTCTTATCTGGCGGAAATTTTTACGGAGATTTACAAGGACGAGGCCTTTGCTGCCCGTGCTTTGAAGCTGAAAGGCGAAATCGATGAAGGCATCCGGAAATACGGCGTTTATGAGCACGAGAAGTTCGGCAAAATCTATGCCTACGAAACCGACGGCATGGGCCATTACACCCTCATGGACGACGCCAACGTCCCAAGCCTCCTGTCCATCCCGTATCTGGGCTGGTGCACCCCGGACGATGAAATCTATCAGAACACCCGCCGGTATGTCCTGAGCAAGGAAAACCCCTTCTACTATGAGGGCAAGGTTTTAAAAGGCGTGGGCAGCCCCCATACGCCGCCCCGTTACGTCTGGCACATCGCCCTGTCCATGCAGGGCCTGACCTCCCAGAGCAAAGAGGAGCAGGAAACGCTTTTGGCCATGCTGGAAGCAAGCGACGCGGACACCGGCTATATGCACGAGGGCGTTTTCGTGGACGATCCCGCCCAGTTCACCCGGCCCTGGTTTGCCTGGTCCAATTCCATCTTCTCGGAATTTGTCCTCCATTACCTGGGCATGGAAAACGCGTAAAAAATTTTTTAACAAACGTCACAAAAGTAGGGGCGGGCATTGCCCGCCCGAGATTTTGAGAAAAACATGACGTGAACCTATCGGGCGCGCAATGCGCGCCCCTACAAAAAATTTATGAGAACCCCCGTGTTTTTAGAATACGGGGGTTTTTCGTAAAATTCTTCACGTTTATCCGATAAAAACGACAGGAAAATTTGATATACTGGAAACAGAATATTTTCCTGACAAGGAGGCCAAATCATATGAATTGCATCACAGCAGAAAACCATGAAATCCGGCTGGAATTGGACGCCCAAACCCTCGCCCTGACCATTTTTGCACAGGGCGAAAAATGGCGTGCCGGCGGAGAGGGCCGGGTGGCATTTGAGGACGGACGGGACATCCTTTTCCGGGACGGGAAAAAGGTGGAGCACAGCCTTTGGAAAACCGGTGTGGGAACCGGCATCCGCAGCCGTTATGCAGGCTTTTCCCTGGACGGGCAGCCCCTTGGCCTGGAATTTGAAACCATCGTCTGGGTGGAAAACGGAACCGGGGACGTGTTTTTCGAGTGGATGCCCCTTCACGAGGACGGACTGGTTATCAAAGCCGTTTACTGGCCGGACGCTTTTTCCTTTGAAAAGGATTCCAGCCGCTGGTACAGCCTCTTAAACCTGGAACAGGGGCTTTTGATTCCCAACAACTGGCCGGAGGAGCTGGGAAGAATCCCCTTTGACGGCCAGCTTTGCAGCTGCGCCGCTTATATGCCCTGGTTCGGCCAGGTGCGGGACGGGGCAGGGTACATCGCCATCAACGAAACCCCCTGGGACGCCGGGTATCAGGCGGAACATCCGGCCGGCGGCCCGTACACCCATCTTTCCTGGCGCTGGCTTCCCACTTTAGGCAAAATGGATTACCGCCGCCGGGTGCGGTATGTGTTCCGCAAGGAATGCGATTATAATACTCTTTGTAAAATTTATAGAGATTATGTCAAAGAAACAGGGCTTTTCACCACTCTTGCGGAAAAAGCCGCCCGGAACCCCTTGGTCAATGACCTGATCGGCGCGGCCATTGTCCACAAGGGCATCAAAACTCATGTTGCGGAAGATTCCGCTTTCTATGACCCCAGCGCCCCGGAGAAAAACGACTCTCTGGTGCCCTTCTCCTACCGGACCCAGGAGGTGCTCAATTACCGCCGCAAAGGGGTGGAAAAACTCTACCTGCATCTGGACGGCTGGGGTCAGCCCGGCTACGATAACCAGCATCCGGACTATCTGCCGGCCTGCAAGGAAGCCGGCGGATGGGAAGGATTCAAGGAGCTGTCCGACACCATGGAGAAATGCGGCTACCTTTTTGGCATCCATGACCAGTATCGGGACTATTATTTCTCCGCCAAAACCTTTGACCGGGAATTCGGCATCCATGCCCCGGACGGCAGCGTCTTTGAAATGGCCCGCTGGGCCGGCGGACATCAGACCTACCTGTGCGCCACCCAGGCCCCTTATTATGTCAAGCGGAATTTTGAGGAGCTGTTCCGCCACGGCATCCATCTGAAAGCCACTTACCTGGATGTGTTCACCTGCAACGAGCCGGACGAGTGCGCCCACCCGGAACACCGCATGACCCGGAAGGAGTGCCTGGAATACCGGGCTGCCTGCTTTGCATACCTGACCTCCCGGGGAATCATGCCCAGTTCCGAGGAGGTCACCGACTGGGCCATGAAAGAACTGGTGTTCTGCCATTACGGCCCTTATGACTTTATGCTGCGGGCCCCCGGCAGCCCCAAGAAAGGCATTCCCGTGCCCCTTTTCAACCTGGTTTATCACGACTGCCTGATCCTTCCCTGGCCCATGGACCACGGGGAAGGGCAGGAGGATTATATGCTCTACGCCCTGATAAACGGCGGCGCGGCCTATCTGGACAAAGACGGGGCCTATCCGGGCATTGACGGCGCCTTTGACGATGCGGCCAGGAACCGGGAGCTGGACGAGAGCATCGCCCGGTACCGGGTTGTAGCGGATTTGCAGGAAAAAGTGGCCAAATTGGAGCTTGTGCGCCACGAATTTGACGAAAGCGACTGGCGGCGTCAGAAATCCGTTTTTGCGGACGGAACGGAAGTTTCCGTAAACCTGGCCGACGGAAGTTTTGAAATCCGTTAGAAGCGTTTTTAGGGCGAAGGGCTGGAAATCCCGCGGAATTTCTGCTATACTGAATAGAAAGGAATGATAGCGGAAAGGGATGAGATAGATGAATATCCAGGAAACTGCAAAAGCAAACCGCTGGGACTTGGAAGGGACCCTGCGGCGGTTTGGCGGCAGCCAGATGATGTTAGAGCGATTTCTCAAAAAATTCCCCCAGGACCCCACCTTTGGAAAGCTGGCGGAAGCGGCTGGAAACGGGGACCTGCCCGGCATTGAAACGGCGGCCCATACGCTGAAGGGCGTGGCCGGAAACCTGGGATTTATGGCATTGTACGAAAGCTGCTCCAGCCTGGTGGCCGCTGTGCGGGCCGGGGAAACAAAGGAAGTGGACGGCCTTTGGGAAACAGTGCGGGCGGAATATCAGGCTGTGGTTTCCGCAATCGCACAGATTGAATGGTAAGGAGGATGCTGGTTTCATGGCGCTGACCCGTTATCAGATTTTGGAAAGGCTCCGCCAAACGCCCGATGAGGTTGTTTCCGGCGGGGAATTGGCGGAGCAGCTGGGGATTTCCCGGACTGCGGTTTGGAAAAATATGGCTTCCCTTCAAGAGGAAGGGTATCAAATCGAAACCGCCGCCAACAAGGGCTACCGCTATCTGGGCGGGGAGGTGTATTCCGGATATGAGGTGCAGCGGCGGCTGGATACCCAGGTGGTGGGCCGGGAGCTGTATTTCCTGGAAGAAATCGATTCCACCAATTCCTATATCCGGCAGAAAGCCCAGGAAGGCGCGCCCGGCGGAGCCGTGGCTATTGCCCGGAAACAGACTGTGGGCCGGGGGCGCTTGGCCCGGAAATTTGAGTCCCCGCCCAATGCCGGGGTCTATTTAACCATCCTCCTGCGGCCGGAAATTTCCGTGGGGGAACTGAATTTGGTGACGCTGCTTGCTGCTGTTGCGGCGGCGGACACCATTGGAGAGCTTTCCGGCGTCTGCCCCGGCATCAAATGGACCAACGATTTGTTCATGGGAGGCAAAAAAATCTGCGGGATTCTCACGGAGTGCTCCGTCAGCGGGGAAAACGGCGCGGTGGATTACGCGGCGGTGGGCATCGGCATGAACCTGCTGCAAAAAGAGGAGGATTTCCCGGAAGAGCTGCGGGAAATCGCCGGGTCGGTGTATATGGGTTCCGGGGTGCGGGTTTCCCCGGCGGATTACGCCGCCTGCCTTTGCAGGAATTTTGAACGGTACTTTTATCAGGGAAAATTCCCCCAAAACCGGGAGGAAATCCTCCGGAAATACCGGGAAAAGCTCTTTTTCCTGGGTCAGACCGTCCAGGTGTGCGGCCTGCGGGAGCAGTACCCGGCGGTGGCCCTGGACGTGGACGGGGAAGGTCGGCTCCTGGTGCGCCGGGAGGACGGCTCTATAGCCGCTTTAAACAGCGGGGAAATCAGCATCCGGCCTTGGAAAGCGTAAAAACTGCGGAAAAGAAAAAATAAAAGTTTTGGTCCAGCTTTTTTAAAAGCTGGTGGGTGTCCAGAGGGCAAGGCCCTCGGTCGCTTTCCTCAGAAAGCGAAATCTTACTCTTTCGCGCCTCGGGCGCGAACATTAAGAAAAAGCGAGCCCGCAGGCTCGCCGCGGATGACCCCGCGATTTGATTTTACAAAGTAAAATCAAATTCTAGAATCTTCTAAATTTTTTCCACGGTGCATTTGCGTTAGCAAAGCATAAAAATTAAAGTTGAGTAAAACTTTTCTTTTGTCTTGAAAGGTTTGAGAAAATCTGAAGCCGCCCCAAAGGGCGGCTTCAGCCTGTCGAAAAACCTGCTGGTGCAATCAAGCCAGAGGAGTTTTTGGTTTGCAAATCGGAACGAAAAGGGAAAAAGAAGCGAAATGTCCGGAATATTTTCGCGGAATCCGGAGCGTTTGCCGCCATCCGGCGCCGGATGGCGGCTATTCCATTTCCAGGTGGCCAGTTTTTTCAGATTCATGGCAGCAAATTTAAGCTTCACCCAGTTTGTTACCTGAGCCAAGCCTCTGTACTGCGTGTAACGCATACTGTGCTTCTCCTTCGCATCGGCGAACACACGCTCAATCTTCTCTTTTCGCAGACGGTACAGCTCTTTGTATACCGCCATCTCCACATAGTTCTGCCAGACATGACGCAAGACTGTTTTCTCACACTTGGCATTTTCAGTACACATTCCTGTGGAATAATGCAGCGCACGGTACTCCGGGCAGATCACATCATCAAAGTATTCGTCATACACATACGCCCGCCAGGGATGGCCGTTCTCTTTGCTTTTGGGACGGGTATAACAAGTGGAAAGAACGCGTATTTTCTGCGTTTTTTACCAGCATTTTTTATCACCCTACACCATTATACCGCATTTTCGCTCTCATTACGAGAAAAAGGCCACCTTTCGGTGACCTTTTTCGACAGGCTGAGGACCCTCCGTTTACTGGAGGGTCCTGCCTTTACAGGTTTTCTGTTTTTATTTTGATGCAATTTTATAATGGCGGTTTTTTCTTGTTTCAAAAGTATAGGCTTGGCCATCCCTGATTTCCTTTATTTTGCAGGGAACGGGCTTTCCATCTTCCAGGACAACCATGCCGGGTTCCCAGGGGCAGAGGATAGTACAGGGCCGTCCCTGTTCGCTTGCCAGGTCAATTTCCCCCACAATGCCGTCTTTCAGTTCCGCCGAAACCACAAACGCCCCGTATCCCCGCAGCTGATAGAAGGACGCGTTCTTCCTTTTATCCCATACTGGGAAGAACCGCAGAATCCCCTCATGGCTCTGGAACAGCATTTCGTTAATACAGCTGGGAACGGCGCTGCAGCACTCGATCCCACCGCCGCCGTAATAGATGAACAGGTTGGGGAAAGAGTGGTTTAAAAACTGTTCCTTGAATTTGCTGAGGATAATTTCCGGGTCATATCCCACCCGGGCCGCCGCTGTAAAGAAAGTGGGGAAAGCGTTGTAATCGGACCAGCGGTGCATGACCGTAATGGTGTCCCGGGCAATTTTCAGCAGCTTTTCATCGGAGGACAGGCCGATGCACCCGCCGGGGAAGATATGCTGGATGCCCAGGCTGTTGCCGCCGCACCAGTCCATGCCCCGTTCCGTATAGCGGAACACGGTTTTCCCTTCCCTTTCCTGGATGGGGAAATCGCTTAGATGAGTGAGGATGTGGTTCCATTTCTCCCGCCGGCCTTCATCTTCCCCTAAGTATTCCGAAATATCAAGTAACCCTCGGAAAACCAGCCGCAGCAGCCCCAAAGTGAGGATAGGGTTAAAATCATCGCTGTAGTCCGGCGTATTTTCATCCACCCAATCGAAAATCCCCCTGGCGGCATAACCGTTTTCATGAATGCAGTCGTTGTAAATCACATACCGGCCGTCCTCGAATTTCAGATAATCTTCCCAAAAATCCGCCGTCTCCCGCAGGTACGGCAGAGCGTATTTCCGGGCGTATTCTTTGTCCCAGGTGCTGTAAAACCGCATAACCATATTTACCGCCGCATAAGCGGAATTAGATTTTTGTCCCCAGTAGGGAGCTTCATGGTTTTCCGTGCCGTCCTGATTATACATCCGGGCAGTTTCTAAGCCTTTGGGGCCAATACCCACTTTGGAATAAATCCCCCGGCAGCCCAGTTCTTCCCGGGCGTTTTTCCGGGCCTGGGGAATGTACTCCATCAACGGCTGGTCGTAGGGGTCGGCCAGGGCCACCTTGTTGGAGGAGAACACGCCCCACCAGGGCGCCTGGTAGTTATAATTCAGGTGATAATCCCCCTGCCAATTGGGCTTATTAGTGGTAATCCAGTTGCCGAAGATACCCGGGGCGAATTTCCCTTCCTTGCAGCAGCAGGCCATCAGGTAATGGGACGCATACCAGAATTTTTCCACATCCGGCTCCGAGGGAATGGAAATTCCAGAAGTGTTCCAGAAATCCTTCCACCAGCCAAGATGTTCAGACCGGTACTGAGTAAGTGTTTCCGGCGTAACGTCACGCACGGTTTTTTCAGCCAATTCCAGGTAATTCGCGGCGTCATGGTTTGTATAAACAGCCGCGGCCAGGGTCAGGCTGTCCCCTTCCCGCAAAACGCCTTCTGCCTGATTCCACTCCAAAATACGGCAAACGGCTGCCGCTTTTGTTTCCCATTCCATGTTTTCGCCTGTATACTCCTTAGCGGCCGTAATCATGTTGCCCTCCGTTTTTTGGGAGCAGGCGGCGGCTTCATCTTCCATAGGTTCCAAACAGATTTTTAATGGAATATCGCCTTTCCGGGATTCCAGCCGCACCACAACCGCGCTCTGCTGATAGGGGGCGTAAGCGCTGATATGCAGGCCCTTTTCCTCTGTATGGAGTTCTATTTCCACATCCGCCGTCCCGATTTTCTGCCGGGCGGAAAAGGACGCGCCTTTTAAGGCGTCAGAGCAGATCCGCAGGGTCCCCAGGCATTTTACGCCGCAGAGCCGCTCTCCTCTTTGATTGATATTAGCCGAGCTCCAGAAATCATTTTTGCTGAGCCAGAAGGTCAGGGCCTCCCCTGTTCCGCCGGCTACAACGCCAATGTCCCCGTTGCCAAACAGAGGGCCGTCCGGCTCCCCTGCGGTTGGCGTTTTCACTGGGAATGAGGAAAAAATGCCTTCATACTGCTGAACTTTTTCTACTGGTCTAAAGTACATTTGAATTCTTCCTTTCAAAATAGCGGGGATCGTCCCGAAGCTGTTTCACTCTTTCCCGTTGTCCTTTATCAGGCGATCCCTGCTGCGTCAATGCCCGCTTTTATCGGAGCTGTCCGCCATGGAAAGCGCATTCATACATAAGCAGATCCCGGTAGAGAATTTCTTCGTATCCATAGAACCAATCCGGGTCCCCCTTGGCGGCGCATTTATAAATCCAGCCCCCCTTTTCATACTGTTCTGCTCCCCGGTACGGGAAGCGGCAGCATCCCGCCAGCAGCGCCTCCCGGAAAAAGTCTGCCGGAAAATCCTTCCCAAGAATCCGTCCCACATAATTTGCCGCCCAAATAGGCGTTTTTTTCTCCCATAACACCTCCTGCCTTGTAAATTGCTCCGTCCCAAAACAGGTGTCCATATAATCAAATTCTCCATCAGCATATTTCCAGCTGCGTGAACCAGGCAGGGAAGATCCAGTTTTTCCCTCTTCGCCGGCGCACATGGCTCTTTTGACCCGAATAAGGAATTTTTCTGCTTCCGGATGCATAATATTACCGCCTTTCTTGCCCTCCGTATACCATTTTTATCCCAAATGGAACGATGCAATATAGACAGCATACTCTATTTTGCAGCATTCGTCAATAATGAATAAAGCCAAATACTGCCGTTTTTCCAGACGTCCCTCATTGGATGAAAAACCATTTCTGAAGCAGAAAAATTATTCTTTCTTTTAAGCGCAACAAACGGCTCCTGCCGTGGCTTATAGGTGAGAAGTTCCTCTGAGGGAAGAGAATAGAGAAAGGGGCGTACGGCAGCATGGTCACATATGCGCAGGTCATCAACGCTTTTGGGGATTACTTACGAGAACAATCCAACGTGCAGGTTCTCCAGACATCTTGGGGATATGTTCGATTGTTTTACGAGGAGCCATATTGCGACAGCTTTGAAGCAGTATTGTGCAGGACGCCGGAAGAGTTGTTGGAAGAATTGCTGGACCAGGCCCTTGCCGGCCGGGAATACCAGCTGTTCCGGGAATCTCAGAAGTCAAAGGAGGAAATTTCGCAAGAATTAGAGTCGCTGCGGAAATCTTATTTGGAAAAACTCCGGCAAGAAGAAACGGCGGGCAGAGGCTAAAAAAGAAGCAAGGATCAAAAGATACCCTTGCTCAAAATCTTATTCCTCTAAAGAAAACGCCTCTAAAAGTTTAAAAATCACTTCCTTTGTGATGGCGTACTGTTTGGGGGAAAGACGTTCCAGCCGATGGACTAACTCCGTCAAATCATTGCCGTCGGCTTCTGTTTTCCCAAACAGGATCTGGTCGCTGGACACAGACAGCACCTGACAGATTTTTTTGAGAGTGGTAAATGAAATTCCCACAGCTCCCCGCTCAAAAGCGGACACGCTTTTTGGTCCCAGCCCGATCAGCTCGGAAAAGCGTTCCTGGGTCAGTCTTGCCTTTTCTCGTTCTTCTTTAATCCGCGCGCCGATTTCTGCATTCATTTGCTTTTTTTCTTGCATCGATTCAACCTCCTACCATTAGTGTAAGTAATGGTAGAGTTTACATAAACACATTGATAAATGCATATTTTTTATAATTAATAATGCGATATTCCCAAAAATCACATTACGGGCATCGCTCAAAAGAGAAAAGGGACCGTCCGCAGATAAAGCAGACGGTTCCCTTTTGTTTATGGCGTAAGCAGATAATCCCTGACAAACTCAACGCTCTCTGTCAAGTTCGAGGTAAAAAAGAACTTGTTGGCGGCTAACGCTCTCTCTTTCAGCAAAGACAGCGCCTTGAAGCGCTCCTCCCTGCTCATGGACGATTTTTCCGCAAGGATTGAAATTTCATTGACATCATAAACCGTCTCCCGGTGCTCCCTGATCATGTAATCAAATTCCTCTGCAAACCGGGCCACAGCTGAATGCTCCCTCTTCAGCGTGTTCAACGCCTCCTCTGTAATGGGGCAGGAATCCTGGGGCGGAAGCAAAAGGCCGGGAATATAGCAAAGCTTATCCTCTGGAATCGGGCGGTCAAACAAGACAAAAGACTGCATAACGGGTTCCCGCTCATCCGTAGCGGCGGAGGTGACGGCGACCCCTTTCCGATAAAAGACCCGAGGCGTAATATATTTCTTATAATTCATATACAGGAAAAAGAAATTTCCCATATCGTCTGTCAGAGTCATAAAAATATTGCTGTTGAATGCAGAAAGAATGGGGATGCCGTGAAGCTCTTTTCTCAGCGGCCGGACGCCGTCCTTATCCACAACATTGCTTTCCACGGTCAAAGCTGCGGCAAAGCCGCCCCCTTGGGAAGGTTCTATTTTCAGGCATAACCGGTGCAGGTCAGAATTGTCTTTTTTGTTAGAGAATAAAAAACCGTAGTAGGTTCCCAGGTATGCCGGATCGTCCAGCGCTTTAAATTTAATAGAATCCACCATAGTCTCAGCAGGCGGCATGGGCTTTTGGGTATTTCCCGGGGGAGATAAGATATAGGCCGTATCCAGCTTCCAATACCGGCAAAGGGCCAGCACGCAAAAGAAATCCAGGGTGGATGAATTGGGGTTTAAGGTTTTTCTCAGGGTATCGTAGTTTAACTCGAAGCCCTGTCTCTCATTGAGAATCTTATGCAGCGAATATAACGTCCCTCCATTGTTTGCAAATTTGTTGTATTCCTGGTTTAGGCGTTCCTTGACGGCCTGAATCTGCTCCGATTTTGTTTCCGACTGCGTTCTCATCCCTGCGTTCCTCCTTTATTTGTAATTCTCTCAAACATTAATCCCAGTATACTTGATAAAAAGAATATTTACAATATGAATTATGAAAAATATCGTGATTTTTAAAACATCCGGACGCGGTGTTTTGAAAGACAGAGAGATCATTTCCTGATAAAATCAGAATATCACATAAACGGCTGGCCGGCGCCGCAGCCAGGAGGAATCCATGTACCATGAAAAGGAACCAGACAAACGATCAGTACACCTATTTCTTTGCCACAGGGGAAACCGCCGCAGTAACGCGGAGCAGTTTTTCGGGGCAAACAGCAGACTGGATTTTAAAGCTCTGCGAATTGGACCGGCAGGAGTACAACATCCAGCATAAAGAAACCCGCCGCCATTGCTCCCTGGAGGCCCAGGATCCAAAGAACATGGGCGGCTATTATGAAGGCGGCAGCATGAACGAGGTCCAGCTCGAACTGGAAGCGGACGAGGCGCTCCGTTCCCTGCCCAAGGATTTGGAGCACATTGCGCGGCGATTGCTGGATGGCTACGCCGTTTCGGAAATCGCCCGCCAGCTTGGCGTAAACCGCACCTCTGTCTACCGCAAGATATGGCACGTGCGCCAACTTCTGGAAAAAATGGGGTACTGCTGATTCTTTTGAAAAAGCATAGCGGCACGCGAAACCCGGCTGGCTTTTTTAAAAGCCAGCCGGGTTTTCCGGAGTTTTGATCTGATAACGCTGCATTAGCCTTTGGAGCATCCTCATACCCAAAAATTACTGCCGTTCCAGCCGGTATTCATACACAAACACAGGGCCGTTCTCAGCGGTAAATTCCCGGCTTTTTGTAAAGCCCGCCTTTTCCAGAGCCTTGCAGGAAGGAATGTTAGCGTCCCTGACATAAGCCCGCACCAATTCCCCTCGGAGAATATCCCGGGCCATTTTGACCGCCAGTTCGGTGATTTCCCCGCAGTATCCCTGGCCCCAGTGGTCCGGCGACAGGAACAGGGAGATGTTCAGGACCCCGGGAGATTCTTTGTCCGGCTGTATGCCGAATACCCCCACAAATTTCCCATCATTTTGGGTAATAACATAAGATAAGTTCCCGCCGGAGGTCCATTCCCGGATCAGCTCCTCCGCCTGTTCCGGGCAGGTATGGGTGTCAAACCGCATATAACGGGCAACCTCCGGGTTAGAGGTCAGGGAATACACGGCGGGAGCCGCCTGCATATCCAGAGGGAACAGCTCCAGCCGCTCTGTCCGGATGCCGGACGGTATCCCCGCCGACGCCGGCCCCAGGTTCAGAAGCTGGGACTGGTACTGCCGGCTTAGGGACATAAGCCCGTTAAAGAAGGAAACGTCATAATCCACCAGTTCCGGGGAAGCCTTCTGCCGCACCTGGTTTAAAATTTCCACTTCCCGGACTGGGGCGAAAACCTCCATCCCGTTTTTCTTCTTTTCCTCCGCCACCTGGGCGCACAAAGCCATCCGTTCCTCAAAAAGCCGGAGCAGTTCCCCATTCAGCTCGTCAATTCTCCGCCTGATCTGGCTCAGTTCCATCCTGGGCATCCTCCTTTTGTTCCGCTGTTTTCTTCTTGGGCTTACAGAGAGCCAGGATTTCTTTCGCCTCTTTTACATAAAAGGTTGTCCCGCCGGATTCCAGGATATATTCGCAGTGGTCGATAGCGCTGCGGGTGGAACCGGTCATCTGCTCCATTTTCGCCAGCTTGCACAGAACCGTCATGCGGCTTAAGGGGAAGGAGGAATTTTCAAACAGCTCCTCGTAAATTTCCCGGCTGCGGGTGAAGCTGCCCTCGTGGAAGGTCAGGATGCCGTCGATAATGGTCAAAAGCTGCTGGCCGTTGCGGAGGTTGGGAGAATTTTCCTTCAGCCCATTCATCACCTTTTTGGCCCGCTCCCGGACGTCGATGACCATGTCCATCTGTCCTAAGCCTTCATAGCAAAGGGCCATAACATTGTAATACAGGAAAACAAGGATAGAGTCGGGCTTTGGCCTGGAAACGTTCTGAAGGGTATCCAAAGCCTCCGCAAATTTCCCCTGGTAGCACTGCGCCCGGGCAATATTGATCAGGGAATGGTTTTTCTTTACCTTGCTGTCATGGAGCTTTTGAAATACTTTCTCAGCTTTTACCGGGTCGCAGTATTGGTTCATAATCTGGTTCAGCATGTGGTACTGGTAAGTACGGCCCACATAAAGCAGATAATTGAGAACCACCAGGAAAAAAGCGCTGAGAGCCGCGTTGAACAGCGTGATTTTTTGCATAAGCAGAGCAACGGCCACCCCCACCAGGATCACTGCCGTCAGGCCATGGCAAATCCAGAAGATCAGGACGTTTTTCCGGTAGGCCGCAACCACGTCGTCCGCCTTCATGGCCTTGAAATTTGTCTTTTTGGTGAACATACTCAAATCAACCTCCGCAGAATATTATCCGAAGTAATACTCATTGTAGCACGTTTATTTTGGAAAAGCAAGACAGGCCCAAGCTGATTTTACCCTTTTTTGACACGGTTTACGGATTTCCCGGCCTGCTTTTTGAACCAAAAAGGACAGTACCGGCATTTTAAGAGCTGGCGCTTGCCAATGCGCGTGTTTTTGAGGAAAAACCCCCAGAGCCTATGGCCCCGGGGATTTCAAGCCGCTTATTCTTTAGACAGGCGGGAGGTCTGGCGCTGGGCCATAACCAGGTTGTAATAAACGGATTTATTGCGGAGAAGTTCCATATGGGTGCCGATTTCGGCGATCCGCCCCTTATCCAGCACCACCAGCCGGTCGGCGTGCTGAAGGGTGGAAAGCCGATGGGCGATGGCGAAGGTGGTGCGGTTCTGGGTGAGCCGCCCCAAAGCCTCCTGGATGAGCTTTTCCGTTTCTGTGTCCAGGGAGGCGGTGGCTTCGTCCAAAATCAGGATGCGGGGGTTCCGCAGGATGGCCCTGGCAATGGCGATGCGCTGTTTTTCGCCGCCGGACAGCTTATAGCCCTTGTTGCCGATATATTCCTGATAGGCGTTGGGCATTTTGCAGATAAAGTCGTGGGCGTTGGCGGTTTTGGCCGCCGCCACTACTTCCTCCATAGTGGCGTCCGGTTTGGCGTAGAGGATATTGTCCAGCACCGTCCCTTCAAAGAGATAGGTTTCCTGGAGCACCACGCCGATCTGGCTCCGGAGGGAATGCTGGGAAATGTCCCGCAAATCCACCCCGTCAATTTTGATGGAGCCGGAGCTTACGTCGTAAAGCCTCATAATCAGGTTGATGAGGGTGGATTTTCCCACGCCGGAAGGCCCCACAATGCCAATCATTTCCCCGGGCTGCACTTCAAAGGAAATGTTTTTGAGAACCGGCTTGTAAACTTTGTAGCCGAAGCCCACGTTGTCAAAGGTGACCTTCCCCTGGATATCCAGTTCCACCGGGTTTTCCTGGTCGGCAACATCCTCCTTCTCATCGATGACCTCGTAAATCTTGGCGGCGCTGACCGCCACCTCGGCAACATACCGGGGCAGCTGGATAATCCAGCGCAGAGGGCCGTACACCATGCCGATATACGCGCCGAACTGGATCAGCGCCCCCAGGGTCATGCCCCCTACTAAGACCTGCTGGCCGCCGAAATACAGGTAAAAGTATTCCCCCATGGTGATGATAAAGCCGATAATGGGGAACACCAAAAACCAGAATTTGTCCGCCCGGTACATGCTCTTGGCGAACCGCTCCGAATATCCGGTGTAATGGGCGATCTCCCGCTTTTCGCTGCCGTAGGCCTTCACCACCATGACCCCGCTTAAAATGTCGTGGAGGGTGGATTCCGACTGGGAAAACCGGTTCCAAACCATCTGATACTTTCGATGGATATATTTAAAGATGATTTGAGTAGCCAAAACTGCTAACGGCACCGGGATCAGCACCAGAATCGTCAGCTTCCAGTTGAGGATCAGCATAACCGTCAGGATCACCAGGGTGGACAATACCTGGACCGCGGCTTCCTTGCCGTAGTTGGCCACAAATTCCTGGAGCTTTTCCGTGTCGTTGGTAATCCGCTTAATCTGTTCGCCGGCGGGACGTTTGGTAATGGATTTCATGGACTGCTCCTGGATTCTTTGGAACAGCTCCCCCCGCAGGTCCCGCCCCACGGAAATGGAGACTTTCGTTGTGCAGCGTTCGTTGAAAAACTCCAAGAGCATCATGACCGCCGGGAACAGCAGGTAACAGCCCAGCAGGATCAGCAGGCTTTTGTAGTCCTGGTTTTTGGGGGTGATGTAATCGTCAATGACGATCCGCTGCATATAAGGGTACACAATCCATAAAAGCTGGCTCATGGCGGTAGCTAAAACCGCCCCCAGCAGGGACCATTTGTACCGCCCGGCCAGGCCGATGGCCCGGGCCAGATACTTACCTTTTGGGGCGCACCGGAAGCAAAGGCTGCTGCCCTCGGGCAGAATGCTGCCGCATTTGGGGCAGGTTTTGACCTCCTCTTCCCCGTCCGGCTCCGGGAACACGCCGGTTTCCTTGTGATATTCCAAAAGCTTCCCCAGCTCGGCGAAGGCGTTTAGTTCGCTTTGGGTGCAGATGCACAGCTGTTCCGGTTTCCCGTTCCGGACAATGCCGAAGGTTCCGCTTCCCACCAGCTGGGTGGTGGTGTATTCCTCCACCTCGTCCAAAGGACAGCGGAACACCTCCGCCCCATCCCGGAACACGCAAAGCTCCGTCCTGGTGGCGGCGCAGACGCCTCTTACCGGCCTTCCGCAGCCGTCCAGGCTGAATCCCAGGCTGTAAACGGCCTCCCCCTTTAACAGGGGCCGCACTTCTTCCAGCCCGGATGCTTGAAAATTCATCAAAATCCCTCCCTTTCTGTCGGAGGACTAAATATAAAGCTCGATTTTCTGCCGGTTTTCCCGGCTCAGTTTGTCAATATCCTCAATGGCGTACCGGTTGCCCTGGACGTCCACAATGCTGACGGAGGATTCCCCCACCAGCCGCAGGTTGGAGGTCACGTCGGCGATGCAGATAGTTTTGGGGCCTAAAACCGTGGTGATGTCCATGTAAACATACCCCAGCTTCTCCTCGATTTTCCCGATTTTTTCGATGTTAGGGATAAAGTATTTGTAGCGCAGATAGTTTTGCAGGGTTTCCCGTTGGGCCGGGGCAAGCTGGGAAAGGGATTCGATGATCCCCAGCTCCTTCCGGGCGTCCCCGTCCTGTACGGAAACGGACAGCATCCCGTCCGGGTTCTGGAAGGGAAACAGCCGAACCAGCTGTACCCCCTCATAATGGCTTCCCTGGTAATCCAGGGAGAGGATGCCGTTTTGATCCAGGGAAAAACGCAGCTCCCCTGGGGATAGATATGCAAAATCGCTCATAAAAGCTCCTTTCTGAAGCGGATTCCTTCCGTTTATGCCGCCAGTATGATTGGGGCAGTCCGGCCGCCCGGGTATCACCGAAAACATCCTGAAAAGGCGGCGGGCGCGCAATGCGCTCCCCTACAATCCGGTTCATCTAGCCTTGAAAAATACGGGCTCGCCGTTCCATCGCTGGGAACGGGGGGCCTCTGACAGAGACGCAACTTGTTTGCGTCAGCCAAAGCCCGGCGCGTGGCTGTGCGGCTGCGCCGCGTCATCAAGCAAGCTTGCTGACTATGCCAGCGGCGGCTCGCCGCCGGCGTTGATAAACTTCAAAGAATCCAGCTGAATCTTGTGCAGGTTAAAGTACACGCCCCGTTTTTCCAGCAGCTCCTGATGGGTGCCGCTTTCGCAGAGCTTCCCGTCGTCGATGACCGCCAGCCGGTCGGCGTCCCGCAAAGTGGAAAGCCTATGGGCAATGGAAATAATGGTTTTCCCGGCCCGCAGCTTTTCAATAGCCGTCTGGATGTTCCGTTCCGTCTGGGTGTCCATGGCGGCGGTGGCCTCGTCGAGAATCAGGATGGGCGGGTTCTGCAAAATGGCCCGGGTGATGGAAATCCGCTGTTTTTCGCCGCCGGAAAGCTGCACGCCGCCGTTCCCGACCTTGGTGTCGTATCCTTCCGGGAACCGGGCGATAAAGTCATGGGCGAAAGCCGCCTTGGCCGCCGCCACAACCTCCTCTAGGGAAGCGTCCGGCTTGGCGTAGCGGATGTTGTCAGCAATGGTCCCCATAAACAGGTAGGTTTCCTGGGTGACGATGCCGATGTTTTTCCGCAGGTCTTCAAAGGCAATGTCCCGGATGTCCACCCCGTCAATGGTGATCTCCCCTTCGGTGACGTCGTAAAGCCGGGAAATCAGGTTGATGATGGTGGATTTTCCCGCGCCGGTCTTGCCCACCAGGCCGATCATCTGGCCCGCTTCCACATCGAAGCTGACGTTTTTAATCACCGGCCGTCCCACTTCGTACTCAAAGCTGATGTTCCGGGCGGAGATATTCCCCTTGATTTTGGGCATCCGCACCGGGTTTTCCTTTTCCCGGACGGAAGGCTCCGTGTCCAGGATTTCAAACATCCGGGAGGCGGAATCCATGGCCCTGGCCGCCGGGTTTGCGGAGTTTAAAAAGTACTGGATGCAGTTTAAGGTCATGTCGGCATAGGCCACCAGGGCCGTCAGCCCCCCTAGGGTCAAATGCCCCTGGATGGCGAAAATGGCGCCTAAGCCTAGGAACACCACCTCGGACATCCGGTAAATCATCCGCATCACCGGGAAATGGGCGGCGTTATAGTAGCCGATATTCATCCGGGACTGCCAGTACCCCTGGTTTTTCCCGGCAAACCGGTGTACTTCCTGCTCCTCCCGGGCAAAGGATTTGACCACCTTCTGGCCGCCCAAAGAATCCGTAACAGTGGATTTCATGGAGCGGATGGCCCGGTGCTGCTTCCTTTGCAGCTGCTTTAAGCGCTTTTCCGCCCGGGTAATCAGAAATCCCACCGCTAAGGTGGAGGCAAAAATCAGCAGGGTCAGGGGCAGGCTGATGGTGCACATGACGATAATCAGCCCCACTAAGGTCAGGCCGCTGACGATGTACATGGGCACAATGTCCACAAAGAACCAGTAAAGCCAGTCGGCGTCGTCGTCAATGCGGGTCATCAAAGTGCCGGTGGCCTTGCTGGCGAAAAAGTTCACCGAAAGCCGCTGCATGGACGAAAAAATCTTCACCCGCAGATTGTGGAGCACCTGGCAGGAAATTTTGCTGAGGACAATGCCGTACATGGAACTGAAAGCCGTGGAAAACAGCTTGATGGCAAAGATTGCCAGAATCATCTGCAAAAGCATCCCATAAAACCGCCCGGTCCCATCCCCCGGCGGGGTCAGAACCTGGTCGTAGAACATCTGGGAGCTGAACAGCGGGACAATCAGGGTCAGCACGCTGCTCAAAAGCATCATGACAAAAATCAGCGCCGCTTCTTTTTTAAAGGAAAGATATTCCTTTAAAAGCCGCAGAAAGGACGCCCGGCTGCTTAAGCAGTTGGGGCAGACCTTCCGCTCCTGGTTGGGGTAAGGGCGCTTGCATTTGGGGCAGCATTTATGCTCGTCTTTTAAGCCGCTGTCGTCAATGGGTTCGTGGTCCCGCATGGCCAAAATCCGGCTCTTGAATTTCTCAAACAGCCCTACAAACGAAATCGACAGCCTGCATACCAGAATCTCCTCCTTCTCTGTCTTGACAATGAAAGAAGATACGGTATACAACCTGTCGATGACAATTTCCCGGATGTCCCCAAGGGGAATTTCCCGGTAGCTGCTCACTTGGAAACGGATTTCCGTTTCCTTTCCCTTCTGGTCCACAAATTTTTCGTGCCCCCAGAGGACGCACAGCCCGTATTCTGTCAAAGCCAGGTAAATATCTTCATATTGGTTTTCTTTGGAAACATCGGCTTTCGCCGTGTAGCGGATATCCGCCTCAGAAACGCCACGCTCCGCATACGCCTGTTTTACTGATTCCGGCAGCTCGATAAAGAACACTCCAGCACCTCCTTTATGATCAATCGCTCTTCTCTGTTTTGCTGGTTTTTCTTTTTCTCTCTTTTTTTGATAATCCCCTCCGTGCCGGGAAACCCGGCGGCCTATCGCGTGTTCATGCAGCCGTATGCACACGATACAAATTCATTCTATCAAAATATCATTCTATTGTAAAGATTTTTACAAAGAATTTATGCAAAAAAATCAACAAGAAAGTTTCCAATTTTTTGACGGGACGCAATCGCAAAATGAATATACAGAATATTCCAAATTAAACTGCAAATATTCAGGTTTTATTCAAAATCATCTTGATATATTCACTTATATTCAAACAAGATCTATTTGTAAAACCTACAAAAACCAGCTGCGGCGCAAAAGGAAAGCTGTCATTGTGTATAAACTTTGAAATATATGCAGATTTTTTGAAAAATCCCCTTGCAATTCCACGAAGGATGTGCTAAAGTATGGAATATACCAAATGAAAAATCAGAACAAAGGATGGGTTTGAATATGAAACTGAAAAAGATTCTGGCCGCGTTCCTGGCTGCGGCCTTGTGCGTTTCCCTTGCTTCCTGCTCCGGCGATACCGGCAGCAATTCCTCCGCTGAAACCGAGTCCTCCGTCGCGGAATCTTCCGCTGCGGAATCTTCCGCCGAAGAATCCACCGCTGAAACTTCCGGCAATGCAGCGACCCAAGATCCCACTGAGGTTCTCACCGACGCCCGCATCGGCGTGCAGCTGGGCACCACCGGCGACCAGTACATCGACGGCGATATTGCGGACGGCCTGCTGGGCAACGCGGAGCTGACCCGCTACAACAAGGGCATGGAAGCCGTCCAGGCCCTGCTCCAGGATAAGCTGGACGCCGTGGTTATCGACAACGAGCCTGCCAAGGTCTTTGTAGAGGAAAATGAGGGCCTGGTGATTCTGGACTCCGCTTACACGGAAGAGGATTACGCTATCTGCATCGCCAAAGACAACACCGAGCTTTTGGAGCAGTTCAACACCGCCATTGGGGAGCTGAAAGAGGACGGCACCCTCCAGCAGCTGCTGGATTACTACATTAACGGCGTGGAAGGCGCCGAGCCTTACACCTCCCCCGAAGGGATCACCTACAACGGCACCCTGACCATGGCCACCAACGCCGAGTTCCCTCCCTATGAGTATCACGACAGTTCTTCCGGCGAAGATAAAATCGTGGGCCTGGATGTAGATTTTGCCCGGGCTATCTGCGACAAGCTGGGCATGGAGCTGGAAATCACGGACATCGCCTTTGATTCCATTATCCCCGCCGTCCAGTCCGGCAAAGCGGACTTCGGCGCGGCCGGCATGACCGTTACCCCTGACCGGGAAGAAAACGTGAACTTCACGGATTCTTACTGCACCGGCATCCAGGTGGTTATCGTCAAAGACGCAGCCGCCGAGTAAGATTTGAGTTATCAGAAAAGGGACAGAAGCAGGCTTTATCCTTCTGTCCCTTGCCTTGTATCAGAAAAGGGGGATTGACTTGCTGGATTCAATTGCGGCCTGGTTTGTGGATTTCGGGAATTCCTTTTATGATAACTTCATCAAGGATTACCGCTGGAAATACCTGACCACCGGCCTGACCAACACACTGCTGATTACGCTGGGGGCCTTGATTTTAGGCGTCGTCCTGGGCTTCCTCATCGCGCTCGTCCGCACCACCCACGACAAAACGGGCAACCTGAAATTTTTAAACGCCATTGCCAAGCTCTACCTTACTGTTATCAGGGGCACCCCTGTGGTGGTCCAGCTGATGATTATTTACTTCGTCATCTTTGCCGCGGTGGACATCAACATTATCCTGGTGGCCATTATTGCCTTCGGCTTAAACTCGGCGGCCTATGTGGCGGAGATCTTTCGTTCCGGCATCATGAGCATCGACCCGGGCCAGATGGAAGCCGGCCGCAGCTTAGGGCTAAACTACACCCAGACCACCTGGAAAATCATCATGCCCCAGGCGGTCAAGAACGTCCTTCCCGCCCTGGGCAACGAGATGATTACCCTGTTAAAGGAAACTTCCGTGGCGGGCTACATCGGGCTTCAGGATCTGACCAAAGGCGGCGACATTATCCGCAGCCGCACCTATGAAGCGTTCCTGCCGCTGATTGCCGTGGCGGTCGTTTACCTGGTCCTGGTACTGATTCTTCAGGCCGGCGTCACCTGCCTAGAAAGGAGGCTGCGTCAAAGTGATCGAAATTAACGGCCTCACCAAGTCCTTTGGCAGCTTGGAGGTTTTAAAGAATATCACCACCACCATCAACAAAGGGGATAAAGTTGTAGTCATCGGCCCCTCCGGGTCGGGAAAGAGCACCTTCCTGCGCTGCTTAAACCTGCTGGAAACCCCCACCTCCGGGGAAATCTGGTTTGAAGGGGAGCAGATCAACACCCCCAAATGCGACATCGACCGGCTCCGGCGGAAAATGGGGATGGTTTTCCAGCACTTTAACCTGTTCCCGCACCTGACTATTCTTCAAAACATCACCCTGGCCCCCACCACCCTGAAGCTCCAGTCCAAAGCGGAGGCCGAGGAAAAGGCCATGACCCTGCTGGGGCGCATCGGCCTGGCGGACAAAGCCAAAGCCTACCCGGCCATGCTTTCCGGCGGCCAGAAACAGCGCATCGCCATTGTCCGGGCGCTGGCCATGAACCCGGACGTGATGCTTTTTGACGAGCCAACCTCCGCCCTGGACCCGGAAATGGTGGGAGAGGTTTTGCAGCTGATGAAAGATTTGGCGGACGACGGCATGACTATGGTCTGCGTCACCCATGAAATGGGCTTCGCTAAGGAAGTGGCCAACCGGGTTCTGTTCATGGACGAAGGCATTATCATGGAAGAATCGGATAACCCGGCGGACTTTTTCTCTAATCCGCAGAACCCCCGGGCAAAGGAATTCCTGTCCAAAGTGTTGTAAAAACGAGGGAGCATATGCGCTCCCTCGTTTTTTGCAGACATAACGAAAGAGACAAGAAAAAGCTTTACTCAATTTTTCTCGAAAAATTGTGGGGTTGAGGGGCAAAGCCCCCATCGTGCTCCGCAGAGCACGAAATCCAATTCCTTCGCGCCCCGGGCGCGAACAAAAAAAAGCGGAGTCATGAATTGATGTATCAATTCATGACGTGCAGACCCGCCGCGGATGCAGTCATCAAGCTGGCTTGATGACGCGCGCACGTCATTTTGCAAGCAAAATGACAGGTTAGAATTTTCCAAGCTTTTATTCACGGCTTATTTGCGTCAGCAAACAACACTCCTTTGTGCAATTTGCCAAATCATATTTACTTCTTCGACAGGCTGAAGCCGCCCCAAAGGGCGGCTTTTTTCACGCTTTTTTCCGTTTTTTCCGGGAAACATACAGCGCCAGAAGGGCCGCTGCTCCCAAGGTGACGGCCATGGTCAGCAGGCTTCCCATCATGCCGGCCTGCCCGCCGGACAGCCACGCCGGGCCGTTTAAGGAAATCTGGATGACAGAGGGGTACGGGTCAAATGGGAACCCGCCAAAAAGGATTCCCGCGGCGAAATCCCACACAAAATGGGCGGCGGCAGGGGCTAAAATCCCGCCGGAATACCGGCGCAGCAGGGAGAGGACAAGCCCCATGGCCAGCAGGCCGAGAAAGGCGGCGGGGCCGTATTTCCATTGTGGAAAATGCAAAGCCGCAAATAAAACGGCGGAGCCAACCAGAGCGGCATTTCTGGAAAACTGGCCTTCCATGGCCGGGTAGAAAAGCCCGTGGGCCAGGATCCCCTGGGTCAGCACGCCGCAGGCCAACGCTGCAATCCAGACGCCCAGATCCTGAACCGCCATTTCCTGGCGGATAAAATGCAGCCCGCCGGACAGCCGGAAGGCAAGCAGCGTCCCGGCTGCCCAGAATACGCCGAATCCGGCCCCCATCCAAAGGCCGTCGCCGGGCCGGGCGCCCATCTGTCTGCGGAGGCTCTGCTCCGGCAGGAATGTCTTGGAAATCAGGAAGGCGACAACCCCGGCGGCTGCAAGGGCGGTACCGTTGCGGCAAAGCTGGGCGTATGCGCCGCTTCCCGTCAGAAAGGCGGCGGTTTCGCTTAAAGGAATGGCCGCCACGGCCAAAAGCCCCCACAACAGCAGAAATCCGATACATTTTATGCCAAAAGAAACGGCAGTTCTCATGTTTCTCACATCCTTTTCGCATAAGAAAACGAAAACCGCTGATTTTTCCCTTCACGAAAAAGCCCCTTTGTGGTACAATAAAATTATGTCGAAAGATGGAGGGAAAATGGATGTACCATGTTTTTCTGGATTTTGAAATGAATCCCATTGCGGCGGACCAGCGGCAATATGACGACCCGGTGCGCCACGAAATTATTGAGATCGGCGCGGTGAAGCTGGATGAGAACTACCAGTTGACGGACCGCTATGATAAATTTGTAAAGCCGGAACGGAATACCATTACCAAGAAAATCACCAGCCTTACGGGCATTACCCAGGAGGATGTAGAAAACGCTCCCGTCCTGGCCGACGCCCTTTTGGATTTCGCCCAGTGGATCGGGGAAGGGCCGGTGCGGATTTATTCCTGGAGCATCAGCGACTTTAATCAGCTTTACGGGGAATGCTGGCTGAAGGAACTGGATGTGCCCCGGCAGTTCCGGCGCTGGATGGATTTCCAGCGGGTGTATACCCGGCTGGTGGGATTGTCCCGCCGGTCCAACCTTTCTTTGCAAAACGCCATTGGTTCCGTGGAGCAGTCCTTTGAGGGGCGGCAGCACCGGGCGGTGGACGACGCGGAAATGTCCGCCTCCCTTTTGACCCTGGTTAAGGACAAGGAGGCTTTCGCCCAGCGCACCCGGATTATCCAGCAGGTCTTTAAGCCCGCCACCCCCAGCGGCACCGGTTCCACCTTAGGGGATTTGTTCGCCGACGCTTTTGCCAAATTGCAGTCGGAGGAAAAATAGCAGCGGCTTCTTGACAGCCAGTTATGGAAATGATACAATCAAGGAAAAAGGATATTTAAGGAGGACTTTTTTATGAAATTCGGCATGAGCGCCTACTGCCTGACCCCGGCTATGGCGGCGGGGCGCAAAACGGTTTACGACGTCATTGATTTCGCGAAAGAGCACGGCTGCGAGCACATTGAGTTTGTGCCCTTCCACCTACCCTTTGTCAACGACCAGGAGCTGACTTTGGATGAAAAGCTCATTGACAGCGTCCGGGAAAAATGCGCGGACGTGGGCCTGGAAATCTCCACCTACTCCGTCAACGCCGACCTGCTGAAGCCCGACGCAGAGGAACGCCGCCGGGAAATTGAACGGGTAAAACGGCACATTGACGCGGCGGCAAGGCTTGGCTTAAAGCGGATGCGGTACGACACCTCCTCCTTTAGGCGGCCCTTTTCCACCAACACTGTGGAGAATTTTTACAAGGAGCTGCCCCTGATGGTGGAGGGCATCAAAGAACTGCATGAATACACCGGGGAACGGGGCATCCGCACCACCCTGGAAAACCACGGCTTCTTTGTCAACGGTTCCGACCGCATTCTGCACCTGATCCAGGAAACCGGCTTTGACGACATCAAAATGACCCTGGATGTGGGGAATTTCCAGTGCGTGGACGAGGACAGCGTGGCGGCGGTGAAAAAATGCCTGCCTTACGCGGAGATCATCCATCTGAAGGATTTTTACATCCGCAAGAAGTCCCAGCTTCCCGGCCAGACGGAGATGTTCAACTGCGACAACGGCAGCTGGTTTGAAACCATGGGCGGCCGGATGCTCCGGGGTTCCATCTTAGGCCAGGGGGATCTGGACATCTGGGAAATCCTGCGGGTCATCAAGGCTTCCGGCTTTGACGGGTACATGTCCCTGGAATTTGAGGGCATGGAAGTCTGCGAGCAGGGGACGGAAATTTCCCTGGCTATGGCCCGTGCCATTTGGGCGCAGGTATAATCTGATAATGCAAGAAAACCCGGCTGGGAAATTCCTCAGCCGGGTTTTCTTGCATTAATGGGAATAGGTGGCGGCATTTTCAAAGCCTTCCTTCAGCTCGCTCATGCTGTCGAAGCAGGTGCCGGTGCCGATGCCCACACAGCGCACCGGGTCCTCCGCCAAACGGGTTTCGATGCCGGTGTTTTCCTGGATAAGCTCCGCCAAGCCTTTCAGCTGGGCAGTGCCGCCGGTCATGATGATGCCGTTTTCGTGGATGTCGCCGATAAGCTCCGGCGGCGTCCGTTCCAGCACGCTGCGGACAGCCATGACGATTTCCGCGGCAAAGGGCCGCAAAACCTCGAAAAGCTCCGTCTGGGTAATGGTGATCTGCTCCGGGTAGCCGGTCAGCAGGTTCCGGCCTTTTACTGTGGCGGTGACGGATTCCTCCGGGTCAAAGACGCAGCCGATTTCCTTTTTCAGGTTCTCCGCCACCTTGGTGCCCACGGCCAGTTTGTAGGTGTTTTGGATGTACTTAATAATGGCCTCGTCAAAGGTGTTTCCCGCCACCCGCAGGGAATTGGCGGTGACGATGCCGCCCAGGGAAATGACGGCCACGTCGGAGGTGCCGCCGCCGCTGTCCACCAGCATATGCCCTTCCGGCCGGGTTACGTCGATCCCTGCGCCGATGGCCGCCGCCAAAGGCTCGTCCACTAAGAAAACCTGCCGGGCGCCGGCGCTCATAGCGGCATCCACCACGGCCCGTGCCTCCACATGGGTAATGGCCGAGGGGATGCAGATGGCGATGCGGGGTTTGATTAAGTAGCTTTTGGTCACTTTCCGGACAAATTCCTTGACCAGGTACTCGGTGTAACGGTGGTCGGAAATAACGCCGTCCCGGATGGGGCATTCCGTTTGGATGTACGCTGGGGTTTTGCCCAGCATGGCCAGGGCTTCGTGCCCCACGGCCACAACCTTGCCGCTGCGGGTATTGTATGCCACAACGCTGGGTTCCTCCAGGACAATGCCCTTGTCCCGGCGGTATATGATGATCTTGGTGGTGCCAAGATCGATGCCTAAATCGACTCCTGCCATGAATCTTCCTCCTCCAAAGGATCTTTTTCTTCTATTATACCGCATTTCGGGGCGAAAGTACAAGAAAAAGCGCGGCTATTCACAATTTTTTACATTTGCCCGGTAACCGGGCTGTTAAGTCGACGCGGCCGCACAGCCCCGCACCGACCGCTGGACGGCGAAATAAATTCGCCGTATGGATAGATTTCATTTTCTGCCGTTTTGGTAAATTTAACGAAAAAGGCTGTAGGGGCGGCCATTGGCCGCCTGTTTTCAAATCAGTATGCCTAGATGCTGTTTCGGGGAACCTGTGACGAAAACGGCGGTTCATCCCGCCGTTCATAAATCCGGCGCGAGGCATAATGCCGCGGCGAATCGCCGTCGGCGGTTCGCCGGTTGTAGGGGACGATGCCCACATCGTCCCGGGATTATTCTGAAATGTATCAAACGAGGACGGGCGGATGTGGGCATCCGCCCCTACAAATTTTTTTGAATCCTTTCGATAAATTTGTGGCATCGTCCCCTATATTAAAATGCACAGGAAAATGCTGAAATCTTTGTCGATGGTTTTGAATTGAGAACCAGAGGAAAACGCGGTATCCTAAAAATAACATCAGAAAAAGGAGCGCATCCCCATGAATGAACAGCAAATTTTTCAGCAAATTGAAACCTGCGGCCTGATCCCCGTCATCAAAATCGAGGACGCAGCCCAAGCGGAACCTTTGGCAAAAGCCCTGTGCCAAGGCGGGCTTCCGGCGGCGGAAGTGACCTTCCGTACTGCCGCGGCCAAGGAAGCTATTGCCCGGATGAGCAAAGCCTGTCCGGAAATGCTGGTCGGGGCCGGGACTGTCCTGACCACCGCCCAGGTAGACCAGGCTGTGGAAGCCGGGGCCAAGTTTATCGTCTCCCCCGGGTTAAACCCCAAGGTGGTGTCCTACTGCCTGGAAAAGGGGGTCCCGGTCCTGCCGGGGTGCGCTACCCCCTCCGACATGGAAGCCGCCATAGAGCTGGGGCTTTCCGTGGTGAAATTTTTCCCGGCGGAGGCAAACGGCGGCATCAAAGCCATTAAGGCCATGGCGGCTCCATACGGCCAGCTGCGGTTTATGCCCACCGGCGGCATCAACGAGAAAAACCTGCTGGATTACCTGTCCTTCCCCAAAATTATCGCCTGCGGCGGCAGCTTCATGGCGCCGGACGCCATGCTGAAAGCCGGGGATTATGAGGGAATTGCGGCCCTCACCCGGAAAGCGGTTGCCCTGATGCTGGGCTTTGAGCTGGCCCATGTGGGCATTAACTGCGAAAATGAAAGGGAAGCCCAGAAAGCGGCGGATTCCTTTGAAAGGCTGTTCGGCTTTGAGAAAAAAGACGGCCCCGCCTCCATCTTCAACGCCGGATTTGTAGAGCTGATGAAAGTTCCCGGTTTGGGGGCCAAAGGCCATATTGCCATCCGAACCAACTCCCTGCCCAGGGCCGTAGCGTATCTGGAACGGATGGGCGTCCGGTTCCATCCTGACGGAAAGAAATTCGACAGTGCCGGAAACTGGACCGCCATTTACCTGGCGGAGGAAATCGGCGGCTTTGCCGTCCATCTGGTGCAGAAATAAGGGGGGCGGGATTATGAAACCAACGGTAACTTTTGGGGAAATCATGCTCCGGCTGGAGCCGGAAGGGTACAACCGTTTTGTCCAGGCGGACAAATTCGGCGCAGTTTACGGCGGCGGCGAGGCCAATGTGGCGGTGTCCTTGGCAAATTACGGCCTTCCGGCGGAATTTGTCACCAAACTGCCCGCCCATGAAATCGGCCAGTGCGCCGTCAACGCTCTGCGCCGGTACGGCGTGGGGACGGAAAAAATTATCCGGGGCGGGGAGCGCATAGGCATTTACTTCATTGAAAAAGGCGCGTCCCAGCGGGCGTCCAAGGTGATTTACGACCGGGCTTATTCTGCGGTGTCTCTGGCAAAAGCGGAGGAATTTGACTGGGAAGCTATTTTGGCGGGGGCCGGGTGGTTTCATTTTTCCGGCATTACCCCGGCGGTTAGCGATGAACTGGCCAAAGCCTGCCTGGAAGGGGTGAAAACCGCCCGGAAACTGGGGGTCACGGTCAGCTGCGATTTGAATTACCGGGGCAAAATGTGGAGCCTTGACAAAGCCAAGGAGGTTATGGGAGGCTTAATGCCGTACACAGACGTGCTGATCGCCAACGAGGAGCACATCAAGTCCATTTTGGACATTGACGTTTCCGTATACGCGGTGGAGGACTCCAACCTCTGCCGGGAAGGCTGCGCCGCCATGGCCCGGATGCTTCATGAAAAATACGGGTTTCAGGCGGCGGCCATTACCCAGCGCCGGAGCCTTTCCGCCAGCGACAACAAGTTCAAGGCCGCGTTTTGGCAGAATGGGGAAACGGCCTTTTCGCCCCAGCACACCATGCACATTGTGGACCGGGTGGGTTCCGGCGATGCTTTCACGGCGGGGATCCTTTACGGGATGCAGACGGGGCTTTCCGCCCAGGAAACGGTGGATTTTGCGGCGGCGGCCTGCTGCTTAAAGCACAGCGTGGAAGGGGATTTCAACCTGATGAGCGCGGACGAGGTGTTTGCTCTGGCAGGCGGGGAAGGTTCCGGCAGCGTCCAGCGCTAGCCCGGTAACCGGGCTGTTAAGTCGACGCGGCGTTTCAATTCCTATCCGCCTGCTGGACGTGCTCTTGTCGTGAATAAATTCACGACGATTCGCCGTATGGGAAGGTTTTATTCTCTATCGCTTTGATAAAATGAACGAAAACGGTTTGTAGGGGCGGCGGTCATCAATTTGATGACATGTTCGCCCTTGGTTTTCCGGGATGTTCTAATAGAATTGTAGGGGACGATGCCCACATCGTCCCGCCGTTTTTTCGAAACATTTCGTGTGATACGCGGGCCCGGAGGCCGGGCTGTTAAGTCGACGCGGCGTTTCAATTCCTATCCGCCTGCTGGACGTGCTCTTGTCGTGAATAAATTCACGACGATTCGCCGTATGGGAAGGTTTTATTTTCTATCGCTTTGATAAAATGAGCGAAAACGGTTTGTAGGGGACGGGTTTCCCGTCCCTTCATTTTTTATGGACATTTCGGGGCGTCGGGGACGCCACCCCCTACAACATCAGCGTTACACCTCAGATTGTAGGGGCGCGCATTGCGCGCCCGCAGTTTTTGTATAATGTTACAGAATACCGGTGGGCGGCCATGTCATCAATTTGATGACGGACGTCCCGGGATCTTTCTGAAATGTATCAAAGGCCAGGCCCTCTGAATACCATGAAGTAAGGCGGAAACCCGCCTTGAAACTGGAATGGTTGGAGGGATTCATGCGATGATGCAGGAACAGCCCATGCATTTTTTTCTGGGAGCCAATTCCCCGGCCGGATTTGTCTCCTTTTACGATGAAATTACCGCTCAGGCGGAAAACGGACGTCTTTTTGTGGTGAAAGGCGGGCCTGGCACCGGGAAATCCACCTTAATGCGCCGGACGGCGGCGGCCCTTTCCCAAAAGGAACACAATTTTGAGTACATCCACTGTTCATCCGACCCGGATTCCCTGGACGCCGTGCTGTTCCCAGAATCCGGGGTCATGATGGCGGACGCCACGCCGCCCCATGTCATTGAGCCCCAGCATCCCGGGGCCTGCGAAACGGTTGTCAACCTCTGCGCCTGCTGGGACGAGGAACTGCTGCAAAGCCGGAGGGCGGAAATCCTGTCCCTTTGCAGGCAGAACGCCCTTTGCCACCAGCAGTGCGTCCGGTTTTTAAGCGCGGCCCACGCCCTGCTCTCCGACAATATGAGCATTGCCGTCAACTGCCTGGACACCCGGAAAGCGGCCAAAACCGCCGCAGGCATTGTGGCCCGGGAATGCCGCCG
The DNA here is from genome assembly GCA_018716725.1 of Candidatus Merdivicinus excrementipullorum. Taxonomy (GTDB): domain Bacteria; phylum Bacillota; class Clostridia; order Oscillospirales; family Ruminococcaceae; genus Merdivicinus; species Merdivicinus excrementipullorum. The sequence goes on along the minus strand of DVJP01000054.1, from coordinate 27,327 downwards.
CCGCAAACGGGGCGAATCTGTGGAAAAGAAACGGCTCCTCAGCGCCATTACTCCCAAAGGGAATATCGGGTTCCCGGAGACTATCGCCGCCCTGTGCCCCCGGGTCTATCTGCTGAAAGACCCTTACGGCGCGGCGTCCAGCCTGCTGCTGGCGGCCATCCGTTCCCAGCTTATGGAATACGGCCTGACTATTTATACCTGCTTCTGCCCCTTAAGCCCCCGGCAGAAAATCGACCATATTCTGGTGCCGGAACTGGGCCTGGCCTTTGTCACAGCGGGGAAAGCTTTCCCCTTGGAAAAATTGCCGGAGCCATATCGGGTTATCAGCTTTACCCGGTTTACGGATATGGAGCAGCTGGCCCTGCGGAAACAAAGGCTGCGGTTTAACCGGCGCGCGGCGGAGGAACTGCTGGAAGCGGCGTCGCGGTCCCTGAGAAGGGCCAAAAATCTGCACGATTTGATTGAGAAGGAGTATGGGGCCGCCATCGACTTTGAGAAATTGGAGCAGGTCACCCAGGAAACCCTGGAGCGGGCGGAAAGCTGGCAGAAGGAGCATTTGCTTTAAAACCAAGAACACCGCGAAAGAGAAAAAATAAAAGTTTTCGTCCACCTTTTTTAAAAGGTGGTGGGTGTCCAGAGGGCGAAGCCCTCGGTCGCTCGTCGCAACGAGCGAAATCTCCATGCTATCAAAAGATCAGGAGGGGAGGAACCCTATCTTCCGCTTTTCAAGCGGCGGGGTTCCCCAAATATCTCTTAACGGGCCGGGAAACCCGGCCCCTACAAACATACATGATATAGAAACAGGAAGGGCCGTCATCGATTCGATGACGGTCGCTTGCCGTATGATTTGCAAACGCCTTTCAAGGGCGTTCTTTTTTGTCATCCTCAAATTCTTCTATGGCAAGTTCTTCTGCACCGCTTTGCGCGTGTTTTAACATTCGGATGGCAGTGTCCACAGTTGTTTTGTTTTGCTCTAAAAGAGAAATCACATCCGTGACCTGGTTAAAGAAAAAAAGATACGCTTCCCGATAATGCAATTCCTGATTCATACATAAAACCTCCCATAATGCATATTTTATATACTTACAGTTAGTATAACATAATTTACAGTGAATTGCAACTAGAAGTGCAGTTTGATAAAATATTACTAGGTGATGCCTGTGAAGAAAGAGCATATTGAGCAATATCGGGCGTTAGGAATTAAGCTATCTTATTACCGAAAAATGCGCGGAATGTCCCAAGCGGAATTGGCGGAAAAGATTGGGAAAACCACTGGATTTATTGGTATGGTAGAAGCACCGAATATGAATAAAGGAATGTCGCTGGACACTCTTTTTGATATTGCCAAGGTGCTGCAAATTCCAGCGTATCAATTTTTAATGTATGATGAAATAAAGCCACTCGAATGAACTTGGGGTAAATCATTCGGGTGGTTTTTGCTTTGCTTCCGCAAATGAGCCGCAGATGGCTCGTTAGAAAATTTTTAACCGTCATTTTGCTTTGCAAAATGACGTGCGCGCGTCATCAAGCCAGCTTGATGACTGCATCCGCGGCGGGTCTGCACGTCATGAATTGATACATCAATTCATGGCTCCGCTTTTTTCTTTATGTTATCTTCGCGCCCGAGGCGCGAAGGGATTGGATTTCGTGCTCTGCGGAGCACGATGGGGGCTTTGCCCCTCAACCCCACAATTTTTCGAGAAAAATTGAGTAAAGCTTTTTAAAGCCGGGCCTATCTTTGCAAAAGCTGTCCCACCAGAGGAATGTGTACTGAAAATGCCAAGTGTGAGAAAACAATCTTGCGCCATGTCTGGCAGAACTATGTGGAGATGGCGGTATACAAAGAGCTGTACCGTCTGCGAAAAGAGAAGATTGAGCGTGTATTCGCCGATGCGAAGGAGAAGCACGGTATGCGCTACACGTTTGCAAACCAAAAAACTGCTCTGGCTTGATTGCACCAGCAGGTTTTTCGACAGGCTGTCCCCGGGATACTTTATGTATCCCGGGGATTTTCCATGATTTTAAGCCGCTGCATCCTTCTTTTATCAGATTTTTCACTTTAGAAACGGACATAAACGGGAATTTCCGGAATGGAGCATTTCTTTTCCATTTTCGTTCTGTTTTCTTTTGTTGTTATTTTGTATAATAATATTAAAGAAAGTTGAAAGATTATATATTAAAAATCAAGCACGAAAATGAATGGTGGTGGTGAAAAAGGATAGCTCAAAAAAGGTATAGCAAAGCAAAGGTCTTGTCCGACCTCGGTGGTCAGACCGTTGTCAAGAAGAAACCCAAGAAGGTTGTAGCTGTAATGTCCGGTTGCCTCAAGCCCTACTTTTATTTTGTCCTGAGAGTTGGTGCAGTCCTGGATTCTCTGCAACAGGAGGCTGAACCCATCCATATTATTGGGGATCATGAAGACATCCATCGGGACTTCTCCCTCTGAACTTTGGATAAAACAATCGTGCTTATCTTTCGAGACATCGATACCAACGGAAACTACCATAACCAATACCTCCGGCGAAAAAATGTGATGCTGCATCCACAGTGCGCCTTACTTTTGTAGCCTTGTTCCACATAAACCGTCTGGCGGTATTTAACTGATTAACAAAAGTGTAAGGGGCCGTGGTTGGAACCTTTCTGAAACCATCTTGTGGTAGGATGAGCAAACTATCCACAGCCTCTCTTACAGTGTAGCACAGACCTTGGAGAGGGTCTCTAATAACTACTACTCTATAATACAAGGAGTTGTGAATAGTGAGGACTTTGACCCAGAAGAAGGCGAACCTTCCAAAGTGGGGAAACAACGCCCGGGCAGTTTCCAAGCATCAAAAGAAATTGCTGCTCAAACGGTTTGCCCCCGTTTACCTATTGATATTGCCGGCTGCGGCATTTACATTTGTCTTTTCTTATATTCCCCTGGGCGGGCTGATTGTGGCCTTTAAAGATTATGATATGTTTAAAGGATTTCTGGAAAGCCCCTGGGCCGGCAACTACGGGATGGCCAATATTATCGCCATTTTTCAAAATGAAGAATTGATGGGATCCATCTCCAATACGGTTATCCTAAGCGTCCTCAACCTGCTGATCAGCTTTCCGGCTCCTGTAATCCTTGCGTTAATGATTAACGAGCTTCGCCTGGGAAAATTTAAAAAAGTCGTGCAGACCATTAGCTATATGCCGCATTTCCTTTCCTGGATCTCCGTAATCGGGCTTACCATGGTGTTTTTCGGAGAATATGGCCCCATTAACGATATTTTCAGCTTGATTCTGGGCGATGATTACACCAGGGTTTTGTACCTTTCCAAACAGGAATATTTCCTTCCCATCCTCTTAGGCCTGAACCTTTGGAAAACAGTCGGGTGGAATTCGATTATCTACATCGCGGCCATGGCGGCTGTTGATCCCCAGCTTTATGAAGCGGCCATGATTGACGGCGCCGGAAAATGGAAACAGATGCTGAACATCACACTTCCGGGAATCTCTGTTACCATCATTTTAATTTTTGTGATGAATATCGGCGGAATCCTAAACAGCAATTTTGAGCTGGTTTTTGGTTTAAAAAACGCTTTTATAGACTTTGAAACCATTGATACGGTGATTTACAAAAACGGCTTACAGCAGCGCGGATATTCCGTTGCGACAGCGTTGGGCCTTGTGCGCGGAATCATCGGCCTGGGGCTCACCCTTCTGGCCAACGGGGCGTCCAAGAAAATAAACGGCGTCTCTATTTTCTAATTCCCAAAGGCAATGTCCCAACCAGCAGTGAGAGAAGGTCCCACACTTTCGAAAGCTGAGGAAGGAGGCTTCATTTATGAAGCGCAGAACAAGAGGCGAAAGGATTTTCAATGTTTTTAACATCATTTTCATGCTGATGCTTTGTATAGTCATTTTATTTCCCTATGTGAACGTACTGGCAGTCTCGCTAAACGACAGCACCAAAGCGGTTCCCTCCGGACTGATGCTGGTTCCAAAAGTCTTTAGTCTTGCCAATTACAGCGCGCTCCTCTCCAACGACAGCATTTGGCGGGCGCTGTTTGTAACCATCGGCAGGATTGCCGTGGGCGTATCCTTACAGCTGCTGGTCACTTTCTTCTGCGCATATGGCATGACCCGGAAGCAGCTGCCTTACCGCAGGGCCATTTCCCTCTTTTTATTTATCCCGTCCTATATTTCCGGCGGGCTGATTCCTCTTTACATTTTGTATGCGAAAATCGGGCTTTTGAATAATCCGCTTGTTTATGTGCTCCCCACCGCTTTTTCGTTTTTTAACTTTATCCTTTGCCGCACCTATATTTCCTCGATACCGGACAGCTTAGATGAATCCGCGCGTCTGGACGGCGCGGGAGAAATGACCGTCATGCTGCGCATTTATCTGCCCCTGTCTGTGCCCATCATCGCAACCATAGCTTTGTTTAACATTGTGGGGCATTGGAACGATTGGACAACCACCCTTTATTTTATGACCAATAACAAGTGGAATACGCTGGCCTTTGAACTCCAGCGGGTATTGAATGAGCAGAGCCGCTTGACAGCCCTTTTGCAGGAAGCCATCAAAAACGGTCAGATTGCCATACAGTCCCCTTCCACTTCAGAAGGGCTGCGAAACGCCCAGATTATTGTGACCAGCCTGCCCATTATTTTAATTTATCCGTTCCTTCAAAAATACTTTATCAAAGGAATGCTAATCGGAGGCGTTAAGGAATAACCCTGCGCCATAGCGAACTCATCACAGGCTCTTTCTTGTCATGCAGCAGGAATCGGCGGAAAATCCCCGGACCATTCGAAATATTCGAAGAGGCCGCGCCGCTGAAATCTGCTTCAAAAATATTTTATTACAGGAGGTAAAAAACATGGGTAAACGGTTAACGGCAATGCTGCTCTGCACTGCTATGGCAGCATCCATCCTGTCAGGCTGCACCAACGAGGATCCTGCCAGCAGCAGCCCGGATCCATCCTCTGCTTCCAACAGCCATACCGTGGAGGATTTGCTGGAAATGGTAGATAACGTCGAAGATTCCTCCGATATGCCGGACTGGGAAGGCGAAACCCTGACCCTTCGCGTGTGGAACGGCCATGGAACCGGCGACGCCAGACGGGATACGTCCTCAAACGATGTTGTGCGTCCGGAATTGGAGCGTATTTTCGGCATCAAAATTGATGCGGAAAACAGCTTTGACAACGGCGGCCAGGACCTGCCGTCCAAAATGGCTGTTTTGGCGGCCACTAATGACTGGCCGGAATTGGGGCAAAACGTCATGAACCAGGATTTGGTGGATTCCGGCAAATTATACGATTTAACGGAACTTCTGCCCAAATACGCCCCCCATTATTATGCCATGCTGCAAAAGGCGTCTCCCCGCTCCATCAGCAGCGGCTGGAATGGCACCGGAAAATTATATAACGTCGCCTCCTTTAACAACACGGTGGAAGCAATCACAACCCTTTATGACGATGTGGATATGGACAAATATAAGTACATCGCCATTCCGGAAGAACGCTTAGGGGTCAATACGCAGGTATATGTTCGGGATGATATTCTAAAATTGGCTTATCCGGAAGCAAAAACCCAGGATGAAATCGAAGAACTCTACCTGAAAAACGGCGAATTCACCCGGGAAGAGTTATACGACGTCCCTATTACCTCCAAAGAGGAAGCCTTTGAGTTCTTCTACAAAATCAAGGAGGTCATTGACGAAAACAACATTACCGAAAACGGGAAACCGGTTTACGCCACCTATGCTTTCTCCGGACAGGACAACTGGGCTTTGCTGGCCGGCCTGGAATCCGGCATCAACGGCATTCCCAATGTCGATTACTTTACATTCTTTAACGTCCAAACCAAAAAAATCGACGTTTTATTCAAGCAGGATTTCTTCAAAGAAGATATGCTGCGCTTTAATAAATTTGTCCGCGACGGCGTAGCGTCCGAGGCCTCTCTCATCGAAAACAATGAAATTTTCACCAACAAGCTGAACAACGGCGAATACGCCATTTCATACGCTTGGCTGATTCCGGACAACGCAAAACTGGAGGCGGCCGGAAAGCCCTATCGCTACCGCAAAGTGTATTTTGATATTGAACAAAATACTTCCTTAGGGTTAAATGAAAAAGAAGAGATCAATATGTCCTCCGGCGGCATCAGCATTTTCAAGGATATGGTGAAAGAAGAGGATCTTCCCCGCGTACTGGCGTTCCTGGATTACTTCTACACCGACGCCGGAATGAATCTGGTAACCTGGGGGCCTCGCAGCGCAGGGCTGTTTGAGGAGAAAGACGGCGTGCGGCAGTACACGGACAAAGAACTGGAAGCCTGCATGGTGTATGGGGAGCAAAACAACGCAGAATTGAAGTACAATCTGGCCGGCTCCGCCGTAGACAGGCAGTTCTGCGGAGCTTATCCGGTTTTGGAACTGGGTATCCGCAGCGGCGGCCTGAAAAATCCGCGATACATCTATGACCTAACCCAGCAGGAGCGTCAGGCTGGTTCCGCCAGCAATTTCTTCTCATCGGGGCTTTTTGACCAGCAGATTAAATCCGAGGGCGTATTCAAATCATCCCATATCTGGAATTTCACCAACGAAGTGGAAGATATCAAGAGATTTTGGGATGTAAGAGGCACTGGCTTTGAGCCCATGATGACCAAAGTTCTGGCGGCGAAAAGCGACGCTGAATTTGAAGAAGCCTACAACAATATGGTTCAGTATGCCGAAGAGAACGGCCTCACCGACGAAGCTTTGGAAGCCTGCAATCAGCTGATGCAGGAAAAATATCCGGAGGACTGGGCCGCCTTACAGGGAGGATTTAAAAAGTAAAGCAAAACCGTCAGTAAAGCCGGCGTCGTTTCGGAGTTCGCCATACGGCGCCGGCTTCTTTCTTTTAAGAAGCCGGCGGTTTTTCTGCAAACCTGCATGACTCTTCTGGTATTGCGAGAGAAAGGGGGCGTTTTTATGAAATACCTGCCTTATGATTTGAGTGCAGAAGAATTAACCGCGTTTACACCCAAATGGCACGGAGAACGGTTCCCGGACGGGAGGCCCCGTGTACCGGACAAAATCCTGGACCAAATCAGAGAATATGTAACCGTTACCCACGCATGGCAAATCTGCAAAAACGCCGGATATTGCTGGCAGTATCTGGGCGGATTTCAAAGTACCGCTCCGAAGGAAACATTGGTGGGGCGGGCGCTCACCGCGCTTTATCTTCCCTTGCGTCCCGACCTTCGGGAAACCATGACGGAAAGAGGATGGAAAGAAGCGGCAGAAATCGGCGATATGGTTTCCTGGCCCATCCAGCGCCTGTCCGAAAGAGACGTGTATGTGGCGGATGTTTTCGGAAAACTGCGGGACGGCCCGGTGATCGGGGAAAGGCTGTCCGCAGCAATTTATGCCCGCTCCCATAACGGCTGTGTTCATAACTGTGCGGTGCGCGATCTGGACGGTATCTTAGAAATCGAAGGGTTTTGCGTTTTCCACCGGGGAATGGACCCTTCCCACGCTTCACCGGATACGGTAATGCTGGGCGGAATCAACTGCCCCATGCGAATGGAAGGCATCACTGTCATGCCCGGTGACGTGGTGCTGGCAAAAGGAGACTGCGTCATCTTTATTCCGCCCCATCTGGCCGAATACTGCGCGGTGTCCGGCATGGTCACTGCCTACCGGGACCGCTTTGCGAAACTGCGGATGGCGGAACGGCGGTATACTCCCGGAGAAATTGACGCGGAGTGGAAAGAGGAAATCGAGGAGGATTTCCGCAGCTGGCTGTCCGGCCTGCCGGATGTTCCGTTTACAACAGAGGTAATGGAGCGGCTCCAGGGAGAGCGGCTGTGGTAAGCAAATAGCCGAAAGGGATGAGATTATGAAGGAAATTACCGCGACGCGCCGGCAGACAGCTCTTCCGGAGTGGGCCGTGCTGGAACGGCAGTTGATCCGCACCATGAACCAAACCCCGGAATTTGTTTTGGAAAAATACACCAACCTGGACGGTTCCATGCTATGGCCAACGGACCCCAATTACACCAGCACCGACGCGTTAGACGATATGTATGAAAGCTTTCACAACTGGCCCCTCTTCTATTTTGCAGGCGGCGATGAAAAATTTCTGACCTATTCCCACCGCCAATTTGACGCCATTACCGAACAGTTTACCCATTACAGCTGCGGCCATGGCCATCCTATCGTGGTCAAGGAATATGAGCAGGGCTACGACTGGATGCATCAGGGGGAGGGCTACGAGTTTTTCTATTTGCTAAATCTGGCCGACCCTGAAAACCCAAAAAACCGGGAACGCTCCCTGCGGTTTGCGGGCTTTCTGCTGAATGAAGATCCGGACGCCATCAACTACGACCCAGAACACAAAGTGCTGAAAAGCTGCTATCTGGGCAGCATGGGCGCCGCCGGAAGGAACTTTGACGGGACGCCTTGGATGTGGGCGGACTGGAAACAATGGTACGGCCTTCCGTTTCACGACCTGCCGGGTATCACCACGGTGGATGAGATGCACGACGAAAAAAAGGCAAAACGTATGGCGGAAGCCATGCGAGACCGGTTGGCTCACAGCGACACCCTGGTAAACTTAATGTCCACGTCCATGGTTATGAACGCGTTCCTTCACACAGGCCAGGACAAATACCGGGAATGGATTTTGGAGTACACGAAGGCCTGGAGGCAGCGGACGGCTGAGAACGGCGGCCTGGTTCCGGACAACGCGGGGCCTGACGGAAAAATCGGCAGCGAAATGAACGGAAAATGGTACGGCGGCTATTATGGATGGACCTGGCCCCACGGGTTCTATTTTTTGGCGGACGCCTTGACCATCGCGTGTGAAAATGAAGCGCTTTTGACCGGTCAGACAAAAGGGTGCGATTGGATCCGTTCCCAGTACCAGCAGTTGTTGAAGCTGGCCATTGAAAAGGACGGGACTTTCTTTATTCCGCAAAAGCACGGCGATCCGGGCGCAATTCAGGAATACCATGTAAATCCGGAAAAAGTCCTCTGCATGGATGACTCCGCCAAAACTACGGATAACCCCTCTTTCAGCCGTTTGGTAGAGAAAGACGGCTGGTATGAGTTTATGCCTCTGCCCCAGACGCAGCCAATCCACTTATGGTTCCTGTCACGCCAACCAGAGGATTTCGACTTCATTTGGAAAACCCGGGATTTCAGAGGACACGACTGGCAGGAAATCAAAACCTTCTATTCAAAATTTCAAGGGGAACACGATCTGGCATGGCTCAATTACTTGCAGGGGGGATTCCCGGATTACCCGGAAAAAATCCTTCTGCACAACTTGAAGCAGACCTGCACCCGCATGAAAGAGATGGATGAAGATACCGAACCGCCGGAAGAATACACGGATTCGTATTTGCAAAAACGGAACCCGATTACCATGGAGGGACTGGTGCAGCTCACAATGGGCGGTCCTCTCCCCATTTACAACGGAGGGCTGCTGGAAGTCTCCGTATGCTACTTTGATCCGGAAAACAGGCGTCCCGGCCTGCCGGAGGATGTGGCGGCGCTGGTTAAGACGGTTGACGCTTCCGGGATTTGTTTGGAACTGCACAACCTGCACCCTATCCGGAGCCGGAAAATCGTGGTGCAAGCCGGCGCGTTCAGCGAACACAACTTCCAAAAAGCGGAGGCGGATGGAAAAACATACTCCATCAACGACTGCCGTTTTGCCGTCACCCTCCCGGGAAACACCGAAATTACCCTGCGGCTGGAAATGGACCGCTACTGCAATACTCCTACCTATCACCGGCCCTTTTAACGAAACTGCCGCCGATGTTAATTCCGTATAACTGAAAGAAAGGAGCCTTGCAATGGAAAACATCAAAGAACGTATCAGCCGGTTCCAATGGGAATTGGAAGGCAGAAAGCTGCGGCTGGGCGTGGGGTGCGCCTGGGTCGGGCGCGGAGGAAACAGTACCGCCTCCATGAACGAGGACGTTTCTCTGCTGCTGAAATGTTATGAAAAAGGATTCCGCTATTTTGATACCTCCCGCGAATATGGAGAAAGCGAACGTGTTGTGGGAGAATTTCTCCGGCAGATTGACCGGAAAACGATTTTCCTTGCAACCAAATGCCAATACCGCCCGCCCAAAGATCCGGACGGCAATTTTCTCAGGCAACCGGAAGCATTTGAGCAGTTTCAGCGGCTTTTTTATGAAAGCTTTGAGCGCTTAGGCGTTGATCACATCGACCTGTACCAAATTCATGACAGCGAATCCTACGGCATTTGCATGGACGAGGTTATCCCGTTTCTGGAAGAGCGGAAAAAAGAGGGGATGATTGATTACATTGGCATGGGAACCCGCTCCATAACAGCTCACTGCCAAGCCCTGGCCGACGGACGGGTGGATTCCGCGTTAAGCTATATGGATTATAATCTCCTGAAGCTGTCCGCTGAACCAATTATCCGCCTTGCCAAAGAAAAAAACGCAGCTTTTATCAATTCTTCCGTGCTTCTGTTCGGCCTTTTGAAGGAGAAGGACCCCACCGAAAAAGCCGTTGGCGGGTTGGGCGCAAAGCGGCGGCATTACGCAAAAGAACTGCGGGATCTGTGCCAGCGTTTTAACATTGACAGCATCGCGGCATCCTTGCAGTTCTCCCTTCTCAATCCGGACGTGGACATGACCTTAAACGGGATCAAACGGATTTCCAATCTGGAATCAACTATCCAGGCGATGGAAAATCCTCTTTATCCGGAACAGTGGGCAGCCCTTTTCCGATTTCAGAATCAGTGCGGTAACATTCGCATTCCGGATGAAGCCAATTATTCGTAAACTACTTGAATACGGAGGTTCCAGCCTATGCGGATTTTATTTGTGGGCAGCGATCAAGCCCAACCGCTTTCCTGTTTTTCCCAACACCAATTTGCGTATGCATTTTGGAACGGATATGAGGAATCGTCGGCGCCGGAGAATTGCCGGAAGGATTTTCCCTCTCTGGAAGAAGCGGTCTGCCGGTTCCAGCCTCATCTGGCGGTAATCGGCGTGCCAAATTACCGAAAGAACCGGAAAGAATATGAAGAATTGCTGATGCGGCGGAAGATTCCCCTGCTCATTCAAAAATTCCGCTTAAAATCCTTTGAGGATTTTGAGGAAATCCGGCAAATCCAGCAGGAAACCGGCGCCCGGGTTTATGTGGGGGAATTTTACCGGCTGAACCCATTGGCGGCAATCGTCCGGTCATTACTCCAAAAGGGCCGTACCGGTCCGCTGGAATATATCCGCTGGGAAAGCGGCATCAACGGCGAGATCTGTCCCTGGGAAAGCGCATATGACCAACTTGCCATCCATGACCTGGCATTCCACCATATCAGCGTCATGCAGTCCCTGTTTGGATTGGACGTGCGTTCTGTTTACGCCCGCTCCTGTTCTCCCCGAAAAGGGAGTCCGGCCAAAGGCACATTGGCCTCCGCCATTCTGGAAATGAGAAACGGCGCTTTGATAGATTATACCGTAGACTGGCATTGCAGCCTGCAGCAAACGGATTTTTTCGGAACGGCCCGTTTGGAAGGGGTATCCGGCGGCATTGAAATCCAACACGGCAAAGTATTCTTTCAAAAATGGGGGGAAGAAAAGCAGGAAATCCCCTTGGCTTCTCCCGCGTATGCCACAGGATTGGAACAAACGGCGGCGTATCTGCTGGGGGAAACCAGCCAAAGCCCGGTAACATTGGAAGAATTCTCTCCTGTTATGGAAATCCTAAAAGCCATGACCCGGAGCGCCCACACCGGAAACGTCATTTATTTGGAAGAGGAGGAAACGCTTTGAACTGGAAAGGAATTTATGCGGCGATGCTCACTCCGCTGTGCCCTGACGGCAAGGTAAACACCGAGGAAGTCCGACGCTTAACGGAGTTTTTAATTGAAAAAGGCGTCCATGGGCTTTTTCCCGTCAGCAATGTGGGCGGCCAGATTCATCTGCCCTTGGAAGAAAAATGCCGTTTCATCGAAGCCGTAGTGGAGGAGGCAAAAGGAAGGGCGCCGGTCTTTCCGGGAATCAGCGCCTCCAATACCAAAGACGCCATACAGTTGGGGCGGTACTGTGAAAGCCTTGGAGCAAGCGGCGCGGTGCTGTCCGCCCCCTTTTACTTTCCATACCCCCAGGAGGTGGTGCGGGACGGGCTGCTAACTGTGGCGGAATCCCTCCGGCTTCCGATTATCCTCTACCACATCCCGCTTTACGCAAATCCCATTGGCCCGGATACGCTCCGTGATTTATTCCGCTGTCAAAATATCATGGGGATGAAAGATTCCAGCGGAAGTATCGATCATTTTTTAGCCGTGCAAGCGATGGCGGCAGAAGAAAAGCGGGAGTTTCACCTGTTTGTCGGATGGGAAGAAATGCTTTTCAGTGCGTTGGAATTGGGCGCGGACGGCTGTATGACAGCTTCTGCCGGTATTTTCCCCGAGATTATGCGCGCGCTTTTTACGGAAACCCAAAAGGGGAACCGGGAGCGGGCTTTGCAGCTTCAGCGGTTGATTGCCCGGGCAACCGGGAAAATGAAAAAAGTATTTTTTCCATATGGCTATCAGCTGGCCATGGAAGCCCGCGGCTTTGATCTGGGTCCCTATCCGGTTTCTCTGCGGCGTTCCTATGAGGAAGAGCGCCAATCCATCCGCCGGATGGTGGAAGATACCCTGAATTTGTTCCAAAGCCTTCAGACGGGTGTTTGACTTCTGTTAGAAAGATTTGCAAGGAAGGAGAACTCATATGTATCTCATTACCATGCGCCCCCAGCAGATTCAAGACGCAGTGCGCCGCAATCTCCCGGCGCTTTTCTGCGCCGGCTCCGTGGAATACCACGGACCGCACCTTCCCGTTGGGACGGATTTTCTGATTGCGGAAAGCCTTCTCACAGAAATCGAAAAAAAGTGTGAATGCGTGGTGGCTCCCTCTATTCCGTTCAGTTCCACAATGGGCTGGGCCGGAGGGCCTGAAGAAGGGGATGTGGATTTTGACCCGGATGCTTTTTATGTCTATGCCAAAGCTGAACTGAAAGGGCTGATGAATATGGGCTTCCGGCGCATTTATGTTCTGCAATTCCATCAGGGCGCCGACGGGCTCCCCTGCCTGACATTGAAGCGCGCGGCCGCCGCCTGCATCCGGGAAGCGGCAAAGAACTGGGGAAACGGCTGGGGGCGGAAAGATCCTTCCCGGCTGCCGAATCCGGACGTTTTTTCCTGGATTCGCGTTGTTTCCAATTTGGACGAGTTTTCCCGGTATCCGGACGGCGACGCCGAACGGATTTCACTGGGCCATGGCGGAAAAGGGGAAACACAGCTTGTGATGGCGCGCCATGAGGATACTGTGCGCATGGAAGCCTTGCACGAATTGGAAAAACTTCCACAGTGGCTGGAGGACGCCTGGGAGGCAGACCGGAAAGAAGGCGAAAAATGGCTTGCTTTTTGCGTGGAAGGCTGGGTGCGGGAGTTAAGCGGAGACATTTTTAATAAATAAAAATCTTCTATCTCTGGCCGCAGCCGCTTTTATGCCGGCCCCCGGTATTTCCTTCATCCTTTTACAGATACTGCCATTACCTGTAAAATATTGAGGAAACCGGCTTCAATTAGTCCCAGATCAATGGGAGCCGTATCACCCGATAAACGCAAACGACACGGTGCTAAGAAGAAACATGATTTTTCTGCTGATTGTTTCCGAAAAATTTTAACAGCCAAACCCAATCGCCAAATAAACATAGAGGACAGTTTCTTGAAAAAGAAACTGTCCTTTTTATACTTCAAAATTTGGAAGAGGGAAAGGCCGTGAAACGCCTGCTCAATACAAGTGAGCACGGTTTGCTGTCGCAGGTGAGACATCCGGCAGACTGCCGAGCATCCGGAGCATAGGGTGGGAATAAGCCAGATTGTTCCAAATGGGGATGATCTGCATGCCGATCCAGCGATAGGCCGCGGCAAACTGCTCCGCCGCCTAAATATAAGCGTTTCCAAATACAGCTTTAGACGGATAGATAAATGCACAAGCGTCTGGAGTACTTTGCTTGGTGTGCTGGTCAGGTAACACAACTTTTCAACCAGGGCCTTTGATTCTTATTTTGAATGATTTTGGAAGATGCTACAGCATCTTCCAGTATTTTCAAATCTGGATATTCAAAAACTGGCCTCCAATGAGGTATTGATGAGGAGCAGGAATGGCATCGCCGTTCCTGCTCCTTGTGCTGTCTGCGCCTTCCTTATTTAATGTATTGGATGTATGGATAGCCTTCCGGCCCTTGGAACACATGCGTGTGTACTCCGTAGACCTGATAGATCAAATCTTCTGTCAGGACCTCCGCCGGGGAACCATGGGCGCAGACCCGCCCCTCGTCCATCACATAAATTTCATCCGAATACATTGCGGCGATATTCAGGTCATGGAACGCCGCCAAAACCGTTTTCGCCTGTTTTTTTACGGTGTTCAAAAGCTGCAGCTGGTATTTAATGTCCAAATGGTTCGTGGGTTCGTCCAGGATCAGGACCGGCGTCTGCTGGACCAGGGCCCTTGCCAATATCACCCGCTGCTGCTCGCCGCCGGACAAAGAGGCAAAGGACCTTTTTTCAAAATCGTGAAGCCCCACCTCCGCCAAGGCCTCCCGCATAATGCGGTAATCCTCCGCGTTGTCCCTCTCCATCACCGATTTATGGGGCGACCGGCCCATCAGCACCACGTCTTTTACGGAAAAATCAAAGTCATACTGGTTATGCTGCGCGACAACCCCTAATAAGCAGGCCGTTTCCTTGTATTTCATCTTGCGGGTGTCCTTACCGGCTAAATAAACACAGCCCATTTTTGGTTTTAAAACGCGGTAGATACATTTTAGGAACGTGCTTTTCCCGCTTCCGTTTGGGCCGATCAGGCCGATAAATTTCCCTTGCTCTGCCGAAAGGGATACATCATGAAGAATAGGCGTATCTCCCCATGAAAATGAAATGGAATGCGCTTCTATCTGGTTCATGACTTCCCTCCGAAACTATAAGTCTTTTTAAACAGCAGCAGGATGAAAATAGGCGAGCCGACCACGGAAATCAGAATGCCAATGGGCAGTTCTGTATTGGGGAGGATTGTCCGCGAAACCACATCCGCCCAAATCAGAAAGACGCTGCCCACCAAAGCCGACAATGGCAGGAGCTTTTTATGGTCCACGCCGAAAAGCCCCCGGACAAAATGGGGGATTATCAGCCCCACAAAGCCGATCACACCGGAAGCATACACAATAAAGCCGACCATCAGGGAGGCCACGATCAGATATACCCTCCGGTACCGCTGCAGGTTTGTCCCAAGGGTGACGGCGGTGTCGTCTCCTAACAGCATCAAATTCAGAATCCGGGACTGCGTAATAAAGAATAAAACGGCAATGAGGACGATGCTTAAGATCCAGGCGTTGCTGTTCCACTCCGCCCCCGCCAGGCTGCCCATGAGCCAGAAGCTGACGGTGCGGAACCGGTCCGGGTCGTCCGCCATGTAGACAATGAAGTTTGAAAACGCGGAACATAAGGAGCTTAACGCCACGCCGGATAGGACCAGTTTTACCGAGGTAGTCCGGCCGCCGAAATTTGAAATGGCAATTACCAAAAAAGCGACCGTCATGGCCCCAATAAAAGCGCCGATGCCGACTTGAGCCGCCCCAAACAGGCTGGCGCCGAGCAGGATTGTTAAAGTCGCCCCCAGGGAAGCGCCGGAAGAAATGCCTAAAATGTACGGGTCGGCAAGGGGGTTCTGCACGATGGCTTGCATCACAACGCCTACTACCGACAGCCCGGCCCCAACGCCCACAGCCAGAATAATCCGGGGCAGTCGGATGAGCCATACAATGTCATGGGTAGCGCCGCTGCCCCATTCTTCGGGGTTCCCGATGTGGAATATCTCATACAGGATCACCCGGTAAACTTCCTCTACGGACAGGTCCGCAGAACCGACCGTGACCGCATATAGGATGGAAAGGACCAGGACAATCGCCAATAAAATCAGCATACAAATATAAATGGGCAGTCCCTTGAAAATGCCGTCTTTTAAATCAATTTTTTGCATGAATATCTTCCCCTTCTGAAAAAGAGGCGCGCCAGCAGGAGGAATGGATACTGCTGGCGCGTCTTTTCCTATTTATTCAATGCCGTACAGCGCCTGTAAAAAGAGTTTTACAGTTTCGCCGGTGCGTACGCCCGGGGTGTAAGCCAAGCTGTAAACCACAGGGTACACACGGCCGTTTTTCACTGCGTCGACACTGGCTAAGGCAGGATTTTCCGTGTATAGGGCGACGGCTTCTTCATCGGAAACAGAACTGACGTGCACAGCAAAGATCGCTTCCGGGTTGGCGTCCACGATCTGCTCGTCCGTCCAGCCCTTTTCTCCCAACACCTCTGCGCCCAGCTGCATCGCAATATCGCCGGCCGCGCTTTTTGCGTGGTAGACGTCATATTCCCCTTCATATTTTTCCGCGATAAAGATGCGCTGCGGGTCCTGGCCGGCGGCTGCTTCTTTTCCCTTTGCAACGTCCGCCTCAATAGCCGATATGATTGCTTCCGCTTCCTCCACCTTGTTGTAAATCGTTCCGATATTCCGAATGTCCGCGTACTCGTTTTCCAGGGACTGGTTGTCCTTTAAGACGCTGTTGATGCTGGTGTAGGTGCCGATGTTTCTTTCATGCCAGAACCCAACGTCTCCCATCCGGTCTTCCATTTCAAACAGGGAGCGCCAGCCGATCACCATATCCGGTTCCAAGCTCAAAGCGTATTCTTTCACAAAGTACCCTACATCTTGGTGATCCTTGATTTTCGGGATTTTTTCAAATTCCTCCTGATATTCCGGAAGGACGCTGCTGCAGTCAGCAGTCATCAGGATTTTGTCGCCAAGGCCCAAAGCCAGCATAATTTCCACATTGTTCCGGCCGTATACCAGGGTCTTTTCCGGGCATTTCTCAAAGGTGTACGGAACCAGTTCTTTGGAGGCGTTGTAAACTTCCACAGTTACAGGGTAATAATCCGAATCCTCGTTTTCTTCTCCGGAAGCGGCGCTGCTGGCAGTATCCGCTGTTTCGGTACTGCTGGCGGCGCTGTCGGCTACACTTGTTTCACTGGAACTCTCGTTGCCGGCGGTATCGTTCCCGCATCCTGCCAGACCTAAAGCCATCACGGCGGCCATTACCAACGCTAAAAATTTTTTCTTCATGATGTTTGCTTCTCCTTTGCTTTGTCATAGGGTGATAGGCAATCCGATATTGGGGAGCCGTGGACTGTTATGAGTCCCGTCGATTACAGGAATGCCATTGTCCTGAAAAATTTTGATAAACTGCTCGATGGTTTTGCACCGGCCGGTTTCCTTTTTCAGAGTACAGACGCCTAAATGGACCGCGTCCGGATGGATCTTTAAGATCCGTTCCAATTTTTCCTGCATACCGCTGTCCTGCTCCAGCACGCTGCCGCAGCCGTTGCAGTGGCAGAACGCCATAAGCTCCAGTCCTTCATCCAGGTACTGCTGGAATGCTCCCGACCTGTTATGAAACGCCGTCAAACAAGCGGCTCCAGTACAGCCGTTTGTTGCTTTCAAACAGGTCAAGATCACGATTTTCTTCGTTGGATGTTCCTCCTTTCCCTTTTTTTGGACGACAAAACAAAATACGTGTGCTGACAATGGCAGCACACGTATACAAACCAAGACATCCCCGCAGAAAGCAGGCATGTTTCCTTCATTTGTAACAGTTCTGTACATCGCAGAATTCATTACCGGATTTATGGCAGGTCTCCTGGCTTATGCATCAACGCAGACTTTCGCCTTCTCAAGATTTCCTCAATGGCATCATGAAAGCTGCTCCGCAAATACAGTAGCGGGACTGCACAGGATTTTCACCTGTTTCCCTTTTAATCATCCGACCCTAAAACAGATAGGGTGAACGAACCATAATCCCACAATATTCAATTGCATTTTTATTATATTCTTCCACATTAGCGAAGTAAAGGAAAAATTTTTGGATTTTTTTGCGTGAAATCTCATGGATAGGCCAATGATTGGTTATAAAGATGCTGATAAAAATTGATTGTCTTAGATGCACATGTCAAAAAGGACAGCTCTGTAACTATCCAAAATTTGCTATTAGAATGCCGGTATCGTCTACTTTTCGATATAGATTCCTGTATTAGTTCATGCAATAAATATAATTTTGCTTATAATTTTAGGTATCTTAATATATTAGATTCATTACCATTTGCGCAAACTCATTTACCAGCTGAAAGAACAATTTTTCCGCTTGGCTATTTACATCTGCAAGATAAGCATTCAGCTGGCCGGATGTCAGCAAATTACAATAACGAATCCGACGATATTTTTTCAGATACTGCCGGTGGCGTTCTCCCCAGATGCCGGTCCTCATTGTCTGCTCCTGGGAGGCCTCGATGCAGGGCAAAAAATATTCGTCCTGTTTTTTGTACCATAACCCATTTTCCTCATTGTATCCATCCGCGTAAAGCCCTGGTATATGGGAAGCCGCAGCTTCCAGTGCTGGCCGGTACAATCCACTTCATAGCCTTTCCGAATCAAATACTGCTGGAATTTTTCCAGGTTGTTGCTGCAATACATCGCTTTTTCAATATCTTCCCGGTAAACATTGTACCGCGTAGGTTTCCCGGCTTTTTCATCCAGCCAGGTAGGCCTGCCTAGGGATTTCCCGGTATTTTCAATGACGGATAATCCGTATTCCCGGCACAGCCGGTCGGAACAGTCCCGGAGCCTTTGTATCTCGGATTTTGAGTAGTTGTACTTTTTTCCATCCCGAAAAGATACGGAGTTAAAACAAAAGTGGTTGTGAATATGGTCCTTGTCCAGATGGGTGGTGACAAGGATCTGAAAGCGGTCTCCCCACATTTCACGGGCCAGCTTCACACCGATTTCGTGCGCCAGTTCCGGCTCAATCTCACCCACAGAAAAACTCTGATATCCATGCCAAGCGATATACTGATCGTTTTTGCCATACCGCTTTTTGGTGAGAAGCATCTGCTGTAACGTGATTTCTTTCAGACAGTTAATGGCCGTCACATATTAGCCGCTGTTGGTTGCTTCCGGGCGTTTAAGGTGGAACGCAGTCACAGAGAAGACCAGAAACGCTTCTATTCCTGTCATTTCTTCTTCTCTCTGGACGATTTCGCAAATCAGCTTGCTGTCCACAACCGCCGTTCCAACAACTTCCCTATGAGACCTCTAGGCTGGCTTTCTCCTCTTGAGTTCTTTGTCCAATATCTTTGACAAACCTACAAAGCGACAATTAACAGCTATTGAAGCGAGCGTGTAGTTCTCTGGTTTCGTACAGTATAAAAAAGTGGGAAAGAAGCCTTTAGCTTCTCTCCCACTTTTTGTTGCAATCCGTTATGGCAGCTACCCTGTTTCAGTAGGTTGTTGATACTGTTTTATGAGTAGCTACCCTTCGGTGACCTTTTTCGACAGGCTGAACCACTAGTTTACCAGTGATTATGATTGCGCGCAAACGCAAGACAATGGCCCTGTGCCATTCCTGCCATGAAAAGCTACACAATGGAAAGTTAGACTAATATCCGAAAAGCCGAATACATCGAGAGGTATACGTCCGGTTTGGAGGGGAGCGTTTAGAAATCTGCCGCCAGCGGCGGCAAGGTGCCTTTACTCTCCCCTACGAGCTGCTCCGGTTCGGCACCGCCCGTCTCAGCTGGCAAACTCGGAGTTCCTGGTTATACTGAACCAATCCGCCACCAGCCGGGACGAGCTGGTAAAGCTTCTGAATATCTCTGACACCCAGTTGGGCTATATTACCGATGTGGCGGCAGGCTGCGGCCCCATCCACATTATGACCTTTGAGAACAGCTTCCCCCGGAACACCCAGTTCTACCGGTTGATGACCACAACGCCGAATGAGGCATTGCAAGGGCATATTTAGTGAGAAAATATCACAGCAGAGGGCTGCCTTCGGCGTTATAAATTTTATTTCTGATTTTATGCAACAAGCTACTGCACGAATTTGCCAATTGTTTCGAATGTGCTTCCAAGAAGTATGCTGCTGAAAGAAATCAAGACCAACCCGGAGGGAAATCCCACGATTACTTATTGCAGACAGCAGCCCTCCAACAAAATACCTTGAACTTTTTTTCTGCTTCCACTTGCTTGTTGAGATGCAGTTCGCTGTATAATACTTCTCACGGTGGTCTGCCGCACTCACATCTAAAGGACAACCGATGAGTAACAGCGGAAATTCCACTTCTATCAACAGCCTTCCAGACAACTGCGCCCGAATCTTTTTGATCCTAATATTTTGCAGCCACGCTGCATTCTCAGGCAATTAGATTTTTGTCTAATTAGCAAAAAATGATAATATTATTATTTACTTTTATATCAGATTGCGCTTATAATAATCACTAAGATATTCTAAAATATATCATTAAATAAACTGTTAAAGGGGATTTACTATGAAAGGAGTCTATAACCAATGGTTATATCCTGGCCGGAATGCTTGCATTGCGCTTTTTTCAACATTACTCTCAAACGCTGTTTTACATCATAAGCTGCTTGAAAAAGGATTATCCATCTACCAGCTGGGACTGATTGGCGCAGCAGAGAATTTTTCAAACATATTATGCCTACTCCTATTAAGTGGATTATCAGACAGCTTTCATCAATTTCGTAATTATCGCCGGGTCCTCTCCGGAATGATGATGATACTGCCGTTAAAATAGGAGGCATTCTGATTGCCAGAATACAGGAACATCATTTTTCACTGCTTTTATGCATTGCCGCTGGGGCAGGCCTGCTGGCAGCCATCTTGACATTGGGGCTTCAAGAAGCTCGTCCCGCGGTCTTGTCTCCTGGATGTAAAAATCCGCTGACAGCATTCAAGACGATTATGCATATGAGAAGCTTCCAGTATCTATCGTCTTCCAATATTTCACGCGGTGTTCAAGCAGGCGTAGTATACTATATCATTTCTATTGGCCTAACGCGTTTTCCTAATCAAGCAAATATGGCCTCCATGTTAAGCGGATGCGTTGCCTGTGCCCCTTTTTTATCTTATCTGCTGCTAACCATACTGTGCCGGAGAAAAAAAGCCTGTTCCCTATATTTTATGGGCGGAATTATTGCATGCGGTGCCATGCTCTTTCTTGCAGTAAACAGACAGCCTTTCCTTTATGCCGCAGCTTATTTTATTCTGCTGACTGGCGAATCATTAATTGACCAATGCTACCCGCTGGGCATGTATGAGGTGGTTCCGTTAGAGGTCTTGGGCCGCTTTTCCGCAGCTCGACTGCTAATATATACATTTACGAGCATGATCAGTACCTATGTGTGTGGCTTTCTCATTGAATCTGGCGCAACAACTTTTATATTCTTTTTTGGGGCCGTAACAGCATTATTTAGCGGATGGAATTTTTATAAAACGTTGAAAAATAATCAAAATTATACGGATAATCTAAATAAAATAAAATAATAAAATTGGCTTATTTAAGGCATATACACGATTGTTCTATTGACTATACTATATTAACCCATTAAAATGAAATTGAAATTTGGATGGCCAACCAAATGATATTTGTTTCGGATTTATATCAAGAAAGGAATAGGTGTTATAATGCGAAGAAAGGCTTCTATTATTCTGATGTTTACCATGCTTATTTCCATCTTAGCATCATGCAGTGACAATGTCTCTACATCAGATTCCACATCTAACTCCCCCTCTGCAAATACAGAGGACGCTCCTTCTGTTTTGGTTTTCGCAAACGTGGACGACGGCTTTTCACAGTACGAGGATGCCCCTGACACCAAGCGCGTTCACGACAAATTCGTAGAAGAAATCAATGTCGACCTGCAGCCGGTCTTTTTCCCAGGGGATCAGTATGTAAACCGCGTAAATTTAATGCTGACGACTAACGACCAGCTGGATATTATTACCCGCGCGATCGGAGGTAATTTTTCCAGGCCGGACGTAAAAAAATGGATCGATGACGGCATTATTATTGAACTGACCGACCTGATTGAAAAAATGCCGAATTATATTGCCGCCTGCGAATCAAATGAACTGGTCAAAACATCCCGCGAACAGCTGAAAATGCTGGGAAAGGATTATGGCATCCCCTATACCTTAGGCATCCAGCACACGGAAACATTAAAAATCCGCGCTGATTGGCTGGAAAATCTGGGAATGGATACACCCGAGACTATTGAAGATTTTGAGACGTACTTGGAAGCCGTCAAAACCCAGGACCCTGATGGCAATGGGGCTGACGATACTTACGGCATCTGCGGCGACGTGTGGGGCGGAAATATTTTTTCCGTGCTGGCAACTGCCTATCTTCCCGTAGGCGACAACTGGTGGCTGGACGAAACCGGCACGCTGCAGCATCCGGGTTTGCATCCCGGTTATCAGGAACTTCTCAGCAAACTGGTTGAATGGCAGGAAAAGGGGTATCTGCCGCCTGACGCCTTGCTTTCAGACGATGACCAGCGGCTGGACTGGATCACCAACAACCAGCTTGGCGCTGTCGCAGGCTGGTATTCAGCCACAGTCGGCGGCACTGTAACCCTCCAGGAGAAGCTGCCGGAAGTAGCCTGGAAACCCATTGTCCTCTCCGGGCGGGAGGATGCCGCCAATGCCGCAATCAACTCCCTGGTCAGCGCACACGGCAATGTAGTTACCAGTACCTGCAAGGATTTGGATGCTGTGGCCCGCTATTATGATTACCTTTGGAGCGAGGAAGGGATGATGCTGGCTTATTATGGTATTGAAGGAGAGCACTACGATATTGTGGATAACGCGCCTGTTTTTCGTGTGGATGATAACGACACGCCTCTCTATAAGGCATACTATTACCCCATGCTCAATACGTCCCTGATTACCTCTTACGGCGAATGGCCCGGAAGTGATCCCACCTCTGCATTGTACCGCCAATTTACGGAGGAATGCAACAGCCTGCCGGGTGTCGATAAACCAGATGCCCTGGTGCTTTACGATTACGAAACTATGACTGGCGGAGAATTAAAGACCGACCTTGACACCTATATCAATGAAAACCGGGCAAAAGTTCTCGCCGGCGAAATCCCGTCAGAGGATTGGGGCAGCATCATGCAGACATGGCTGGAAAAAGGCGGCGAAGAATTTACCAAAGGAATGAATGAGACCTATCAGGCATGGCTGGCGGAGAACAGTTAAACATTATAGCGGTTTTCCACGCCCGCGCTGCGGGCGTGGAAAACCAAGCCACTGCAAAGGAGGAATAATCAAAAATGCGCTGCACAACATCCTCAACGCCCTTTTCCTCAGGCAAGAAGCACACATTTCTGGAAAATTTCCGCCGTTACCGGCTTTTATACTTATTAATCCTGCCCGCAATCCTGGTTTACCTGGTATACAGCTATTTACCCATGTTCGGTATCATCATTGCCTTCCAGGATTACAAGCCCCATTTAGGATTGGCGGGGATGTTTTCTCAGGCGGAGTGGGTAGGCTTAAAGCATTTCAAAACATTTACGTCTTCTATGTATTTCGGGCGCCTTATGCGAAATACGCTCCGTATCAGCTTGCTGAAAATTCTGATTGGGTTTCCGGCGCCGATTATCCTGGCCATGTTCTTAAACGAGATCCGCCGGCCGCTCTTTAAAAAGTTCGCACAGACCATTTCCTACTTACCTCATTTTCTCTCCTGGGTTGTACTTTCAGGAATTCTCACCTCAATGCTCTCCACAAACAGCGGGACTGTGAATTATATCATCACTTCCCTTGGAGGAACGCCCATTGATTTTTTAACCGATGCTTCCAATTTTGTCTGGGTTGTCGTTTTATCCGCAGTATGGCAAAGTGTTGGCTGGGGCAGTATTATTTATCTGGCATGTCTTGCAAATGTGGATCCTCAGCTTTATGAAAGCGCCTTGATTGATGGAGCCACACGTTTTCAACAAATGAGGTATATCAGTCTCCCTTCTCTCTATAGCATTATAAGCATTCAGTTTATTCTGAATATGGGCGGCATCTTAAACGCTGGTTTCGATCAGGTTCTGATGCTTTACAATGATTTAGTATTGGAAACCGGCGATATTATCGACACCTACGTATACCGTATGGGGATTGAGTCCGCAAAATACTCCTATTCAGCGGCAGTTGGGCTTTTTAAAACACTATTCGGATTCTGTCTGATGATGGCCGCCAACTGGGGCGCAAAAAAGATGGGCCAGGAAACACTAATTTAAGGGGGGATTTTTATGAAGAAACGCAATAACCGGATCAGGTCGATGCGCGGTACAGATTACATTTTAATGACTGTTGTGTATTCCTCAGTCATACTGCTGACCCTCACCATCCTGCTTCCCTTTATAATCATCTTCTTCCAGTCTGTAACGCCTCAGGAAGCTATGATTGGAAGCCAGTATACTTTACTTCCCAGCAAGTTGGATTTTGCGGCTTATGAGTATTTACTATTCGGTTCCCAACTGATTATCAAAGGCTTTGGCAATTCAATGTTTCTTGTCATTGTTGGAACCCTATTTTCATTGTCGTTAACTACAATGGCCGCCTATACCCTCTCCAAGCGATATCTTCCTTACCGCAAGTTTTTAACCTATCTTGTATATATCCCCATGATTATTGGAGGCGGCTTAATTCCCACTTATATGGTGGTCAGACTAACCGGATTGACTGGCTCCTTATGGGCGTGTATCATTCCCGGCGCCGTCAGTTCCTGGAATTTATTCCTGATGCGGAACTTTTTTTACGGCATTCCAGCAGAAATGGAAGAGGCGGCTATGATCGACGGGGCTAGTGACGCAACCGTTTTTTTTCGGATCGTACTTCCAGTTTCTCTGCCTGTTATTGCAACGATGGCGCTGTTTTATGGCGTGGGCCAATGGAATTCTTGGTTCAATCCATCTCTTTATCTCAATAACAGCAAACAGTGGCCGCTGCAGCTGGTGGTGCGGCAGATGCTGAATACCATGAATATGAATTTTACGGATAATCTGGCCGGCATGGAACAGCTGCTGCTTCATATGCCGTCTGATAATATCAAAAAAGCGGCGGTATTCATCACAACAATTCCTGTTCTTATTTTCTATCCGTTTGCTCAGAAATATTTCGTGAAAGGTATGGTCGCCGGGTCTGTCAAAGGTTAGTCAAAGGAGATTTTGAATTGCGCTATTTTAATCATCGGCCTTTTTTAAAAAAGCTAACAGCGGCTTTGTGCATCCTCAGCCTGATTCCATATTTAAGCTTTCAGTTTATTTATCATGGAAAGATCAAAAAAGATATTACAGATTCCGCTTACAATTTGCTAAAGAGTGTGGTAGATAGCCAAGCCAATTCCATTTGCAGCCAGTTTTCCAATATGCAAACCACACTGATGATATTGGATGGAGCAATCGGGGAAACACTTGGGCTTGACCATATTGCCGATTTTAAGGTGCTGGAAAAACAGAATTTATTAAAAAACTTAAATGAATTAGCGTAGATAAAATACACGGCGGTTAGGTGCACACAAGTCCAGTAAAAATGGACAACAGAAAAAGAATCCCTATGGCAGTAAATATAAAAATTTAGCAGATAAACTGACATCGCTTCTCAAGAGGTGTCAGTTTTGTTTTCAGTTAGATGCGCTGGTTGCTGTAAAAATGGATGTCTCGTCTATGAGGGGCGAGCCTTCTCATAAATCTGAAGCTTCACTCGGTAAATACACTCAGTAGGATTTCTGCATCTTGACATTGACGGCGTTATGCCGTATGATTGTGTTGGCTTGAAATATGCTGAGGATGTATATTGAAAGCCCTAGTTATTTTGGGTAATGATGGTATTTGCCTTCGGATTTTGGTAACATTGGCTGAGATGGCGTGGGTGATTTGGGCGCCGCAACGGCGATTATTTTTGCCGTTCGTCTGCTTCTCTGGAAGGCCGCGAGAATGATTTCACAGAAGGTGGGGAAACAATGAAATGTTCCGAACAAAGAAAAAAGAGGAGCCACCGGTTTACCGGGACTACTGGCTCATGCTGGATAAACCGGAGGGCCGCATCCGGCTGGAACTGAATTATTCAGGGGAAACCGGGGACTGGGATTTTCCCAGTCTTTGTGTGGAAATCCTGTCCGCCTGTTTTCGTGAATATATTTGTATTACGGAATTTGAGAAGCGCGGCGATTTCGGGTTCTGCCTTCCGGAAAGCTGGCTTTCCACAGAAAGCCGAATTTTTGAGGACCGCAACACCCTGGTTACCGCCCAATATGGCCCGGATGCAGAGAATCTTCGCGGTTATTTTCTGGAAAAACAGGCCGCCTTCCGCATTAGCCGTTTGCAAATGATGGGCTATCGATCCAAGCCAAGTTCCGATAATTCTTTTTCTTTTGAGGAGGAATATGCCCGGAATCAGTGGGATGCTTATGCGGCCTACGAGGAAATGCAGGATCTGTTGTTGTTAATCTTCCCGCAGGAAAAAGAAGGGGAGCTGATCCGGCTGGTTTCGGAGAATTGCGAAAAATATGGGAAGAATCTCAAGCAAGTATGGATGTAAAGGGGTGGTATCAGATGCGGTTCCATTCGGCGGTAAAAGGAACTGAAGAAATTTATCAGCTGGACGTTTCGGAAAAGGAAATGGAACTTTATTTGCTGTCAGAGGGCAGTGACGCAGACTTTGGCTCCATCTGCCTGGAAGTCATTCGGAAAAATTTCGATGGGAAAACGGCCTATGCTTATCTGGAATCTTTTCACCAGAAAAACTTATGCAAACAAAAACGATGCTTTTATGCCGAATCTTTTGCCGCTGGGAATTAACGGGTTTTGAAGGCCCATTCCCTGACGGAGAAAGTTTTCTTTGATGGAGATTCTCGGATAATTTCTGTCTTGACGTTCAAAAGAACCTGCGCTATAATTTAGATAAATAGTTTCAAGGTCAAATACCAGATGACCACTGTATCAAGTATTTCAAAGTGTCAGTTCGCACACCTGTGCGGATTGGCACTTTTTTATTTGTGGTTTTTGCCTGACAAACAGGCTGAAATCAATAAATCAAAAATCCAGGAAAGGAGCAGCTGTTATGAAAAAAATTTTTTAGAAATTCATGAAAAATGGGTGTTTTCCTGCGCTTTTATACTTATGAAGGGCATCTTCAGGTAGCTTGAAAACCGCATAGTCAAACCCAGTACATCCCTCTGATGAGTAGCGGCTATCCGTCTGCGCAGGGAGCAGAACAAGGAGCACTGATATACAGGCGGCACCTGTATAACGCGATGAGGCATCAGGGGTATCATGGTACTTCTGTAAACCGCAGCCCGGCCGCAGTGAAGGCGGGGAGATGAAATTTCTATGGACCTGTTCGCCCCAGGCACTGGGAGAGACAT
>DVJP01000053.1 GCA_018716725.1 Candidatus Merdivicinus excrementipullorum | reverse complement strand
TCACGGTCATACAGGTTCAAGTCCTGCTATCCGCACCAGCGGCGAATCGCCGCAGATGAACGCGCACTCACATTGGTGGGTGTGCGTTTTCTTTGTATCCCGCGCTGTTACATGGTTCCTTTATAAAACTCATTGGCCCGGAGCGAAACGCGCTCCGGGCCTTTCCTTTTATTTTGCGTGAGTATCCCGCGCTGATACAGACATTTTTTTTGCAGCGTAAACCCGGAGGACTGACGCAAGGTGCAGCAACAGCCGCCCCATGCTGGAGCGATTCCACCAGCATTCGCATTTTTCCGGCAACACCGTCCCTTGGCCAGTATTGCCGCAGATATAAAATCCCTGTGTCCTTTCGAAAGCCGCCATTTTAGTTGTCCTATCGTTTTTCGCAGCAGTTTTCCCAGACGGTCAAAGGGAGAATCTGCTCCGGATATTCACAATCAACGGCCCCGTAAAAGGTGAAAACCTTTGACCTATATTGCCGGGCCGAATTCCGCCAGCCGCAAAAACCGGCTGGCGCCATCCTGAAACAAGGTAAAGGCAAAGGAATACTGTCCCTGGCTTTCGCCCCCGGAAGCATCCGTCAGTTCCATGGAAACTGCAAACCGGTTCCCCGTTTCTAACCGGGTTTCCGTATTGCGGCAGGCATAGTATGGGTGAAAGGTTTCTGCCAGCCGCATTTCCAGCCGGTTTGTTTCCGGCGACATGCTCTCCTTCATAAACTCCGGGCGCCATCCGGAAATCCCAAAAAGCTGCGCCACAGTGGTTTGAATATCTTCCTCCGGGAAATATGCGCTTTGGCCGTCCGGGCTGGTTTCCGGCCACACGGGATAGGACAATTCATCCCGGTAAAGAATACTTGCCAATAGAAACGCCCAAATATCTAGGTCTTCCACCTGGCCCGTCTGCTTCATCCCCTCCGACAGGACGTATGAAGCCAGGCAGCCGGCTGTCTGCTCCGCCTGGTACGCCCATTTCTCCTGTTCCTCCGCTGTAAGCTGTCCCGTAAAGGGTTCCCCGGAGGCGGCCGCCTGGGGTTGCGGCGCAGACGTCTGGTGAAATTCCTTTAGACGCAGGAAAAAATCATCTTCATCCCGGCAAAGGGAGAAAACGAATTGGTATTCCCCGTAATTTTGCCCGCCTGGAAACGAGGGAGAATCGACAAGCTGCATGGAAACCGCTGCGGTATCTTGGGAAAGGGCTTCTGTTTTCAAATCCTCATACCCGTAAGCGCTGTTCAGTCCCATTTCCGTGGGCATGGCCAGCTTCTGCCCCTCGCATTCTTCCCGGACAAAATCCGGCGTCCACTGGGATACCCCGAAAATTTCCTCCACCATTTGCTGGAGGGAATTCATGGGGAAGTAAGCGGTGGTTCCGTCGTCGCTTACTTCCGGCCATGTCTCATAGGGGAAATCCGGGTCGTCCCGGTAATAGTAGGTCCCCAGTACAAACTGCCAGATTTCCCGGTCCGTAATCTGCCCGGTCCGGCGGGCGTCGTCCGTCAGGCCGTGGCAGGCAAAGCAATCCATGATTTTTTTGGCCCGGAGCTGCGCGGCTTCCAGTTCTTCTGTTGAAAAAGAACCTGTTTCCGTGCTTTCCAAAGAGGACGGGGCGGAGCTGGCTTGACTGGATTCCGCAGGAACAATGGGCTGGCAGGAGGACAGCCCCGCCAGCAGGGCGGCGCAGAGAATTGTACAGAAAATACCTTTCATCACGGCTTCTCCTCTTCATATTGAATAGATACCAGCCGGGCGTATTCCCCAGCTCCATCCGGTATCCTCTGGAAGGTGTAAAAGCGGTCGATGGCATAGTCCGGGTCCGGGAGCCATTCCTCGTCCATGGCCGTGCTGATGACGGCCCGGACGGTGACAAAATCATCCTCCCAGTGGGTCATGGAGGATACGATCTCGCTGTAAGGCAGGCTTTCCTCTCCGGCGTAAAGCTGGTATTCCGCGCCAGGCTTCCGGGAACCCGGCCATTCCGGGATTTCCGCGGGGTCAAAGTTTTCAATGCCCAGCAGCTTTTCCGCCGTGGCTGAAATTTCCTCATTGGGGATTTGATACATCCGGTTTTCGTCCTGCGGGTAGGATTTTCCGTCTTGGATTCCCCGCCGGTAGGTTTCGGCCAGCAGGAACCCGGCCAGGTTGGAATCCCGGGGGATGCTGTCCGGGCTGGAAACCGGCTCCCGGAAGAACCGGACAACGTTATTCAGATATGCGGCAAACTCCTCCCGGTATTGGGTGGAAACAGGGAAGTCCGGGATTGATTCCGGCGGGGCCTCCTGGCTTTGGGATGATTCCGAAGGGACATAGACTTCATCGGATAAATAAGCCCCCTCTGCGATTTTTTCCATCTCCTCCCAGGGCAGATTGCCGCACAGGGTAATATAAGCATTTTCGATAGGCCATGCCATTTGAATGACGTCGCTCTTCCGGATGACCCATACCCGGCAGCCGTTGATCTCCACAAATTCCGTTTCAGCGTCTTCCGTGTCGAAGATCATGTTCCAATTGCCATCCTCCGACAGCTTGTGCTGCGACACGTTCAAAAAGTAAGCCCCATTTTTATATATAGTAGCCAGGACAGTATCCGCCTGCATTGTTTTTGTTTCCGCCAGCCCTTCCGGCAGGTAGGAAAGCTCCAGCACATACATGTCGTCGTCCGCATCGTAGCCCTCGGCGGAAATCTCCACTTCCGTATGGGTGGTAAATTTTCTGGTAAAGAAGTGGAGCACCTGTTCCCGGAATGCCTCCACCGTCATCAGCCCGGAAAAGGCCGCAGTGCAGCAAATCGCTAAAATGACAGCTACTTTTCGCGCCGTCCGAAAAACAGGCGGCTGGTTTTCCGTCCGGCGCTGTTTCCGGATGAGTTTTTCCATCTTCTTTTCAAATTCCGGGGAAAACCGGTGCTCCGGAATGTTGTCCAAATCAAAGGAATCCACATATTCCTGCCATTTTTCACGGAATATCCTGTCGGCTTCCAGCTTCATGCGGAGCGCCCCCTTTCTCCTGATAGAGCTTGATAAACTGCTCCCTTGCCCGCTGCAGCATTTTCCGCACGTTGGCTTCGGTCGTCCCCATCTCTTTGGCGATTTCAGGGTATTCATATCCATAACAGAGCCGTTTCACCAGGACGTCCCGGTATTTTGGAGGCATCTCCCTAAGAATTTCCGGCAGCCCCTCTTCCACGCCGGCGATATTGTCCAAAGGGTCGGGCGGATCCCAGCACCCGGATTGGCGCTGTTCCAGGGAAATGTGGGCCCGCCGCTTCCGCATCCGGTAGAAATCCAGGGCTTTTTGGGTGGCGATCATAATCATCAGACTTTTTTCCTCCCGCTCCTGGACGGATTTGAATTTATTCATGTGCTGGGCGATGTAAAGGAGGGCGTTCTGCACGGCGTCCTCCGCGTCGCAGTCGTTTTTCAAAATGGACTTTGCGCAATAAAACAGCAGGTGGCGGTACTGGTAATATAACTGTTCAAACCGGCTCCGCTCCTCCTCTGTATCGATCAGCGTGAGAAATATCATAATATGGAAACTCCCTTAAACGAATTGCCGTTCCTCCGGGAATTAAGGGCGGCGCCCCGGTTTTTTGCCGGGAACTGTCACAAACTTGCCTTTTGCGGCGGTATATGACCGAGCATAAACTGGAAGGTGATGTTGTGAATCTGATCGGGGTCTGCACGCCGGAAAAAGAACGGTATCAAAAAATTTCCGCCGCGCTGTCCGCAAGGCCGGAGTGCGAAGCATACCAAATCCATTTCCAAAGATTAGGGCCGGGTTTTTCCCTTGCCGGCTGTCCGGAAAAAGTAATCCTGGTGGATATTTTGGCCCAGGCAGAATTTGAACGGCTGTCCCGGGAATATCAAAGCCTTTCCCATCCGCCGTTTTTAGCCATGTTCCATTATGGGGAACCGCTGGCAGTCCCCCCTACCGGCTCGCTGCTGATGTTCAGGGCCTATTTGGACATGACCGGGGATCCGGCCCAGGTCTTTCCCGAAATTGCAAAGGAATTTCAGCGGCACGCTTCTTTCTATACCATAAACGCCCAGCGCCAGCTTTATCGCGTCCCAGTATCCGAAATCCTTTACTGTAAAATGGAAAAGCACTGTGTGGAGTTTTATCTGCCCGATACCTGCCTGAAATCATGGGGCACTCTGGAGAAGGAAATGGAGAAGCTGCGGCCTTTGGGATTTGCCCGAATCCACAAAAGCTACGGGGTGAACCTGCGCCACATCCGAAAAAGCGCATCCCGGGAGGTGGAGCTGACCGGCGGCATTGTGCTGCCGGTGGGACGGAAATATAAACAGCCGTATTCTTCGGATTATCAGCGTTTCTTAGGCCAAAAGCTTCCTTAAAATTCCCGCTTTACTGTATCCTAGCACATTTCGCGGATATTTGCAACAAATTGTCGCATACTGCCATTTTTTGTCATGAACAACAGGGCGTAAAATGGCGGAAAAATAAAATCCGTTGGGATTATATGGCTGAAAGAAATTTATGAAAAATAACATTGACTTTCTGATTTTTTCTGTTATACTGGAAAACATACAGAAAACTTTATAAGATTCTGGGCGTTTGAATAGGGATACTATAGTAAAAGTGAAACGATTCACCTGAGGAGGATTATCATGAGTGTTCCGACACCCGAAAAGCGGGTTGCTGATTTCGAAAAAATGGCCTACGGCATGTTTATCCATTGGGGGATGTACTCCCAGCTGGGCATGGGGGAATGGGTCAAGGCCATCCCCGGTATGCCTGACGAGGAATACGACAAGCTGAAGGACACCTTTACCGGTAAGGACTTTGACGCGGAAAAGATCGTGCTCCTGGCCAAAAAATCCGGCATGAAATACATCACCCTGACCACCCGGCACCACGACGGCTTCTCCCTTTACGACACCAAGGAGCTGGGGGATTACAACTCCCTGCACAGCCCCGCCAAACGGGACTTTATCAAGGAGTTTACCGACGCCTGCCACAAGCACGGCGTTGTCCCTTTCCTGTATCACACCACCCTGGACTGGCACAACAAGGATTTTGACAACAATTTCGACGCATACCTGGAATACCTGCGGCGCAGCGTGGAAATCCTCTGCACGGGTTACGGGAAAATCGGCGGGTTCTGGTTTGACGGCAACTGGAGCAAGCAGGATGCGGACTGGAAGCTGGACGAGCTTTACGGCACCATCCGCAAATACCAGCCGGAGGCCATGATTATCAACAACACCGGCCTTTCCGCCCGGGGCGAAACCGGCCATCCGGAAATCGACAGCGTGACCTTTGAACAGGGCCTGCCGGAGCCCATTAACCGGGAGGGCATGAAAAAGTATGTTTCCGGTGAAATGTGCTATACCTTAAACGACCACTGGGCCTACGGCAAAAACGACTACAATTACAAAACCCCTGCGGATCTGATTAAAACCCTCTGCAAATGCCGGAAGGCCGGCGCCAACCTGCTTTTAAACATTGGGCCGGACGGCGACGGCGGTATCCCGGTTATCATGGAAGGCATCCTTTCGGTCATCGGCCGGTGGATTGAGCAGACCAAGGGCGTGATTTATGGGGGCAAACCCTGCGGCATTTCCGGGATCGGGGAGGACTTCGGCCTGAAAACTGAGGACGGCCGGGTTTACCTGTTTGTCTTTGACCTGCCCATTGTGGGGAACGAGTCCGTCACCGTCAACAACGCCAAAGTCGGCCCCAGGGCCTTTACCGGCGTCAAGGGCCAGGTGAAATCCGTCAAATGGCTGGATAACGGCCGGGAGCTGCCTTTTGCCCAAAATGAGGAAGCAGGGCTTTTAAGCTTCCTGCCCACCGGCTACCAGTACGGCGCCAACATGGTGGTCCGGGTGGCGGAAGTACAGTTTTAACGTTTTTTCATGCACAAGAAATCCCGGGGCTTTTGCTCCGGGATTTTTTGGCTTTACAGGGAAATGCGGCTTATATCAGCTGGGTGTGAAGGATCTCCAGGCTGCCCAGGGCAGGTTCATAGGAAAGCCGGCCGTTTTGGCAGGTGACGGCGCCGAAGCCGTCCTTGTGGGCCAGCAGGACCGAGTAATTGCCGTCCTTGCCGTACAAAGTCTTGGTCACCGCGTCATATTTGACTCCGGTAAAGGCGTAAAGCAGGCCGTAGGAGGCCATGGCCCGGGCATACCAGTAACCGCATTCATATTCGTTGTAAGGGTTGCGCTTTTCCCCATCGTACCGGGCGCGGAGGGTTTCCACAATGTCCAGCCCCTCTTTTTCGCAGCCGATGGAAATCAGATGGCAGGCCACCTGGTACTCAATGCCGGTCCAGACCTCGTCGCTGTACACAAAGGGGAGGGACGGCTTGCCGCCCCGGGGCCAGCTGCACAGCAGAAGCCCGCCCTCTTCCCCAAGGGCGTAGCCCGGGCGCTGGGGATTGTCGTGGGAAACCAGGTTCCGCTTGAAATTGTAACGGTACACGGAAAGCAGGTGGCTTTTAACTTTTTCCGGGTCTAAAATATCGCCGACGCCGCAGACTTTGGCCATCCAGGCCCCCAGCATCCCGTCGGAAATACAGCCGGTACCGTACTGGTATTTGGGGCCTTCTTTTTCCATAAGGCGGGCGCTATGGGGATTTTCTTTGGAAAGGTCCATTTCCGCTTCCAGGGTTTCCCACTCCGTCTGCTGGTAAAAATATTCCCCGTTAAACAGCCGGGTTTCCAGGTATTCCCGGCCTTTTTTATAAAGCTCCTCATATTGGGAAACATCTTTGCCCAACTCCCGGCCCATAATGGCCATGGCCTTCAGCGCCCCCAGGTAGAAGGAGGAACACATGGCGTCTGCGCCCCAGAACTCAATGTCGTAGGTATTGTGGTGGGGTTCCTTTAAAACCCCTTCCCGCTTTTTGTCCCAGGTGCTGATGCAGTAGCCCATGCTCTTTTCCATCAGGGGCCAGAATTGGGAAAGCCACTCCGTGTCGCCGGAAATCCGCCATTCCCGGTGCATTTTCATAATGCCCCCCAGCTGGCCGTCGGAGGCTGCGTGATAGGTGTGGCCGGACTTGCGGATAGGCAGCGACGAGCGGAATTCCTGGTGGCCCCGTTCATCCTGGCTTTCGTGGAATTCCGTCTGACGCAGGCTGCGCTCCAAATCGGGGAACAGGTTGCAAAGGGCCTGCTGGTAGTTCCACACATGGGTGCAGGAGCCGATACAGCTGCCTTCCCTGTCAAAGGTCCCTTCCCATGCCCAGAACCGGCCGTCGGTTTGCCGGAGCACGGTGGGGGATTTTAAAATCGTCAGGTTGGAGGAAATGGCGTCCACGGCGGCAGGCGGCAGGGTGGAGCTGCTTAAAACAGAGGCGAATTTGGCTGAGTTTTCCCGCAGTTCTGCGTAGTTGGATTCATAATACTCCATTACACAGGAAATATCGCTAAACCGCCCGGCGTACCAGGGGGAATAGGTTTCCTTGTCCGGGGCGTCCGGGTCCTCTTCATAGCCGTAGCGCTGGTCGGTTTTGGGCACATACCAGCCCATGTGCAGGGTGATCCGTTTTTCCTGGCCCGGTTTTAGGACAAAGGGCACGGCTACAGACCCGCCGGGGCTTTTATTTTCCGGATGGGCGGCGGCCCGGATATTCCCCGCCTTGATGTCGTTCCACTGCATGGTCAGAACGTCGAACCACCCGCCGCTAAACCAATCGGTGTTGACCATGACCTGTTCATCCGGCACGGAAACGGCGAAATCCCCCTGGGCATGGGGCGCGTCCGGCAGGGGAGGCTGATGGAGGACAAAGCCGTTTTCCCGGGGGAGAACCCGTTCGCTTTGGCATTCTCCCTTTTTCCAGCCCCCGAAGCGCATGAAGTTCACAGAGCTGAAATAGTAAATTGCCTCCAAAGTCCGGGAAGAAGTATTCCGGAAGGTGTATTCCAGAGTTGCCGCCGGCAGGGAGGAATTGTCGCTGTCTGAAGGAATAAAGGGGCTGAAGGCGGTGAGACTCACTGCCAGGGGCACGGCGTCGTCCCGCATTTCCACCTGGGCAAAGGGGAAGGAAGCGGAAAAATCACAGGAGCGGAAGCGCGGCAGGCCGTAGGCAGTGTCCTGGGAGCCGTTGGCTGTGCCCAGGTACGCTTCCCCGGGGATGCCGAAGATGCGCTGGTAGGGGACCTGCCCTTCCAGCACCCGGGCGGTGCGGATGCCGCCGTCTTTGACATGGACGGCGGAAAAGAGGATGGGGTTATAAAATAAATCCGGCCGGTTGCGGACCGATACGCTCCCCAGAGCGCCGTGGCCTTGCAGGCAGAGCATCCCGGCCCCGATCCCCCCTAAGGGGAAGGAAATATGCGTCAGCTGTTTTCCGGTATAATGTTTCATTGATACGCTCCTTTCCAATCAGCAAAATGCGCCTGTTTTCCGCCGGCGCGTTACGGCGGAGGCTGCTGTGGTTTCAGTATACATCGATTTTTACGAAATGTAAATGTTTCTCTAAAAAATAAATCGCGCTATTTTATTATTGTGTGATTTGCATGATAACCGGCGCGGAAATCCGGGACAACTGTCAATGAGTTTCCTTTAAAATATTTCAGAATTGACAAG
Organism: Candidatus Merdivicinus excrementipullorum; assembly: GCA_018716725.1. Taxonomy (GTDB): domain Bacteria; phylum Bacillota; class Clostridia; order Oscillospirales; family Ruminococcaceae; genus Merdivicinus; species Merdivicinus excrementipullorum. The sequence continues at coordinate 3,582 of DVJP01000053.1, read as the reverse complement.
AATCCGGGGAAATGCTATGATTATCTAGGAAAGATGACGCGTCCCTCGGGCCAAATTCCCGGCGGTGTTTAAAGGAGGACGATGAACAATGAAACCACTTGCAGATTATGTGAATCCGTATATCGGCACCATTTCCCATATGCTGGCTTCCACAAAGCCGGAGGTCATGCTCCCCTACGGCATGGCCCGCAGCACCCCAATCGTCAAAGACTGCGGGGATTATTACTGCAACGACCGGATTTTGGGCTACCCTTTGGGGATGGCTTCCGTTATGCCCGGCAAAGGCGGGGATTTTGCCAATTTCCTGGACCACAGCCGGGAGAATTTCCGCTGTTACCTGCTGGAAGAGGAACTGGAGGAGCATGAAATTACCGTTGCGTCCACTGTGACGGAGCACGTCTACCTCCACCGGTTCACCGGGGCGGACACCCTGCGCCTTGCTTTCCCCAATGGCGAAGCTGCGGGGGAAAACGGCATGATCCGGATAAAAATCAAGGTGGAACATCCCAAATATGACGTGTTCCAGTACATCCTCCTGAAAGCGGATGGCGCGGAGGTCCTGGAGCGGAAAGACGGGGAGTGGGTGCTGAAGATTCTGCCGGAAACAGAAGTCCGGGGGGCAGTGTCCTATATTTCCTTTAACAAAGCGGCGGAAAGCATGAAGCTGGAAGCGGAAGGCAAAACCTTTGACCAAATCGCCGGGGAAGCCAAGGAAATTTGGAACGCCCAGCTTGCCAAAGCCCGGGTGGAGGGAAACACCGAGGATAAAAAGACGGTTTATTACACGGCGTTGTTCCGGGCCTTTATGCGGATGACCAATTACACCGAGCACGGCCAGTATTTCAGCGCTTACGACGGGAAGGTCCATGAAGGCGTGTTCTACACCGGCGACGGCCTTTGGGACACCTTCCGGTGCATGCACCCCCTGCAGCTTCTGGTAGACGGCAAACGCCATGAGGACATCCTGGAAAGCTATAATTTGATGTACAAGCAAAGCGGCCTGATGCCCAGCTTTCCCGGATATAACGGGGACCTGCCGGTGATGATCGGCTTCCACGCGGCATCCCTCTTTGCGGACGCCGCCGCCAAAGGCGTCAAAGCGGACTATGAAACCGCCTATGAGGGCATCCGCAAAAACGCCATGGAGGAGAGCATGTTTCCCTGGTGCTGCGGCAAGCCACTGGAAGCCCCGGACCGCTGCTACCAGGAAAAGGGCTTCTTCCCGGCTCTGGCCAAGGGGGAGGAGGAAACCTGCGAAAGCGGGAAAACCTTTGAACGGCGGCAGGCGGTAGCCGTTACCCTGGAGCACGCTTACGACGACTGGTGCGCCGGGCAGCTGGCCAAGTTCTTAGGCAAGGACGAGGACGCCCGGATGTTTGAAAAACGGGGCCGGAATTACCGGAATTTGTATAACCCGGAAAACGGCTGGATGTCCCCTAAAGACATCCGCGGAAACTGGGTGGAGGATTTTAACCCCAAATATGCAGGCGGCATGGGCGGCCGCGACTACACCACCGAAAACAACACCTGGACCTATACCTGGTCGGTGTTCCACGATGTGGACGGGCTGGCGGAGCTGATGGGGGGCCGGGAAGCCGCTTTGGAGCGGCTGGACCAGCTGTTCCGGGAGGGCTTCCACTGGCCGGAAAGCAAATATGTCTACTTGGGCCAGTTCCCGGATTCCACCGGCTTAATGGGCCAGTTTGCCATGGGCAACGAGCCTTCCTTCCACATCCCGTACCTGTACGATTACCTGGGCGCGCCCTGGAAAGCCCAGAAAAAGCTGCGGGATTTGATGGACATTTGGTTCACCAACTCCCCCACGGGCATCTGCGGGGACGAGGACGGGGGCGCCATGTCCAGCTGGCTGGTGTTCTCGGCCCTGGGATTTTATCCGGTGTGCCCCGGTAAGGCGGAATACGCCCTGGGGACGCCTCTCTTTGACCGGGCGGAAATCCAGGTGGGAGAGGGCCGCGCCTTCACCGTATCCAGCAAAGGCGCCGGCGACGGCAAACGGTATATCCGGGCGGCTTATTTAAACGGCAAACCCTTGGAACGCCCCTTCCTCACCCATGAGGAGATTGTTTCCGGCGGGGAGCTGGTTCTGGAAATGGACAGCCGTCCGGTAAAATAAGGGGAACGTCCCTGTCAAAACGGCAAAGGGAAAATCCGTAAGCGCCCCTCTGCCGGAAATGATTGTGGGGCATTGCGACAGCCTTTTGGCCCAATTGTATGATATAATAGAAAAAAAGAGAGAAAAGGAGTGCGGAAACCGTGATTTACAAGGATTTTCAAGGGATGAAGCTGTCAGCCCTGGGCATGGGGGCCATGCGCCTGCCTGTAATGGACGGGGACGACGCAAGGATTGACGAACAGGCTGCCGCCGCCATGGTGGATTACGCCATGGCCCATGGGGTGAACTACTACGATACCGCATGGGGCTACCACAACGGCAATTCCGAGCTTGTCATGGGGAAGGCTCTGGGGAAATACCCCCGGGACCGCTATTGCCTGGCCGACAAATTCCCCGGCTACGACCTGTCCAATATGGGCAAGGTGGAGGAGATTTTTGAGCGGCAGCTGGAAAAGTGCGGCGTTTCCTATTTTGATTTTTACCTGTTCCACAATGTCTGCGAGATGAATATCGACGCTTACCTGGACCCCAAATACGGGATTTACGATTACCTGATGAAGCAGAAAAAGGCCGGCCGCATCCGTCACCTGGGCTTTTCCGCCCACGGCGGCTACGACGTGATGAAACGGTTCCTGGAAGCCTACGGAAAGGACATGGAATTCTGCCAGATCCAGCTCAACTATCTGGACTGGGCTTTCCAGGACGCCAAGAAGAAGACGGAGCTTTTGGGCGAGTACGGCATCCCCGTCTGGGTCATGGAGCCGCTGCGGGGCGGAAAGCTGGCTTCCCTGGCACCGGCGGACGAGGAAACGCTGAAAAAGCTGCGTCCGGAGGAGGAAATCCCCGCCTGGGCGTTCCGGTTCCTCCAAAGCATTCCCAGCGTGACCGTCACCCTTTCGGGCATGTCCAATATGGAGCAGATGCAGGCCAATATCCAAACCTATGAGGAGGAAAAGCCCTTAAATCCTAAGGAAATGGAGACGCTTCTGTCCATTGCGGACAGCATGGTGGGAAAAATCGCGCTGCCCTGTACAGCCTGCCACTACTGCGTCAGCCACTGCCCCCAGGGCTTGGACATCCCCGGCCTGCTGTCCCTTTATAACGAGCACTGTTTTACCGAGGGCGGCTTTATCGCTCCTATGGCTATGATGGCCATCCCGGAGGACAAGCGGCCCGGCTCCTGCGTCGGCTGCCGCAGCTGTGAGGCGGTCTGCCCCCAGCAGATTAAGATTTCGGAAGCCATGGCGGATTTCGCGCAGAAGCTGAACGGCTGATTTCCGTTTAAAAAATACCGGACCCTTTTCAGGGTTCGGTATTTCAGCTTGTCGAAGAAGGAAATATGATTTGGCAAATTGCACAAAGGAGTGTTGTTTGCTGACGCAAATAAGCCGTGGATAAAAGCTTGGAAAATTCTAACCTGTCATTTTGCTTGCAAAATGACAGCGCGG
>DVJP01000052.1 GCA_018716725.1 Candidatus Merdivicinus excrementipullorum | reverse complement strand
AACCAGCGCATCCAACTGAAAACAAAACTGACACCTCTTGAAAAGCGATCTCAGTTTGTCTGCTAAAATTTACATTTTTACTACCATTGGGGGTTCTTTTTGTTCTGTCCGTTCAATTTGGGGCAGTCCATATCCGGCAGGGGATTTATTTTCATCTGGGATATAGCAAAGCAGTTCAATTTAAGAGGCTGTTTCCTCCTTGGGGAACAAAAAACCGAACAGAACAATGGACGCCGCCCCAATAAGCAGGGGAACCAGGCTGGACAAAAGCAGGACATTGGCCACTCCCAAATTCCGGCCGCTTTCCGCATACTGCACCGCCATGCCGGAATTCATCCATTCCCGCAGCAAAAGGGGAAGCACTTGCCGCTGGCTGTCGCTGGTTAAGACCATCTCTTCCCACCATCCGCCCCAAACGCCAGTCAAAAACAGCCCCAAAAACAGCAGGAAAAAGGGAAGCATCTGCCGGATCCACCGGGAAAGGGGCGCTTTCTGGCCGTTGAGCATACTGGCCGCAACCGCCAGGGGCACAAAAAGCATTACACCATTCCAGCAGCCCCACAGGGCCGGGCCTAGGAAAGTGTTCACCAGGGTGAGCTGTTTATAAAACAGATAGGTGGCTACAGTATTGCCGCAAAAGGAACCCAGCAAAAGCCCCAGCAGCATGGAAACAGTAGGCATCTGACGGCAGGATAGCAGGAACAGCGCCATGATCACCCCAAACAGCGCGCCTGCCAGCGCTGTACCCAGCACAGAGTTCCGCAAAGGGCGCATCCACATATCCGCTGGAAGAGAGCCGGACCTTATGGTCAGCAGTCCAATCCACAAAGCCAGGGTGATTCCCACGGCAATCACGCCGCCGGCCAGGGCCGGAGCCATGCCGGATTTTTCGGACGAAGCCGGAAGCTGTGTCCTGTGTCTTTTCATCAGAACGGCCAAAAGCACCGCGCCAATCACCAAAAACGGCAGCTGCATCAGCCATTTCGTGAACCATGTGGCGGCGGAAAAGCTGTATTCGCCATTCATCAGTCCAATCCGGTATATATATGTGTCCAAAGTATCCATCGTTTCATAGTTGGAGGGGTTTTGAAACAGGGACAGCATGGGAGAAGAGGACAATGCACGGGCCAGCGCCAAGGCAAAAACCGCCCCTGTCCCCAGCAGCGAAGCTTTTGCCGCCGAATTTCCCCGCCTTTTGCCTAAAATTCCGCAGATCCCGCTTAAGAATACCGTAAAACAGAAAACCCGGAAGCCGCTGACGGCCAGATATACCAGCCGCGCCTGGCCCGGAACCGTCAAACATTCCACTCCCAAACCGAAAATGGCCAGAAAAGCGTACAGAATCTCCGGCAAAAACAACGGCAGCAGCCAGCAAGCCAGAAACGCCGCGGATTTCCTGCCTGCAGCCTTCCGGCTCAGGGCAAAGCCCAAAGCTCCCCCGGCCAAAACCGGCAAAAGATTTCCCAAAATGCCTAGAATCAGGCTGTTTCCAACGACCTGCGGAAAAAACGGGGAAGAAAAAAGCTGCTGATAATTGGCAGGCCCCACCCAAGGGCTGCCCAGCAGGCCCTGGATCGGACGATAGTCCTTCCAGCTCAGTATAACTGCCTGAAATGCCGGAATCCCAAGGAAAATTCCCCCCAGAACTGCCACAATCGCCAAGGCGGCGATAGACAAAATCAGGGAATCTCTATTTCGCGAAACGGATGATTTTTGCATGCAATCACCTCCACATCTTTAGTTATAGTGTATCATATCTTCCGAAAATGTCAACTGATTTTATAAAAAGAAAAGCACAGAGGGTTTGCCCTCTGTGCCCATTGTGCATTATGATTAGACATTGAAGCGGAACAGCACGATGTCGCCGTCCTGCATGACATATTCCTTGCCTTCCAGCCGGACTAAGCCCTTTTCCTTGGCCGCCGCCATGCTGCCGCAGGCCATCAGATCGTCGAAAGCCACCACTTCCGCCCGGATAAAGCCCCGCTCAAAGTCGGTGTGGATTTTACCGGCCGCCTGGGGCGCTTTGGTGCCCTTGGTGATGGTCCAGGCCCGGACCTCCGGCTCCCCGGCAGTCAGGAAGGAGATGTAGCCTAAGAGGGCGTAGCCTTCCTTGATAATGCGGTTTAATCCGCTTTCTTTCAGCCCCAGGTCGGAGAGGAACATGGCCTTGTCCTCATCGGACATATCGGCGATTTCCTCCTCGATTTTGGCGCAGATGGGCAGCACCGCCGCATGCTCCTCCTCGGCGATTTTTTTCACCGCCTGGTAATGAGGGTTATTCTCATAACCATTGATGAAGTCGTCCTCGCAGAGGTTAGCGGCGTAAATCACCGGCTTGTTGGACAGGAAGGGGGACGCCGCCAGAATTTCCTTTTCCTCGTCGGTGCAGTCAAAGCTGCGGGCGGATTTGCCCTCCTCCAGATGGGCCATAAGCCGTTCCAGGCAGGAAAGCTCTGCGGCGTATTTCTTGTCCGCCCGGACCATTTTCTGGGTTTTGGCAATGCGGCGCTCCAGCATTTCCATATCGGCGAAAATCAGCTCCAGGTTGATGGTTTCAATGTCCCGGGCCGCGCCGATGCTGCCTTCCACATGGATCACGTCCCCGTCCTCAAAACAGCGGACCACATGAACAATGGCGTCCGCCTCCCGGATGTCGGCCAGAAATTTGTTGCCCAGGCCCTCGCCCTTGGACGCGCCCTTTACTAAGCCCGCAATGTCCATAAATTCCAAAACGGCGGGGGTGAATTTTTTCGGGTGGTACATCTCTGCCAGCTTGTCCAAACGCTCGTCCGGCACAGATACCACGCCTACATTAGGCTCAATGGTGCAGAAGGGATAGTTTGCGGATTCCGCGCCGGCATTGGTCAGCGCGTTAAAGAGGGTGCTCTTGCCAACGTTTGGCAGACCCACCATACCTAATTTCATGAGGATACGCTCCTTCTTGATTTCAATAATTTTGAGTAAACAGAAAGATTGACGGGCCGATGTGGGCATCGGCCCCTACAAATAATAGGAGACAACGTTATCGAAACGGTGAGCGGTCGATTGACGGGCCGGGAAACCCGGCCCCTACAAACGACAAACCGTGACGTCTTGTCCGCTGGTTATATTCCGGGAAATATCCTCCAGAGGCGCAACTTGAATCGTGAATTCATTCACGATGTGCGCACAGCCAAAATCCGGCGCGTGGCTGTGCGGCCGCGGCGACTCACCGATTGTCCTATTCCCGTGGGGAAGCAGTTTCGAAAACGGCGGTTCATCCCGCCGTTGACGGATATCCCCCGCAGGGTAGGCGGCCGCGTCGTCTTATCAGCGGCGATTCGCCGCTACATGGTTTCCGGGGCGTCGATTTTCAGAATGGAAAGAACGTTGCGGAGGGTTGTCCGGGCCGCCAGGCACAAAGCCAGCCGGGCCTGCATCAAGGACTCTTCCTCGCCGAACACCTTGCAGGCAGTGTAGAATTTGTGGAACAAGGTGGCCAAATCCAAAGCGTACCGGGTCATCTTGGCGGGATCGTAAGCCTTGGCCGCCTCGATAATCTCAGCGGGGAACCGGGCGATGTGCCGGATCAAGGCGATTTCCTCAGGCGTATTCAGCTTTTCCAATTCCTCAGCGGATACTTCCCGGACGGAAACCTTTTCCGCTTCCAGCTTTTTGAGGATCGAGCAGATCCGGGCGTGGGCGTACTGCACATAATAAACCGGGTTCTGGCTGGACTGTTCCACCGCCAAATCCAGGTCAAAGTCAAACTGGGAATTGGCTTCCCGCAGGTTAAAGTAGAACCGGGCCGCGTCAATGGGCACTTCGTCCAGCAGGGTCACCAGAGTGATGGCCTTGCCGGAACGCTTGCTGGCTTTCACCACTTCGCCGTCCCGGATCAGGCGCACCATCTGCATCAGAACCACATCCAAGCGGCTGGGGTCCACGCCCAGGGCCTGCAAAGCGGCTTTCAGGCGGGGCACATAGCCGTGATGGTCCGCGCCCAGCACGTCGATGGCCTTGTCGTAGCCCCGGGTTACCAGCTTGCCGTAATGGTAGGCGATGTCCGGCACCACATAGGTGGGCACGCCGTTCCCGCGCACCAGCACAAAATCCTTATCCGCGCCGAATTCCGTGGCTTTGAACCAGGTGGCGCCGTCCTCCTCGTAGGTGTGGCCTTTTTCCTTGAGAAGCTCCACCACCTTCATGACGGAGCCGTCGGCGTGGAGGGTGGATTCCCGGAACCACCGGTCATAGTGGATGCGGTACTTGGCCAAATCCCGCTCCAAGCCCTGGATGTTCAAGGGCAGGGCGTATTCCACCAAAGCCTTGCGGCGCTCCTCCTCGGAGGTGTGCATGTATTTGTCGCCGTGGATAGCGGCAAAATTCTTGGCGTGGTCAATGATATCCTGGCCGTGATAGCTGTCCTCGGGCATTTCCACGCCGTCCTTATAAAGCTGCTGATAGCGCAGGTCCAAAGACAGGCCGAATTTGTTAATCTGGTTGCCGGCGTCGTTTACATAAAACTCCCGGTTGGCTTCATAGCCCGCCCAGTCCAAAACAGAGGCGATGCCGTCGCCCAAAGCGCCGCCCCGGGCGTTGCCGATGTGCATGGGGCCGGTGGGGTTGGCGGAAACAAATTCCACCAGCACTTTTTTGCCCTCGCCGAAATTGGTGCGGCCGTAGTTTTCCTTTTCCTCCAGAACGCTCTTTACCGTGTTTGCAAACCAGCCGGGGGCCAGAGTGAAGTTGATAAACCCGGGGCCGGCCACTTCCACCTTGGAAAAGTAGCTGCCAGTCAGGTCCATTTCCGACGCCAAAGAGTCGGCGATCATCTTGGGGGCCTTGCGGAAAGCCCTGGCGGACACCATGGCCGCGTTGGCGGCAAAGTCGCCGTGGGCCGTATCCCCCGGGATTTCCACTACATATTCGGGGAACTCCCCTTCCGGCAGCTTTCCGGCCGCCGCACATTTTTCCAGGGCCGCCTGAAGCAAAGCCCGGCACTGGTTTTTCGCGTCAAAAACAGGATTCGCCATTTTCAAAATCCTTTCTCATTCCGTTATATTTGTGTTACTGAGATGTCCAGTTCATTTTCACTGAGCAGCGCGGAATTCATATCCATAGTATATTTCAGGTGCAGGGAGCCGCCGTCCTCCGTCATGGTGCTTTCCATACCGTCGGTGTAAACGCCGATGTCCATCAGCGTCCCCATCATTTCGTACCGGCCCACGTTCCGGATCCCCTTCTGCAAAATCAGGTGGGCAGTGGCGGGGCCTCGCCGGATGACCGTCACCCGGTCCTCTTCCAGCTTCATGGTGGTCACGCAGCCCTCAAAGCCGGTGGTTTCGCTTTCCGCATAGGTCAGGTAAAAATGGCCGTTTTTCTTGCAGAGGCTGCCCACTGTGTAAAGCTCCGTGGTGGTGCGTTCTTCCTCCGCCATGTAAACGCCCTTGATGCAGATATTGACGTCCTTTTTCATGTTTCCAGCCTTTCTTTACATGGTATCCCCGTTGAGACAATCGGGATAACCAGTGATCTCCACTTTTTTCACTTCCCCGCAGAAATTCCCGCCTAAAAACATCGCCGCATTTTCGGCGAACTGTTCCGGCGAATCGCTGACGTAAAAGCTGTACCGGCCGCCTCTTTCCCGCCCGGCCAGCAGGGCTTTCTCCTCCAAAAGCTCCTTTGCGTAATCCGCCGCCGCCTTGCCGGAATCAATGAGGGCCACGTCCTCCCCCATCAGGTCCCCGATAATGGGCGCGATGACCGGGTAATGGGTGCAGCCTAAAATCAGGGTGTCCACCCCTTCTTTCCGCAGGGGGGACAGGTATTCCTCCGCCACCAGCCGGGTCACCTGGTTTTCCCGGTCCACATACCCGTTTTCCACCAAGGGTACAAACAGCGGGCAGGGATTGGAAAAGACCTGCACCTTGGGGTCCATCCGTACAAGCTCCCGTTCGTAAGCGCCGGTGCGGATGGTGGTGGCTGTGGCAATGACGCCGATTTTCCCATTCCGGGTGGCCTTTAACGCCGCCCGGACGGTGGGATATAAGACGCCGGTATAAGGGAACGGGAACCGGTCGGACAGCTTTTGGGGCAGGGTGGTGGTGACGGTGCCGCAGGCGGCAATGACCATTTTCACTCCCTGGCTCAGGAGGAAATTGATGTCCTGCATGGCGTATTGGGTGACGATCTCCGCGCTGCGGGTGCCGTAAGGGACCCGGCCGGTGTCGCCGAAATACACAATGTCCTCTTTGGGGAGCGCCTTCAAAAGCTCCCGCACCGCCGTCAATCCCCCCATGCCGGAATCCAGCACGCCAATGGGACGATTATCCATCAATTTCCGCCCTTTCCATGGCCAATTTAATGAGTTTATCCAGCAGGGCGCCGTAGGTCAGGCCGGTGGCTTCCCAAAGCTTCGGGTACATGCTGATGCTGGTAAAGCCGGGCATGGTGTTCAGCTCGTTTAACCAGATATCCTCAGTAAGGGGGTCCACAAAGAAGTCCACCCGGGCAAGGCCGGTGCAGCCCATAGCCTGGAATGCCTCCACGGCAATGCCGCGAACCTGGTAGGAAAGCTCCTGGCTGATGCGGGCCGGGATGTGCAGCTCGGAAGCGGCGTTTTCATACTTGGCCTCGTAGTCGTAAAACTCGTTGGCCGGGGTGATTTCCCCTAAAACCGAAGCCTGAGGGTCGCCGTTGCCCAAAACCGCGCACTCCACTTCCACACCGCGGATGGCCTTTTCCACCAAAACCTTGTCGTCGTGGACAAAGGCAAGCTTAATGGCCTGTTCCAGCTCGTTTTCGTCCTTGGCTTTGGAAACCCCAACGGAAGAACCGGCGTTGGCGGGCTTGACAAATACCGGGAACCCAAAGCTGTCCACCACCTTCTGGGCCACCTGTTCCGGGCGGAACTTGTCGCTGCGGCGGCAGAGGATGTAAGGGGCCATGCGGATGCCGGCGCTTTCTAAAATGATGTGGGCGTAGGCTTTGTCCATGCAGATGGCCGAAGAACAGGTGTCGCAGCCTACATAAGGGGCCATGGAGAGGTCAAACAGCCCCTGGATGGTGCCGTCCTCCCCGTTTTTGCCGTGAAGCACCGGGAAAAAGCAGTCGATGGACAGAAAAGAAACCGTCTGGTCGTCCAAAATTTTATAAATGCCCCGCTTGGCGTTGTCCATGCTGAGCATACAGGCGCAGCAGTCCGGGTCCTTTTCCCATTCGCCGGTTGCAATGCGGTCCCATTCGCCGGGATAAAAGAGCCATTTGCCTTTTTTGGTGATGCCGATGCAGACCACTTCGTATTCGTCCTTTGGGATATTGGAGATTACCGAGCCTGCGGACACGCAGGACACTTCATGCTCGGAAGATGCGCCGCCAAAGATGACGGCGATGCGTTGTTTTGCCATACGGATTCCTCCTATTGCCCCCGCCGGCCGGAATCCCCCGCCGGCAGGATATTTTCCATTGGGAGGCCGCAGTTCGCAGAAACCTCCATCCTATAACTAAGTTATTATACCATATTTCCTTTACCTTTTCAACTTATTTTTCCAGAAAGGGCCGGATACGGAAATATACGTAAAAACGGCGGAAAAAATAACCAAGGGACGCCGAAGCGTCCCCAAAAAGCTGTAAAATTTTCTTAAAAATGCCGTTTCATTTTGCGGCGGCGGCGCTTCTTGTTGCGGTTGTTGGTCAGGATCATAAAGGCAATGTAAGCGGCCACCAGCAGAAGCAGCAGCGCCACAATGAGTTTCAGCCAAATGGAGCCGAAAAAGTTCTGGATGCCCCGGACAATGTAAAGCCAGGTGCTGCGCTCCACATTCTCGCTGGCCACCAGGTTGACGGTGGCAATGCTGGTATCCGCCAGCTTTAAGTCCATGGTCCCCAAAACCTGCCCGGCTGTAATGGGCGCGTCCACTGAATCCGGCAGGTTAATCACCTGCTGCAAAGAACTCATGTCAATATCCATCCGCATCAGGTAGTCCACATCCTGGTCCGGGAAAACGGTGATCTCGTCCACATCTTTCCCCATTTCCACCTTGACGCTGGTGATAATGGTGGAAGTTTTCACCACCGAACGGATGCCCCAGTTATTAAAAGCCCACTCGTAAAGCTGCTTCGCGTCTACAAAGGCCATATTGTCGGAAAGCTCGTCCCCGTTTTCATAGTACCGCTGCGCCCCCAGGGTCACCAGGGTGTAGGAATAAGCGTCCTTGACGGCGGTGGAAACCAGGTTCCGGCCGTTGTCCGTGGAGGCCGTCTTGATCCCCTTGACATAGGGGTAATAGAGGGTCCCGCCGCGGCTTTCGCTCATCATGTCGTTGGTGTGGTAAATGGTCCGTTCCGAGGAGTGCTTGTTGGTGGCGGGCATGGTGTATTCGGTGGAAGTAGCGATCTGCATAAAGATGGGATCCATTTCCATGGCGTACTTGGTAATCAAATACATGTCCCGTGCTGTGGTATACTGCTCATCGTTGGGCAGGCCGTGAGGATTGGCGAAATGGGTGTTGGTCGCCCCGATTTCCTGTGCCTTCTGGTTCATCATCCCCACGAAAGTATCAATGCTGCCGCCGCCGATATAGTCGGCGATAATATTGGCGCATTCGCAGGCTGTCCGCAGTATCATGGCGTAAAGCAGATCGATCATCCGGGCTTCTTCCCCATGCTTCATGTCCACGTTCATAGCGCCCAGCAGGAAAATCTCGTCAAAAATATAAGTGGGGGCCGTCACCATGGTGTTTTCCAAGTCCGGGCAGTTTTCAATTGCCACAATGGCCGTCATAATCATGGCCAAGGAAGCCGGGTCCATTTTTTGGTCCGGATTTTTCTCATAGATGACAATTCCCGTTTCGTTATTTACCAGATAAGCCGCCTGGCTGGATACGGAAAAGCCCAGTTCCGGGTCGTCCTCCGCATTGACAACCGGGGCGCATATCATAATCGTCATGATAAATGCAAGAAAAAGCGCCGTCAGTTTTTTCATACCATATCCTCCTTCTATCACCTTACTTATACAGTATACCATAGGCAGCGGGACAAAAAAAGAGATTTTTTTCTTTTTTCCGCAAAAACTTCTTAATTTTTTCTTATATTCTGTCAGACGGCCTACCGGCCCATGTCATAGATGAGCCGCAGCAGGACGGGTACGGCGGCGCTGGTCAGCACGCCGTTGACGACCGAATAGACTACCATTTCCGCCGAAGTGTGGCGAATGAGCACCGGCAGGGTGGTGTCCTCGCTGGTGGCCCCGGCCAGGGAAATGGCCGCATAGGGGTTCAGCCAGCGCACCGCCAGAGGGATCGTCAGAAAGGAGAGGATTTCCCGCAAGAGATTGCTTAAAAAGGCCGCCGCCCCCACGTCGGCCCCGTAAAAGTCCGACAGCATGACGCCGCACAGGCTGTACCAGCCCATGCCGGCGCTGACGCCGACGCTTTCCCAGAACCCCAGGCTGACAAACAGCGAACACAAGGCCCCGCCAGCCATGGAGCCGAGAATTACCCCCGCCGGCACCATCCACACCCGCAGGTCCATGCGCCGCAGCCGCTTAAACAGGTCCTTGTTGGTACCGACGCTGATACCCACGGAAAACATTAAAAGCATTAAAACCCAGTCGGACGCCTGCCCGATCAGGGCGGCAGCCTGGGCAGAGAAGAGGAACCGGCCGCAGAGTATCCCTGCGGCCAGCGCAATCAGGATGAGTATTGTCAAGATTTTTCCTCCCCGTCCGCCTGCTTTTTATTCCGCTTTCCCCACCATTTGGTGGCCGCGAACACCAAAAGGGCCGAGCAGGCCATAGGGATGACCGCTAAAAGCAGGCTGTCCAATCCCAGGCGTCCCAGCTCTTCAAAAAAGTTTTCCCGGCGTCCCAGCATGGCCCCCATGCAGAACACCAGCGCCGCAATGCACAGAAGCTGCAAAACGGAATTGGGCCGCTTTAATTTCTCCGGGAACCACCGGTATCCCACCAGGATTCCCACTGCAAAAATTCCTAAAATCAGCAAGTTTATTCCCCTTCACGGCCAGCTCCCCGTCCCTTCGTCAAAGAGCCGCTGACCTCTAAAAATATGGGAAGCAGTTCCGGGTTAAACATCCCGCATTCCCCGTCCCGCATCATGCGGGCCGCTTCCTCCCGGGAAAAGGGCGCTTTGTAGCACCGGGGGCTTATCAGGGCGTCGTAAACGTCCGCCATGGCCACAATCTGGGCTTCCAGGCTGTTTTCCTCTCCCTTCAGCCCATCCGGATAGCCGGAGCCGTCCCACCGTTCATGGTGGTGGCGGCAAATGTCCCAGGCATAGAAAAAGATCGGGTTTTTGTCCCGGTTGGGGAGCTTCTCCAAAAGCTCCGCCCCCTTTAGGGCATGCCCCTTCATAATTTCGTATTCCTCCTTGGTCAGGCGGCCGGGCTTATTGAGGATTCCGTCGGGCACCGCAATTTTCCCCAGGTCATGGAGGATCGCCGCCAAAGAAATCTGCTCAATCTGTTCATCGGTAAATCCGCAGCCCGGCACGCCCCGTTCCCGCATGGCTTTCAGGGTGCCCGCAGTTAAGGCCCGGATGCTCTGGACATGCTGCCCGGTTTCGCCGCTGCGGAACTCAATAGCCAAGGCCAAAGCCTCGATCATGCTGTCGCTTAATTCCCGGACTTCCCCCACCTTTTCCTCAATGATTTCCGCCTGGTGCTGGATGGTGTCCTGTAATTCAGCCTTGGTTTTGTAAAGCTCCACCACCCCGTCGATGCGCTGCTTCAAAAAGTACGGGATAAAGGGCTTTTCGATAATATCCTTGACCCCCAGCTCATAACCTAGGTACATATTCTTTTCCGAAGCGTCGGCGGTAATCAAAAACACCGGAAGATCCTGCCCCAGGTTTTCCTCCTTCATAGCCCGCAGCAGAGAAATCCCGTCCATTTCCGGCATAACCACGTCCAAAAGTACAGCGGCAATGGCATCGGAATGGGCCCGGATCAGCGCCAGGGCCTCCAGCCCGTTTTCCGCTTCCAGGATCTGATACTGATCTTCAAAAATCGCGCTTAAAATCGCCCGGTTCATTTCCACATCGTCCACAATCAGCATCATGGTTTTGGAACGGGCTGTATTCTGCTCCATGATTTCCCCTTTCCTATCATTAAAACGGCGTTTTCTGCCGGTATGGTGTCTTTTTCCGCTTTCTGCAACATCTTCATTATAATCTCTTTCCCCATAAAAATCCATACTCTGTATAATAAGGTATGGAAGGGCAAACATTAAGTTTTTCTTATGTCCTTGCTTTCCCATGAAAATGTGATACAATAAATACCAGACCTACATAGAAGGAGAAGCCCATGGAACAGAACAAATATACGCAAATGGAGGAGCACCTGAAGTCCTTTCAGAAGGGGACCCAGAAGCAGGCCCGGGAATACGCCGTGCAGCTGGCCCAGAAAGCGGAAAGCAAAGAGAGCGAGGAGCAGCTTTACAACGCTGTTGACGCAGAGATTTCCTCTCTGAAAAACGTTTCCTCCAGTTTTATGAAGGCATACCTGCAAACCTCCGCAGAAGTGGATGAATTGGGGGCGCGGCTCCACGACGTCAAGGCCAGCCGCAAAAAACGCCGGTTTATCGCGGCGGCGCCGGCCAATTCCGTCATTGACCTGGAGGAGAAAAAATGCCGGCATTTCGCCCAAGGCGTCAACCTTTACAAGCTGTTCTGGGTCTGCCTCATCGGCAGCTTCGCCGGGGTAGTCATTGAAATGATCTGGTGCCTGGTGAAAAACGGCTACATCGAAAGCCGCGCCGGGCTGGTTTACGGCCCCTTCAACCTGCTTTACGGATTCGGGGCGGCGGCCTTAACCCTGGCGTTGTTCCGCTTCCGGAACCGCAGCAGCCTGTTTTCCTTTGCCGGGGGCATGATTGTAGGCAGCGCAGTGGAATACGTCTGCTCCTGGGGGCAGGAGCTGGTATTCGGTTCCCGGTCCTGGGATTACAGCGGGATGCCCTTTAACATCAACGGCCGCATCTGCCTGCTGTACTCGATTTTCTGGGGGTTTTTAGGGGTTTTGTGGATTAAGAACCTTTACCCCCGCATGGCCAAGTGGATTTTAAAAATCCCCAACAAGAGCGGGAAGATCCTTACCTGGGTTTTAGCGGCCCTGCTGGCTTTCAACGCGGTTGTCACGGTGCTGGCCATGGCCCGGTGGAGCGCCCGCATCCACGGGGAACCGGCGGAAAGCGCCTTTGCCCAGTTTATCGACCGTCGTTTCCCGGACGAGCGGATGGAGCGCATCTTCGCCAATATGGATTTTGATTGAGAAAACGCCGTCCCCCATTTGGAGGACGGCGTTCTTTATATTCTCTTGACCAGCTTGGCCAGCTCTGTGAATTTCTCATAAGCCACGCCGGGAGGGCAGCTGTCGCTGTTGGCCAAAATAAAGCCGTGCTTCCCTCTCATCCGGATCAGCTCCTCCGCGTAAGCCAGAAGGCTTTCCACGGAATCGTTTAAAATCTGGGTGGGTTCGATGCCGCCGATCAGGGCCACCTTGTCCGGCAGAACCCGGAAGGCCTCCTTCATGGTCACATTTCCGGTGGGGGCCGGGGAAATGGATTCCACTGCGGCAATTCCCTCCTCCGCCATAGGCGTCAGCAAATCCCGGATATGCCCGCATGCGTGCTGCACATAGGGCTTGCCAGCCTTGCCCGAAACATTGCACCAAACGGATATTTCCGGCTGAATATACTGCCGGTACAGCGCAGGGCTTAAATTGGTGGTGGAGCTGTCCTCCCAGCTGATGCAGGCGGCAACCTTGCTCTGGGCGGTAATCTGCACCGTTTCCATGTTCCGGCGCATCATCACTTCCAACAGCTCCGCCAGAAGCTCCGGCTCGTCCATGGTCAGGTAGATGAGGTTTTCCGTCCCCACCAGGTTTTCCAGCAGATACTGGTAAGCGGATTTCATGTGGGTGCCCAGGAGTGCCAGATGCAGCCCGTCCTCCCCTAAAGCATCCACCGCCGCGTCCGCTTCCTTGACGGCTTCCTCCACTTTCAGGTCCTCAAAATAAGCCAGGGCCGCCGGGAGCTGTTCCGCGCCGGAAACCGGGTGCCGGGTCAAAAACCAGGTGTTGGCCTGCTCCACATAGGTGTATTCCGAATTCAGGTCGCCCCGGGGCGTATGGATGGTTTCATACCGCTTTTTCCCCTCTGTTTTCTGGGAAACAGTGCATTTGTCCAGTGTAATGCGGTAAGCGAAAAGGCTGCCCCGCAGCAGCGGGTCCGCGCCCATTTCCTGTAAATACCGCAGTTCCCCTCTTTCCCGGACTTCCCTAGGAAGAAAGTCAAAATAATAAGCCAGAAACGGGGAGAAAGGGATGCGGTCCACTTCTTCCCCGCGGATAGCGGCCAGCAGCCTGCCTTTTGGCGTCATTTCCATAGTGGGTTCCTCCTTCGCCGGGCAGCCTGGCAAGGCGTCCGGGTTCCTTTTTGATTGCTTTTGCGAGTATGGTTTTATTGTACCGCAGCGGTCCGCCTGTGTATATTGATTTTATCATCAAAATCTGGTAAAATATCATCATGAAGATTCGTGGATTTCAAATTGAACCAATCTATGTGGTAAAAGAGGCGTTGGAGCCAGGCTGGAGCTGGGTGTCGGATGAAAACCGCTGGACCGGCTTTCATCTGTGGTATCTCTATCAAAACGAGGTCAGAATCCAAACGGAAACGGGGGAATACCGTCTGCGTGAAGGGGACACCTTTTTGTTTGACCTCTCACAAAATCACCGCTGCACCCATGATCCGCAGAAACCGGCCGCCCTCTTTTCCGCCTATTTTCACTGCGACCGCACGCAGGAGCTGCAAGCCCTGCTGCAAAGCGGCGCCATCCCTAAGCAAAACCATCCTCCTCTCTTCAGCGCAAACTTACAGCTGTTTGAGGAGGCCACCCGCAGTTCCAATACGCCGGAGGAAACTATGCTCTGGCTGGGGCCGGTTTTTCAGCAGGCGCTGTCGCCTTTGGCCGGCCAGGTCCAGCGTTCCAAAATCTCGGAAATCTGCCGGGAAATGGACGCCTCCCCCCAGAAGGACTGGTCTTTGGACCAGCTGGCATCCCGGGCAGGATACTCTAAAAACCAGTTGATCCGGCTTTTCCGCCAAGCTACGGGCTATACCCCTTACGCCTACCTGATCCGCGCCCGGATCACCCGGGCCAAACATCTGCTGCTGTTTTCGGATTATACGGCAACGGAAATCGCCGGGCTTTTGGGGTACAGCGACTTAAACCACTTTTCCTCCCAGTTTTACCAGAAAACCGGCTGCTACCCCAGCCAGTACGCCGAATCCCAGAAAAAAAGGGAAGGGAAGGAACCGTGATCAGGTTTCTCCCCTTTATTTATGCGCTTATATCAAAACAAAATTTCAGCCAGAACCTGTCATTCCAGGATTTTGCCGTCAATGGATAGGGTGACAACCTGCCAGGGAATACTTTTCCCGGCGGCTTGCAGCGCTTTTTTGGCAGCAAATTCCAGCCCGCCGCAGCAGGGGACCTCCATGCGCACAACCGTCACGCTTTGGATGTCGTTGTTTTGGAGGATCTGCGTCAGCTTTTCGCTGTAGTCTGCGCTGTCCAGCTTCGGGCAGCCGATGATGGTAATCTTCCCCTTCATGAACTCTTCGTGCATGTTGGCGTAAGCATACGCGGTGCAGTCAGCCGCAATCAACAGCTTTGCGCCGTTAAAATACGGGGCGTTGGCCGGTACCAGCTTCATCTGGCAGGGCCACTGTCCCAGCTGAGAAACAAAGTGCGCCCCATTGGGAGAAGCAGGTTCTTGGGGACGCTCCATGCGGCGCATTTGGCTCCCGGGGCAGCCACCGTGGGGTTTTGCCTGATTTTTCTTGTTTTCTAAAACGGCTTTTTCATCATATGCGGCGGCTTCCCGCTCTACAAAGGAAATGGCCCCTGTCGGACAGGCCGGCAAGCAGTCTCCCAAACCGTCGCAGTAGTCGTCCCGCAGCAGCGCCGCCTTTCCGTCCACCATGCCGATTGCCCCTTCATGGCAGGCTTTGGCGCAGGCGCCGCAGCCGTTGCATTTCTCTTTGTCTATCTGAATAATTTTTCGAATCATTTCAATTTCATCCTTTCTCTTGTGTTTCTGGATTTAGTATACTATAATGGAACCGGAAAGTCTGTTGTTATAACAACAAAAAGGGGGAAAATATGAATTTATCCGACACGCGTCTGTTTCAGGGACTAGAAGAACAGGAAATCGCATCGCTTTTAGACTGCTTAAAGGCCGCAAAGCGATGCTATAAAAAGGGAGAAGTGATCCTTTCAGAAGGAAGCGCCACAGAGAATGTGGGGCTTGTGCTGTCCGGCATGGCCATGATCTCCTGCAGCGATATTTGGGGAAACTCCAGCATTTTGGGGCACGTCGCGCCGGGCTCCGTGTTTGCCGAGGTATACGCCTGTATTCCGGGACAGCCTCTGCTGGTGAGCGTTTCGGCTGCGGAAGACACAACCGTCCTATTTCTGAATGTGGGGCGCGTCCTGACCACATGCACCAATGCCTGCCCCTTCCATGCCCGGCTTGCCCGGAATTTACTGGCTGTATGCGCTTATAAAAGCCTCCAGCTTTCCCAAAGGATTCAGCACACCAGTTCCAAATCCATCAGGGGGCGGCTGATGTCCTACTTTTCAGAATGCGCCAAAGGTTCCAAAAGCAGTTCTTTCCTGATTCCCTACAACCGCCAGCAGCTGGCGGATTACCTTGGCGTCGACCGCAGCGCAATGTGCCATGAGCTTTCGAAAATGCGGAAAGACGGGATGATCGAATATGAGAAGAACCGCATTTTGCTCAAAATATGCGGCTCTATGTAATTTTCCGGCTATTATATACTTTCTGTAAGCAAAAAAACACCGGACCTTTAAAAGGTCCGGTCAGACTGTAGAAAAACCTTTTTTGAAAGTAAAACTGCACAAAAGAGAAAAAGAAAAGTTTTGGTCAAGCTTGTTTTATGTCGTGAACATGTTCACGACCGCTTGCAGGATTTCCATTCCGTGAACAAAGTTCACGGCGGACGGAGTCCTTGGCCGCTGTTGTCAAGCTTGCTTGACAACGCGCAGTG
>DVJP01000051.1 GCA_018716725.1 Candidatus Merdivicinus excrementipullorum | reverse complement strand
GATTCCGGCCAGGCGGAATGCGCTCTTTCGCGCGAGGGAATCGGCTGCCTGCCGGTCCCGCACACGAAGAACTTTCCACCGTACTCCAGCGTGTTCTGCAGGGTGTAGGGTTCATGGGAATAGGCGGTGATACCGGCTGGAAAAGAAAAATGCCGGGTCTTGATGGCGTAGTAGCCATGGTCGATGCCGATGTTCATGGTTTTGCTCATCCTTTCTTGGCTGTTGCCTGAAACTTGGTTTCCTGCTGGTTAAGAGCGAAGCGTATCTTGTTCTTTCCCAGCTGGTAAAGTATTTAGGGGGGAGAGTGTGAGAGGGGGGAAGCGCAAAAAACTCCCCGGCTTGGCAGCCGGAGAGTTCCTGAAAAAGGGCGCACTACCCCCTTGTATTTTGAGGGTTTGATTTTGGGCTTTCGTCAATCTATCTATTTGACAGGCGTAAACTTCTACACATTTGACAACGGGGAAAAGAGCCGCAGAACGCAAAAAAGCGGGGCCTCCGACCTGAAAAATCAGGCGGAAGCCCTGCTTCATCTCGTACAAAGCCTTGTTTTGGCCATCTAATGGAAAAGGCATCTATGGAAAATCACTTTGGATTTTGGACTCTAAAAAGCCCGCAAACCCGCATGAATACTGACAAAAATGGGGTAGGCATCTAAAGTGTCTACCCCAGATGGTTGCGGGAGTAGGATTTGAACCTACGACCTTCGGGTTATGAGCCCGACGAGCTACCGAGCTGCTCCATCCCGCGATATTATGTTGTACTCTTTAGAGCTTTTTTATTATAGCATATCAGAACAGATTTGTCAACACTTTTTCAAAAAAATACCCGGCAAAAATTTTGCCGGGTATTTTCATAGAATTATTCCTGATATTCGTAGCCCAGTTTGATGGCTTTCAAGTTGGCGTCAAGCAGGTGGGCCTTCTTGGCGGGGACGCATTTTTTCATGGCCTCGCACAGCACCTCATAGGTGGTAAAGCCGGTTTCCTTCAAAACCTTGCCCAGCATGATAATATTGGCCAGGCCGTCCAAACCCTCATCCTTGGCCATCTGGGTGCAGGGGATGTAGTGGGCCTCAATATCAGTCCGGGTGCATTTGGCGCTGATTAGGGCGCTGTCAATGAAGATCTTGCCGCCGGGCTGCACCGCGTCCACAAATTTGTCGTAGGAAGGCGCGTTGAGCACCACCAGGGTTTCCGGCTCCAGCACCAGGGGGCAGCCGATAGGTTCGTCGTCAATGCAGACGGAGCAGTTGGCGGTGCCGCCCCGCATTTCCGGGCCGTAAGAGGGCAGCCAGGAGACGTTTTTCTCCTCTACCATGGCGGTATAGGCGGCAACCTTGCCCATAAACAGCACGCCCTGTCCGCCGAAACCGGCAATCAGCATATTGAGAATCATTCCGCGTGCACCCCTTTCTCGGTTTCATCCTTGTAAACGCCCAGCGGGTAGTAGGGGATCATGTTGTCGTCGATCCACTTGAGAGCCTCCACCGGCGTCATGCCCCAGTTGGTGGGGCAGGCAGAAATGACTTCTACAATGGAGAAGCCTTTCTTCTCCATCTGAGCTTTCAGGGCCTTTTTAATGGCCGCTTTGGCCTTGCGGACGTTGGGGACGTTGTTCACCGCCACACGTTCGGCGTAAGCCACGCCGCTTAAGGTGGACAGCATCTCGCACACCCGGACCGGGAAGCCGGAGTAATTGACGTCGCGGCCGTAAGGAGTGGTCTGGGTCACCTGGCCCGGCAGGGTGGTGGGGGCCATCTGGCCGCCGGTCATGCCGTAAATGGCGTTGTTGACAAAGATCACGGTGATATTCTCGCCCCGGGTGGCGGAGTGGACGGTTTCGGCGGTGCCGATGGCCGCCAGGTCGCCATCGCCCTGGTAGGTAAAGACAATATTGTCCGGGCGGGCCCGCTTAATGCCGGTAGCAACGGCAGGCGCGCGGCCGTGAGGGGCCTCCACCATGTCGCAGTTGAAGTAATCATAGGCCATAACAGCGCAGCCAACCGGCGCCACGCCGATGGCGTCTCCCAGAACGCCCAGCTCCTCTAAGCTTTCCGCCACCAGGCGGTGAATAATGCCGTGGGTGCACCCCGGGCAGTAATGGGTTTCTTTATCGGTCAAACCCTTGGTTTTCTGAAACACGATTGCCATGATTATTTGGCACCTCCCGCCATTTTTTCGATTTCCGCCAGCACTTCAGCCGGGCTGGGGATCACGCCGCCGGTGCGTCCGAAGAAGGATACCGGGCAGGCGCCGTTGACGGCCAGACGGACGTCGTCCACCATCTGGCCCATGCTCATTTCCACGCAGAGCATGGATTTCACCTTATGGCCGTAAGAGCCGATCTCTTTTACAGGGAAAGGCCACAGGGTAATGGGCCGCAGCAAGCCGGCTTTAATGCCTTGCGCCCGGGCTTTTACCACAGCGGTCTTGACGATGCGGGCCATAGCCCCGTAAGCGCAGACGGCAAACTCCGCATCCTCCATCTGGTATTCCTCGATCATCACTTCTTTTTCCTGAACAGCTGCATACCGCTCAAACCGGGCTTTAACGGTGTCCTCCAGTTCCTTGGGCTGCAAATAGAGGGAATTGACGATGTTGGGTTTCCGCTCCCCCTTGGTGCCGGTCAAAGCCCAGGGCTTTTCATGGACGACAGGTTCCGTATCGGGGAATTCCACAGGCTCCATCATCTGTCCCAGCATGCCGTCCGCCAAAAGCATGGCGGGCATCCGGTAGGTTTCCGCCAGGTCGTAGGCTTTGCCCACCAGGTTGACGATTTCCTGGACAGAGGCGGGGGCGAATACCAAAATCTGGCCGTCGCCGTGGCCGGGAGCTTTGGTGGCCTGCCAGTAATCCGCCTGGGAAGGCTGGATGCCGCCCAATCCGGGGCCGCCCCGCATGACGTTGATAATCAGGCAGGGAAGATCGGAACCGATAATGTAGGAGATCCCCTCGCCCTTTAAGCTGATTCCGGGGGAGGAGGAGGAGGTCATGGCCCGGGCGCCGGTGGAGGCGCAGCCAAGCACCATGTTGATGGCGGCGATTTCGCTCTCCGCCTGAAGGTATGTACCGCCGATTTTGGGCATCCGTTTGGCCATATAGGCGGCAACTTCCGTCTGAGGGGTAATGGGATAGCCGAAAAAATGGCGGCAGCCGCTGCGGATAGCCGCTTCTGCTAAGGCTTCATTCCCTTTCATCAAAAATTTTTCTGCCATGGTAACGTTTCATTCCTTCCCTGATTATTTTTCAACGGTAATCACGCAGTCCGGACACATGGTGGCGCACATGGCGCAGCCGATGCAGGCTTCCGGTTTTACCGGTTCCGCGGGGTTGTAGCCCTTGCGGTTCAGTTTTGCCTTGTTAAGGTCCAGAACCTGTTTGGGGCAGACGGAAACGCAGAGGCCGCAGCCCTTGCACCGGTCCTGGTTAATGGTTACTTTTGCCATAAAGTTCCTTCCTTTCCTGAAAATGGGGGCCGCGTTACGGTTCCCAGATTTTTTTCACATAAATGTCCACCGGAAACCCGTCCGGGACTCCAGCGCCGCCCAGCCGCCGGTCATAGGCCGTGGCCCGCAGGGGGACGCCGGCCAGCCGGGCGACCTCCTGTGCGAAGGGGACGGAGTCCAGCACCGTTTCCAGGGCGGTTTCCTCCCCAAGGTTTGAGTTGTTGAGGACTCCGGTGGGGGAGAGCCTGGAAACTGCCGCAATATCCCGCAGCACCTCCAAAGCGTCCTCCGCCGTAGCGGTCAAATACCGGTACTGGTTCACCACATAAAAGAGGTCGTAGGCTTCCGCCGCGATGGCCGGAGCGTACCGCCCCAGGGCAATGGCCCCGGCGTCGTCCCCGCCCACATCTAAAATCACGCAGTCAAACTCCCCGCTGTTGATGACGGAATCCACCGCCCCGGTCAGGGCCGGGATATCCAAGTTGGTGTTGGCGTACATGGGAACGATTACCCGGACGCCCTGTTCTTCCAGCATCCCGGCGAAATCCGCCGTCCGGAAATAAGGGTTTACAATGTCCAAATCCACAATGGCGGTGGATTTCCCCTGTTTTTTTGCCTCTAAAGCCAGGTTGACCGCCAAATTGGTTTTACCGCTGCCGTAATGGCCGGTAATCAGGTTCAGCCGTTTGGTTAATTCCATTCCCATCCTCCTGTCATTACGGGATATTTTCTATTGTAACACATTCTTTCCATAAAATGAAGGGGTTTTTAAAAATATTATGCCGAAGTTTTTGGAATTTTAGCATATTTTATTGTGCACTCAAGATAATTGCCCGCATTTTATTTTCCAGCATCTGGTTCCCGCCAATGAAGGCCGTGCTCCCTCCGCCTTTCAGTTTTTCAGCGCGCCGGACCGCACCTTCCACAAAAGCAGGAGCATCCCGGCTGCAAGGCAGATGTGGCCAAGCCCGGAAATCCCCGAAATGGCGGCGTCCATGCCTCTGGACAGGACCGTTTCGCTTACTTGGACAAGTCCTCTGAGAAAGAAGCCCAGCCAGGCGGTATTTAAGCCAATATGATAGAAAACCAAGCCCGGCTTCACGCCCTTTCCGGCGGAAAAGGCAAAATTTTTCTCCAGCAGGGCCAGCAGCAGGAAGAAAATCATCCCCAGGGCAAAATAATGCACGTGGATCACCGAAAGGGCTGTTTTCCCGGAAAAGCCCGCAAATTTGGTGAATTCCCGGTAAAACACGCCCCACACCATGGCAATCACTGCATAGATAAACGCCGTACTCAGATATTTTCTGTACATTTTTGATCCCTCCGCTACCATTTTACCACAAGCCGCCTAAAAAAACAAGGAACGGCCGCCCTTCCCCGCCATACAAAAAGTCTCCTGCGCAAATAGAATCTGCGTCAGGAGACTTGTTTTTGAAAAATCTGCAAAGTGCCATAGAAAGATACGCCGGATTTCCAATCAGCCAAATTTAATATCGCCGCCCTGGAGCTTCATGCGGATCTTGTCCGCAATCATCGCGATGAATTCTGAATTGGTAGGTTTGCCGCGGCTGTTCTGGATGGTATAGCCAAAATAGGAGTTGAGCACGTCCACATCGCCCCGGTCCCAAGCCACTTCGATGGCGTGGCGGACTGCGCGCTCCACCCGGGACGCTGTAGTTTCAAAATGTTTGGCGATCATGGGGTAAAGCTGTTTCGTCACCGAATTGATAAGCCCAATATCCTGGACAGTCAGCAGGATGCCCTCTCTCAGATAATGGTAGCCTTTGATATGTGCGGGGACGCCGATCTGGTGGATAATCTCCGTAATCATCACTTCCAGGTCATGCTGGGTGTAAGTAGCCCGGGAGGGTTTCTTAGGCTCTTCCTCAAGCCCCAGCATCATAGCCGCCCGGTCGTACAGGTCCTCCATCTCGAAAGGCTCCAGCATAAAGAAGCAATCCGGAGTTTCCATAATCTGTCTGGTAACAATGGAGTTTTCAAAGGGAGAGGTGACAATAAACGCAGGTTTTACGCTGTGCTCCCGGCAGCTGCGGATCACGCTCAGCGCATCGCCCCGGACCATCAGGGCGTTCATAATTACCAGGTCCGGATTTTCAGAAGAAATTGCCGACAGGATCTCTTTCCCGTCCCGTTTTCGAAGCAAAACCTCAAAGCCTTTTTCCCGCAAAGAATTTCTACATAATGCTCCAAAATCAGCGGAATCATCCCCAATAAGGATTTTTCGTTTTAATTCCAAACAGATTTCCTCCTTAAATTTATTTTATTCATATTTTAACACATAAATTCTTAGGTTTCAACAATTTTATTGCACAAAATACGCCCTTATTTTAACAAATATTTTGAAGCGTATTTAGCGAAAAAGGTCACTCCCTATCATTTTCCACAATATTTTGAGTTTTTTGGCAATTATCCAGCATATTTTCTGCAAAAATTCCATATCCACGGGTCGGGTCGTTTACAAAAACATGGGTGACGGCCCCGGCCAGCTTTCCGTTCTGGATCACCGGGCTGCCGCTCATCCCCTGGACGATGCCGCCGGTGGCTTCCAGCAATTCCGGGTCGGTAACATGGAGGATCATATTTTTCGTGGGGGTATTGTCCCCCAGGTTGACCTCTTCAATGACAATGTCGTAAAGCTGCGGCCCCTGGCCGTCCACTGTCACCAGCACCTGGGCAGGCCCTTCTTCCACGTCCTGCCGGTAGCACAGAGGGATGGCCTCGTTTTGGCTGGGGCTGCTGCTCAGAGCGCCGTAAACGCCGGTTTCATTGTTCAAATACAGCATCCCGCTGGGGACGCTGGACAAAAAGCTTCCCTGAAGCTCCCCGGGGGCGCCTTTTTCCCCCTTTTTCACCCCGCTGATATAGGCCGGCACCACCTCGCCGCTGGAAAGGGGCATGGGCTCCCCGGTGTCCACGTCGCAGACCGCGTGGCCAAGGCCCCCGAAAATGCCGGTGGCCGGGTCGTAAAAGGTCATGGTGCCAATCCCGGCGGAGGAATCCCGCACCCAGATGCCGCAGCGGTATTCCTCGTCGCTGACGCTTTTGACCGGCGTCACCGTGCATTGCAGCTCCTTGCCGTCCCGTTTTACCTGGAAGTCCATAGGCTCGCCGCCGCTTTCCCGGACCAGCATGGTCAGTTCCTTATTGGAAGCCACCTTTTCCCCGTCTACGGACAGGATGATATCGCCCTGTTCCAGTCCCGCCGCATCCGCAGGATAGGCGGTGCCGGTAAAGGTTTCCACCGGGTTTAATCCCACGATGACCACCCCGTCCGTCAGCATTTTTAAGCCGAAGGGGGTGCCGCAGGGGACCACATAGGTTTCCCCCACCTGGTTCAGATAGGCGCTTTTGACCGGGATGACCCCCAGCAGGCGCAAATCGGCTTCCCGGGAAATAGAAAAATTGGTCCCGGCCTCTTGGTCGGAAGAGCCGGCGTCCGCCACCTCTATCTGTTCATACTGGGTCATAGAAAAATTCTCCGGGCTGGACACATAAAACCGGTCCGGAATCTCAAAATTCAAATAGGCCACATATCCCATTACCGCCGAAACCGCTAAAAACACAAAAAGGGTCGCAGTTTGAATCACTTTCCGCACGCAAAATTCCCCCTCAAAACGGATTTTTTCCTGGTTATCATGCGCGCTTTTGGCCCATTTTATCACTGGAATTTTTTGATGAAAACCATGGACATTTTGACTTCGCCATGCTATGATAAAGGCAAGAGGAGGTGTTTCTCATGAAAAAAAGCGTTTTGATTATTTTGGCGGCCTTCCTGCTTGCCGCCTGCGGCCCTGCTCAGGAGCCTTCGGAACCGGCGGCGGAATCCTCCCTAGCTTCGGAGGAAACAGAATCCTCCCAGGTGTCCCAGCCGGAATCCTCTCCGGAAAGCAGCGCGGAGCCGGAGGAAAGTGCTGAATCCGCCGGTTTCACCCCGGTGGAGGGACGGCAAATCACCTGTGATCGTTTACTTCCGGCCCATACAGAAGAAGAATACGATCCGCAGCTTCTTACTCTAGAAGATGGACAGCGGTATTATACCATCCAGCAAAACGGCAAATGGGGCCTGATTCAAGAAGATGGCACGGAATTGCTTCCCTGTCGGAATGAGTATCCGGTGAGCCTTTGTATGTCCGATCACTGGAATTGGGATTCCAGCGCTTTATCTTCTGAAGAGCAGAATCAGAAATCCGAGGAACTCATGGAGAAAACGGGATTTCCCTTATGTTTTGGTCATGGTGCCGGCCTGAACACCTATTTTATTAACCTGGATACAATGGGCGCGCCGGAACTTGTCTCCCAGGGTGAAGCTCGATTTTCCTCAGAGCCTCTGAATGAAGGAAATACTCCGTCCGACCCTTATTTCCCCGTATATTTCGGAAGAATCGAAAATCCGGAAGAAATTCCCGACCTGTCAGATGACGGTTACTGGAATTTTACCGACGTCTCCGGGAACCAGCTGGCAGAGGGGATAGAATTTGAGAAGGTCGGCTGGTTTGACGGCGAAAAGCTGGCTCCCGTCTGCCAGGACGGGAAATGGGCCTATCTGGACACGGAAGGGAACCTGGTTACCGATTTTGTTTACGACGCCTGCTGGGGCTGTGACCATCTGCGGCCGGAAACTAACCCCTATTATGCCTACAGCCTGACGGGCGGCTACGCGCCTGTCTGCAAAGACGGGAAATGGGGCGTCATTGACGAAACCGGCGCCGAGATCATCCCCTGCTCCTATGACGGTGGGGCGCCATACCCCGGAGGGGTTTGGCTGGCAGAAGGCGGCGTCTGGCAGCTTTATCTGTTTGAATAGGAAAATGCTCCCCCGGAAGCCCGAGGGAGCGTTTCTTATTTCATAAAGGTGATGTATTCGTTAAAGCCGTATTCGTTGCGGAACTGGGGCACCTCGCCTTGGATCAGGGGCAGGATATAGTCCCGGATCTCCTCCACAGCCTTGGGGTCGTTTAAATCCCGCCATTTTTCCGGCACCAGCTGTTCCAGATTGGCCACTTCCTCAATGGCCACGGTTTTCAGCTTGACGGAATAGGGGCTGTCGCTTAAGCGGTCCAGGGCCACCATGCGGCCGGTTTCGCCCCGGAGGGCGGAAGCCACGCCTGCCTTGCCCAGGGCAAAGGATTCCTCAATATCCGCCAGGGAAGCCAGATGGGCGGCGCACCGCTGCATCAGGTTCAGCTCAATGGAACGCACCTTGCAGCCGATTTCTTTTTTGACCAGCCCTTCCAGGTACTTGCCCACGCCGCTTAAATAAGCGTGGCCGAAGGTATCCACCGCGCCGCTTTTGGCGCTGCCGCCCACATATTCCCCGTTCTTGTCCCGGATCCCCTCGCTGACAGCGGCCACCACGTTGGGGGAGTGGGAAAGGGTCTCCCGGATCTGACGCAGAAATTCTTCCTCGTCAAAGGGCACTTCCGGCAGGGCGATAATGTCCGGTTTCGGGCCGCCTGCAAAGCGGGGCATCCCAGCCGCCAGGGTGAGCCATCCTGCGTTGCGGCCCATGACCTCCACAATGGTCACCGCAGGCACCGCGTAAATGGCCGTATCCTGGATAATCTCGTTCATGGTAATGGCCAAATATTTGGCCGCGCTGCCGTAGCCCGGCGTGTGGTCGGTCAAAGGCAGGTCGTTGTCCACCGTCTTGGGAAGGCCCAGGAAAACCGGCGCGTCCGGCTCTCCGGCAAACAGATGGGTCAGCTTGCAGACAGTGTCCATGCTGTCGTTGCCGCCAATATACAGGAAATAGCCAATGTCATATTCGGCGAATACCCGGCGCAGATTCTGGTATATATCCGCATCCTTCTGGTCCACCGGCGGCAGCTTGCACCGGCAGGACCCCAGCGCCATGGCAGGCGTGGCCTTCAATTTTTCCATCTCGTGGAAATCCGTCAAATCTACAATTTTCCCCGCCTGGATGCCCTCCACGCCGTGAATCCCGCCATACACCCGGTCAATGCCCGGAGCCGCTTGGGCCGCCGCGATAACCCCGGCCAGGGTCGCGTTAATGGCCACGCTGGGTCCTCCAGACTGCGCAACGATCAGGTTTTTTTTCATGATATTCTCCTTCCAGAAATAATTGGAACAAAAAAGCCGGGCATTGCCCGGCAGACTGTTAACGACTGCGTTTGGGAAGCCGCACCGGCTCGTCAAACCGCAAAGGTTCCCCGGTAATGCCGTCAGAGGGACCTCTGGGCGTTCCAAGCAGCTTCCAGACCACATGGAAAAGGAGAGTGAAGCCCAGCAAAAACAGAGCGATCCCCGCGGTCCAGCCCATAAAAATCATCTTGCCGTCCTCTGTTTGCAGGAAAACGGCGGCCTTTCCCAGAGAAGGGCTTCTCCCTTCGGCCAGGCCCAGAAAGCTGCTATTCTCAGCGGTAAGCTCTAAGGTATTCCCAGAGGTGTCTGCCACCTGGCAGACAGCGCCGTCAATGGCCTGAACCCGGCGCACCATTACCTCCTGTTCCTGGCTGTCCCGATAGAAAAAGGCAATATAATCCCCGGGCTGGACATCCGAAAACTCCGCGTGACGAATGGAAATCAAATCGTTTTTCTGAATATCCGGCTCCATGTCCGCGCTTTTATTAAGATGATAGCTGTGGCCAAAAAGGCTGAAAGTCCCGGTTTTATCGGCGTTGTGAACGCCGGCCCCCAGCAGGGCCATTCCCAAAACAGACAGAAGGATCAGCAAAGTCAAAACTGTGCTGGCTCCAATCCGTACGGCTTTTTTCCAGTCCAAAGTTGCCGCCCCTTTCGCATAAAATACCGATTTTATTATAATACAACGGACGAATAAAATCAAGATCTGGAAAAAATATTTTTTTGAAAAAAAGCCTTGACAAAGCTGCCGGAATCGTGTATAATAATATTCGTTCACTGAACGTGATCCAAAAATGGCCTGCTAGCTCAGTTGGTTAGAGCGCTAGCCTGTCACGCTAGAGGTCGTGGGTTCGAGCCCCATGCAGGTCGCCATATTATGCTTCTGTAGCTCAGTCGGTAGAGCAGGGGACTGAAAATCCCCGTGTCGTTGGTTCGATTCCGACCGGAAGCACCACTTTGCGGATTTAGCTCATCTGGTAGAGCGCCACCTTGCCATGGTGGAGGTAGC
>DVJP01000005.1 GCA_018716725.1 Candidatus Merdivicinus excrementipullorum | reverse complement strand
TTATACAGCGCCACGGCAGCGGCAAATAAATTAAAATAGGCCGCCATGGCAAATCCGTCTAATATCGTCCGCGTCCAGTTCATCGGGACACCTCCTTAAATTCCATCCGCACGATTTGCAGATGCAGCGGTCCGTCAGCGATTGTAGCCAGAAGGCGGTGGATGGGTTTTACCCCCGGCCCCGCCAGCTTCCGGTAGCCCTGCATATACCCGCGACTGGAAACGGAAAGGAGCGGCGACCAACGCTCCAGCTCCCTTTTGGCGTCCTTTACGGAGAAATATGCGCCGACATCCTTGATGCCCGCCTGTTTCACCCATGTTTTGAGCATCAACTTGACGGCGGTTTTCCCCGCTCCATCAAATACCAGCCGTCCGCCGGGAAACCGTTTCGCCATGGCAGTTATCAGCCGTTGCATCTGCTGCGTAGTGAAATAATAAAATACCCCGGCGGCAAACAACACCGTGCCGTTCACCGGGTCGGCATCTATAACGTCCAGCCAGGCCGGATCGTTCAAATCCAGCGCCAGATTCCGTTCCCTTGCTTCGGCGGGCAGAAGACGGTTTCGCAGTTCAATCACATCCGATAGGTCGATGTTGTAGATTTTACAGCTTCCGTTGTCGCAGGCCCGGCTGGTGTTGTCCAGCCCACAGCCGAGATTGATGACCGCTGCCTTTGGATGGTATTTCAGATAATCCCGCACCTCCCAGGCCAGATCACTCTGGCGCATGGCGACTTCCAGTGCGCCGAACACCTGCATCAGGCTGTTTGATTCCTTATCCAATTTCGAGAAATCATAGTCAATGCGCTCCATCAGTTCCGCAGCACTTTCATCTTGAAACAGAGTAGGGAATATCCGAGAGCACAATCGGCGGCCATAAAGCGGGATAATCAATGTTTCCTGTACCGTATTCTTTTCGATCTTATATTTGTCCATGTGAATCCCTCAAACCGACATAATAATCCGCTTTTATTATAGTTTGCTATGACTAACCAGTCAAGTCTTATGAGGAAAGTTTGCAAAAATTCATAAAAGGACAGATTGGCAAGCAATGCAAAACATATATATGTTTTGCGATTTTGACCGGATTGCACCGCCCAAAATGCTTGTTGAGGGATACCCCCCAAGTCTCCAAGATCGCCACCTTCGGTGACGGCTGCGCATCCTACGGACGCTGAAATTTAAAATAAGCAAAATAAAACTCTATGCAAATGGTTCTTCCATTCACATAGAGTTTTCTTATTTCCCGTTCACTTGGCATAGGTCAGTATTTTTACAATACTTCTTTATGCTCCTCTGCCATTCGGCGGGGCCTTCCTTTTCTTCTGGCAAAATTGTGATGTGTCAGCTCTTTCAATGTTGTCTACGTTTCGCTCGTCAGTAGCGTTACGCCTGTGACAACGGTTTAATCCACATACATGATGTTCTCCGGGTTGACCGGGTACTCCTTATGGGGAGCCGTATCATCCGTATACTATCACAACCAGAAATTTAAGGCCACTGCCGAGGCTCACGGCTTGCATATCGAGAAGCACGCCAAGTATGGCTGGACGGTAACGACGCTGGCCCCGGAGGCGGAAGCATGGATCAGAGAAATTTTGGGAGAGGATAAAATCAACGCCAGCCGCTTGCCGGTAGAAGGCACCACCAAAGGCGGGAGTAAGAAATCCATTAACCGCAGCATCAAATATGTCTGCCCCTGCTGCGGCACCATTATCCGGGCAACGCGGGAGGTCAATGTAATCTGCGGGGACTGCAGAGAGGCTTTCGAGCGGGAATAAAGAAAAAAGCGGGAGCCGCAAAGGTTCCCGCTAAATTGTTCTCTTTGAAAGAAGCGGCTCTATCTGGGGAGGGATACTTTTTAGCGTTTCCTCGTTTCTGGCATATATGGGCCGGACAAGGGTGTGCAAAAAGGAGCTGCCATGGGGCTATGTGATCGTCGCCATGGGAAGCGGGCCGATGGCGGTCTATTCCGCCAAGTCCCCGGAAAACGGAAAAAGCCCGGAAAGCCCATAATATCAGGCTTTCCGGGCATAGATACAAAACCAGCCCTCCGATTTGGAAGGCTGGTTTTGTATGAAAGATTGTTTCTTAATATGGTGTAAGTGTGGTGTATATCGGCGAGGAATACCCAGGAAATTTCTAAATTGTCAGGCAATAGAGGTGGCTTTTTGGATTAACTTTCTAAACGCAAAGAAAACGATCGCTGCGAATACTCCATCGTGCAGACGGTACGTATGCAGGAAGGTGGTTTAGACTTTTGAATGATGAAAAAGGGGGGGCAAAAGCAACCGGCCGTCCTGTGTGAGGGACGGATGCTCTTGACAGGTTAGCATTAACTAACTATAATAAGGGTGATGACTTGCCACAAATTCCACCCTTGAACCATCTCCTGGGATGGAACGCGGCGCCAAGGGAAGAGGGGGTAGTATGCTGCTGTTAAACAAAACGCTCCTCCGCATGGCAAAAGGCCTGTGGAGGTGGATTTTTTTGATCACAGGCTTAAAGCTGGCCGTGCTGGTGGGCCTTGCCGCCTTTGCCCGGATCATCTCC
>DVJP01000050.1 GCA_018716725.1 Candidatus Merdivicinus excrementipullorum | reverse complement strand
TGATCTGCCCTGCCTTCTTCCGTTCCTGGAAATAAGGGATGCATCCGCAGCTTTCGTAATTTCCCGCCGTCAGGTCGGTTACGCCATGAAGCAGATAGAAGTCAAGGTATTCTATCTGAAGCCTGTCCAGCTGGTCTTGAAATTGGAACCGGTAATCCGGATTGGCCTGGATATTGAACTTGTCGGCGATGCAGTAACTCTACCGCGGATAACGGGAAAGGGCCTGTCCCAAAACCGTCTCCGACTTCCCACCGTGATAAATATAGGCGGTGTCGTAATAATTAACGCCCTGAGCCATACAGGTGTCGATCAGCGCCTGAGCTTTTGGCAGGTCGATGGGTTTGCCCAACCCCGGCTCGGCTTGCGGCAGCCGCATAGCTCCCAGGCCCAGTTTCGACAGTTTGATTCCGTTTTTGAATTCCTCATACTGCATTGAATCTGCTCCTTTCCTCTGAATTCCATCATACTATCCTATATAGAATGCTGTTCAAAGGGCCAGTCCGGGAAGAACGGTCCCGATATCATTATAAATGCAGACTGCTTGCCGGTCAAGGCTTTTGGGGCAAACTGCTTCCCTATTGTTGATACAGGCGTAGACAGCGTTGGGGTTTTGGGCAGTCATTTGCCAGAATGGATACTTAATGATGCCAGGGGTGTTATATCCCACGCCAAGTTCTAAAAACAACACCCGCATATTCCGGTGCCTGCGAAGAAAAAGTTGATACCGCTCCGCCGCCTCATGCCAGCCCTCATCCTCCACAAACTTGTCGTCGGAACGGAGATTCATCGTAAGGGGTTTTCCGCAGCGAGAGCAGACAGGCAGCAATTCCGTTGGGATACGCATATCTTTTTGCTCTGCCAGCATCCGCCGCACCGCATCTTCATTGTCAATGGTTTCCCTGCAGCATGGCTCGGAGCACTGAAACAAACCGTAATCGCCCTGTGTGTAAAAAAGGCGTTTTTTATCGAATCCCGCCTTCTGGAAGCAGTGGTCCACATTGGTGGTGAGCACAAAATAATCTTTATCCTTTACCAGCTCCAGCAGGTTTTGGTACACCGGCTTGGGCGGGTTGCAGTAGCGGTTGAGGAAAATAAACCGGCTCCAGTAGGCCCAATGCTCCTCCAGGGTGGGAAACGGATAAAATCCTCCGGAATACATATCGTGAAAGCCGTACTTTTCTTCAAAATCAGAAAAATATTTTTGGAAGCGGCCGCCGCTGTATACAAAGCCCGCTGAGGTGGAAAGACCTGCGCCCGCGCCGACCACAATGGCGTCGGCCGTTTCTATTTCATTTTTCAGCTTCTTAATCTGCTCCGAGTAATTCCCGATAGATTTTGTAGTCAATATCCTTGAAAACATTAAAAATCACCTTAACTTCGCTATGAGTTTGCGCTTTGAAACCTTTTACAGTCTGAATGGCAATTTGCGCCGCTTTCTCATTTGGAAAACGGAACTCTCCCGTAGAAATGCAGCAAAGCGCTATGCTTCTTAATCTATTTTGTTCTGCCAGTTCCAAACAAGAATGATAGCAGGACGCAAGCAATTTTTCATCTTTGTTTGTAAGCCGTCCCCGAATAATCGGGCCAACCGTATGAATGATATAATCGCAAGGCAAATTAAAGGCCGGGGTAATCTTTGCCGTTCCAGTTTCTTCTTCATGCCCCTGCCGTTTCATCAGATCGGCGCAGGCTAACCGAAGCTGTATTCCCGCAAAAGTGTGAATGGCATTATCAATGCACCTGTGGCAGGGGACAAAGCACCCCAGCATCCGGCTGTTGGCCGCATTGACAATGACGCCGCAGCGCAGGGTCGTTATATCTCCCTGCCAAAGATAAAGCCCCGGCTGTATGGGCAGGAGGTCGGAAAGGCCGGTAATCCCTTTCCGACGGATTTCTTCTTGCAGATAGGCGTTCTGCACCTCTAAAAAGGTTTCGTCCACGGGTTTCGGCATTCGTATATTCATAAGCGAACGAAGCAGGTTCCGCTGCTCCTGTTCATCCGCCGGGATTTTAAGTCCGGCGGATCTGGGCTGCTCATGGAGCAATTCGTTAATGAGAAAAATTCTTCTTTCTGCCTGCGTCACATTGATCCTTCTTTCTTATCGCTTTTACCGGGCGGCTTTCACAGCAATTCCCATGCTGCTACACTCTGTACTTTCTATTTTACAGGATTTTTCCCACCATGCAAGTACGCACTTTTTTATAACCCAGTCACTTTTTTGTGACCTTAAAATTAGAGCTGCAAACAGGAGCCGGCAAAATGAGCGTTACCCGCTTTCTTTCACGAATTAAAAGGCGCTATCTCCATACTGGATAAGATAGCGCCTTTTAATTTTTCATATCACACCGCCCTGTACCGAACGGCAACTGCTTCGACAGGCTAAACAGGCCCTCGCAAAAAGAGGGCCTGTTTTTTTGATTTTGATTTCCGCCGCAGAATCTATATACTTAGCAGGCTGAATCCCCGCGCCATTCCCGCACCGTTTCGATCATAGCCAAATATCCTTCCACCGGCACATAATCGGGAATGGAATTGCCGGAACTAAAGGCGATTCCGCCGCGGCCTTTTACTTTACCCAGGCAATCCAAAATGTATTCCCGGATATATTCCGGAGAGTACCGGCAGAGCACATCGGTATCAATGCCGCCGAAATTCCCAATCCGGTCGCCGTACCGGTCCACCCATTGGGAAAAATGCGCGATCTGGTCCTCATTGGAATGCTTGGCGTCAATCTTTGCGGTTTGGATCAAATCCTCCATAACGTCAAAAATACAGCCGCAGGAATGGAGCAGAAAAGGCTTTTGCTCCTGATGGACACGGGCAATAATTTTCTGATAAACGGGAATCACATTCTCCCGAATATCCTCCGGGGAGATCAGAGTCTGCTGTTTGAACCCCAAATCGTCGCCGAAACGGAGGACGCAGAACACGTCCGAAAATTCCGCCATAAAGCGGTCCCAGATTTTATATTCCACTTCCCCCATTTTCCGGAAAATATCCCGATAAAACTCTTCATCGTCCGCTTTGATATAGCAAAGATCCATGTATCCCACAATATCCTGTACTGCTTCAAAAACGCCGTTTCCAACGCCGCCTACCGCTTTCATGCCTGCCGGACAGGTTTCCGCAAAATTGCGGATATAGGGGGCGTACCGCTGAAAATAGCGTTCCGGGATTTCATCCCAGGGATATTTTTCAAAATCCTCCCGATCTTTGATGCACCCCTCCTGATGCGCTCCCAGGGCGCCGCCTCCCACCAGGGCGCCGCAGACCCCAAATTCCATAGAAGCGGTGTCATATCCCATGGTTTTCCAAAAATCCCAAAATTGGCGGAACCCTTCCCTGCTCTCGCTCATATCGCTGGAAAACCAAAGGTCATAGGGGCGGTTCCCCGTAATCTCTTCTATAACCTTTTCCCCAATACCGTGTTCGTAAAGCGGAATATGGTCCACCCAGCAGTTTTGCGCCACTTTTACCAGGTTGCGGTAATCCGGATGATTTTCCCGGTATTTTAAAATCAGCATTTCGCCTCATCCTTTCCAGTTTAATCATTTTTGTTAAATTTTCACGCTATCAGTATAACATTTTATGTGTTTTTTCGTTAGGACAAAACAGGTGAAATATTGGACAATTCTATGAAAGGAAACAGGGAACCCCTGTCCGCAGCGCAAAATTTTTATTCAGCGCCCAAAGGCCGCTCCTTACTTTGGCGTCATTCCTCAATTTGAGCCGATTCCCACACAGATTCCCTTTCGATCAGCTTGCTTCCCAGGTAAATTTTTTGCGGCGGCGCATCCGGGTGCTGGATTCTGTGCAGCATCTGGTTTACGCTGCAGTACGCAATCTGTTTGCGGTCAATTTCCACGCTGGTAAGTTTGGGACTCAGCAGATTGCAGATATTGGTATTGTCAAAGCTGATCAAGGAAACATCTTCCGGGATCCGCACGCCGCGTTCCCGAAGCTGCTGGCTGAGAATCAGCGCCGCCTTGTCGCAATGGCAGATAAAGGCGGTGGGAAGGTCTTCCGGCAGCGGATTCACAGAGGAGTAGCGGCCTGTTAAGTAGTCGTTATTGGTGATATGCCAGTCCTGCCGCACCGGCAAGCCATGAAGCATCAGCGCCTTTAAGTAGCCGAAATAACGGTCGCAGATGCTGGAGGTATCCTGGATACTCCCCACAAAGCCAATATGGCGGTGCCCTTTGCGAATGAGATAATTAGCCACCGTAAAGCCTGTGTAATAATTATCTACAACCACGCTGTCCATGTTTAAATCGGGTTTGTAAAAATCGATGGCGACTTTCGCACCGCAGAGGGTGTTTAAGATCATTAAAAAGTTCTTTTGAAACTCTCCCGCAATAAAGATCCCGTCAAAAGACTCGGTCAGCAGCTGCATGGGGAGTTTTCCCGATACCTCCTCCTGATCGTTGATTACAAAACACGAAAGGGCAAACCCTTTTTCGGCGCAGCGTTTATTGATATAATAATAAATGGTCGTATAAAACGTCTCATCCTCCAGAAAAAAACGCTTTGCACAAATCAGCGCAAATTTATAGTCTTTGCGTTCTTTCGTGTGCTGGACTTTGACGTACCCCATT
The DNA here is from genome assembly GCA_018716725.1 of Candidatus Merdivicinus excrementipullorum. Taxonomy (GTDB): domain Bacteria; phylum Bacillota; class Clostridia; order Oscillospirales; family Ruminococcaceae; genus Merdivicinus; species Merdivicinus excrementipullorum. Next base: position 88,632 of record DVJP01000050.1, on the reverse strand, counting down.
TGCTTGGCCGTTTTTAAAATCTGTTCCCGCAGACTTTCCCCAATTCCAGGCTGATTGTTAATCGCTTTTGAAACGGACACCTTGGTTACGCCTATTTGATCTGCAATATCCTGCAGGGTAACTTTTTTTGCCATCCGTTTATCACCGTTCTTTCCTGTAAACTTTTCCGAAATCCGATATCCTGATTTCTTTTTCTCTAAAAATCCCACTGAATAGGGAAAAATGGGGAAAAAGCGCATAATATAGAAGAATTTCTACCCACTATCCCTCGTATCTCCTTTATTTTAGCATATGGCGGAACCCACGTCAAGAATATAAAGTTACTTTATACAGTTTTCTCAAATATTTGGTTTTTCCTTGTTATTATCGCGTTTATGGCGAAACTAAGTCAAAAAATCACCGATGTCAAAAATAAAATAACTTAAAAAATAATTTTATTTTTACTTAATTTATAGTTGAATTTTTGTTGACCATATGCTATAATAACAAAAAAGGGGGAATTTATATGCAGTTATTCCAAAAATGCGAAGCAGAATCCGCAAAAATCCAGTTACAAGAGTTCGAAAAAAAGCGCCGCCCCGCCCATTTGGGGGAAGTCCTTCAGTTCGACGGAGTTGACGGCTACGATGTTTACAACCCATCCATTCCCTTTGAGCTGGACGGACGTGTGATCATGGCGGGGCGCGTGGAAAACCGTTCCAACGAGGTTTCCAAAACCATGTTTTTTGAGGAAAAGAACGGCCGTTGGTCCCTGATTCCAAACGCTCCGGTACTGGATTTGCAGGATCCGTTTGTCACTTTTATAAACGGCGAACTTTGGTTAGGTGGGGTCTATGTAGTATGGGACGGGGACCGCTGTGTGGAATATTCCACCCATTTTTACCGCGGTACTTCTATCTTCCAGCTGAAATTTGCCTTTGCCGGCCCAAAAATGATGAAGGATATCCGTCTGCTGGAATTACCGGACAAAAAGATCGCTGTTTTTTCCCGGCCTCAAGGGGAACCCATGCTGAAAAAGTACGGGTGTGTGGCTAAAATCGGTTTTGCCATTGCTGATACCATTGAGCAGATTAACGCCGAGTTTATTGACGCGGCGCCTCTTCTGGAGGGCCAGTTCATCCCGGAAGAGTGGGGCGGATGCAACCAGCTCTATAATTTGAAAAACGGGCTGATCGGCGTTATCGGCCATAAATCCTGGGGTGAAACCGTGGATGATGTTTTTGTGATCCACTATTACAGCATGGCTTTTGCCCTGGATCCCAAAACGCGGGCCTGCACCCAAACCAAAATTATCGCGGTTCGCGACTGTTATCCCAAAGGCCCGCAGAAAAATGCCCGCACTGCGGATGTGACCTTTACTTCCGGCATCATCCGTCTGGGAGGCGGAAAAGCCCGTCTTTACGCCGGATTAAACGACTGCGAAACCGGAACGGTTCTGATTGAAGATCCGCTGGACGAGTACGAAACGCTGGCATAAAGGGAAGAAGGGTGCGTATGACGCCAAAAGAACGGGTCATTGCGGCGTTGGAACATAGGGAGCCTGACATGGACTATAGTCCATTGTTTTCATTTCCTTTTGCCCCTTTCTTCTCCAGTTTACTCCCTTTTTTCCTGTCCGTCAATTTGGGTATGGGGCACAATTTTCAGGGAGAGGACGTAGACCGGAAACGGCCATAATTGCTTCCAGAGCCGCAGCCCGTGGACTACCCCTCTGAAAGAGGACCAACTATACACCGGTCAAGCCGGTGCGTTGGGTCCTGCCGGAAGTCCCTTGCAGGGAGCAGATGATTTCCGCAGATTTTCAATCTGTTCCAATCACCACAGGGGAAGCTACACTTCCCCTGCGCTGGCTGCCGCCATCACCCTTTGTGGACTTGCCGCCCGGGAACATCTTGCAGCGCAAGATGTTCCCGTCCAACAAGTTTTACAAAATCCAGCTATACCTTTCCGGATAAATGAAATATAATGAAGTCAGTGACAAATTCCTTTTTGTGGAGGTGTTCGAATGGCTTATGAATTAGAAAATATAGTCCGACAGTGGATGGATCATCTTAAAGGCTTGAATGTCGAAGTGAAAAAGATGTTTGGCTGCTATTGTCTGTACTGTGATGGACAGGCGGTCGGATGGATTCACAATAGTGTTTTGAGCTTGCGAGAAGTCGGACTGGATTATTTGCCGGAAGACATAAAAAGGCCGACCAAAGAAGATAAAATCCAAGAGTTGGTAATTCCCTTGGATTATGCAAATGCTGATTGGCTTCCGAAAGCAGTTCAAGATACAGCTACTATACGAAAAAGAAATGGATGACTTTCGGCTTGATTAAATGGAAAACTTCCACTTTGTCTGACTGATAAACCATTGAAAAATGAATACCCGCCATCCACCAGCGGCACGCCTCAGCAGGTTTGGGACGACGCTGCACGCGCAATTTCCTGCGCGGGTAAAGGCGGCGGGCTGATTCTGGGTTCGTCCCACTCTCTCACGATTGGAGCGGCTTTGGAAAACATCCTGACAATGAAGCGCGCCCGGGAGGAACTGGGAACCTATCCGCTGAAGGCAGGCTCAGCAAATTGATAACCTAAATTTTTCAGAACGGCTGGCTCTCCTTTGCCAGCCGTTTTCTCATATCTGCGACTGCGGCGTAATACAGTCCCCTACTCCTGTTTTCCGCAACGCGAAACATTGGCTTTTGTGCGGAAGCGCCGTCTTCAAACGAATAAGCAGCCGGTAATTCCAAACCGGCTGCCCCAGGTGCGGATTCATCCGCCAAAATTTCATAAGGGACGGGTTTCGTGGAACTCGGGCGGAAGAAATTCCGCCCGTTTTTTCATTGGATTGGGACGGTTCATCTCCCCTTGAATCGCACAGATGAACAATCCGCACGGATGAAAAAGCAGCAGTAGGGCCAACAATTTGCAAAAAATAAGCAGGAGCCGGAGCCCCTGCCCTTAATTCTCCGATTGCAGCCGGCTAATCAATCCAATCAACAGAATTAAATCCTCGTCTTTCAGTTTTCGCATGCCGTCCATCGCTTTTCGGAGCAGCTGCGGGTTAACTGCTTCTGAGTCAAAAAACTGCAAAGGAGTAATGTCAAAATAATCGCATATTTTTAAAAATTGAGCCATTGACGGGAGCGATCGGCCCGATGAGATTGCCTGGATATAACTGCGGTTCTGCCCCAACGCTAAACTCATTTGATACTCCGATACGCCCTTTTTCAAACGCAATTCGGTTATCCGATTGCGAATAAATTCTTCATCCATATCCTCACCTCATTACTTAAAGGATAACAGATGAAACCACTGGAATATAAATATTATTTGTGTTATAATGAGGAATATGCGCTTATTTTAGCCGTATTATTTGCGTTATTTCACTTTTATATGCGTAAATCTGACAATGAGGGATTTATGATGGAAACACAGCGCTCCTTTGCCGCTGCCGGGCGGCGGCAATGCCCGTTAAAATCAAATGGAACGTTGATTTTATGGAAGGATATTATACGCAAATCGATTCTTTCTCCGGAAAGCAGGTGCAAAAATATGCAATGAATTGAAAAATGCTGAGCGGCGTTCAATTATGTTACAGCGGTCACCAACAATTATTACAAGAGGCTGGTATCTAACGATTGTGCCAAAAATTTGCAGTCGTCATCTTTTTGGACAAATAAATCAAAAATAATTATTATAATATATCTTTTAAGCACAAAATATCATGAATTTATCATGAAATATCATGGACAGTTTGTGTACACTCTGCTATAATTAGAATAAAATTTGTAGGAAATATCAATAAAATCCGTACAGAAAGAGGTGCTGATATGCAAGCTGTTCATCCGCAAACAAAGCCAAAAAAGCTTCACCCATTCTTAAAAAGGATCATTGAATACCGGGCCTTGCTGGTCATGATGATCCCGGCTATAATATTTTTTGCCGTTTTTTGTTATTACCCGATGTACGGCGTAACGCTTGCCTTTAAGGATTTTAAGATTCTGGAAGGCATTGGCGGAAGCCCTTGGGTAGGATTCAAGTATTTCCGGCAAATGTTTGAAGACCCTTATTTCTTCAAAACAGTGGCCAACACCCTGATTATTAGCTGCTACAAGCTGATATTCGGGTTCCCGGCCCCCATCATTTTCGCGCTTCTTCTGAATGAAGTCCGGAATATCCACTTTAAAAAGGTGGTGCAGACCGTATCCTATCTTCCGTATTTTATGTCGTGGGTCATTATGGGAAGTATCTTCTTTTCCCTGCTCTCCCTGAACGGCCCGATCAACGCCATTCTGGAAATGATTGGGCTTGAGCCTATTATGTTCATGGGGGATTCCTCTGTGTTCCGCGGCGTTTTGGTTGTTACCGATGTATGGAAGGGCTTTGGCTGGGGTTCCATCCTGTATATCGCCGCCATCAGCGGCATTGACCAGGAAATGTATGAGGCCGCCCGTCTGGACGGGGCAAACCGCTTCCAAAATGCCTGGTACATTACAATTCCTTCCATACTTCCCGTAATCTGTATCAACCTGATTCTCAGCCTTTCCGGCATTTTAAACGCCGGTTTCGACCAGGTGTTCAATATGTACAGCGAGGTCGTATATGATGTGGCGGATATCATTGATACATACGTCTACCGCCTGGGTATGAAATCCATGCAGTACAGCCTTTCTACCGCAGTTGGCTTGTTCAAATCCGCAATCGGGCTGGTACTGATTTTAGCAGTCAACTTTATTATCCGGAAAATCGGCGGGAAGGAGAATGCGTTATGGTAACGTCAAGAAAGAAAATCTCGGCCTTTACCGTGGTGAATACCCTGATTATGGTATTCCTGATGATTACTACCGTTTACCCTTTTTGGTACACAATTGTTGCGTCCCTCAGCGCGGTGAACAAAGGCGGCGGTTTCCAGCTCCTTCCCAACCAGTTTACGCTGGATGCGTACAAGCTGATCTTCGACTACGATTTGGTTTGGATCGGATACCGCAACACCATTATCCGCTGTATCATTGGCACAACCCTGTCGGTGTTTTTCACAGCCCTGACCGCTTACCCGCTTTCAAAACGCGAGATGCCCTTCTGGAACTTTTTTACCAATTTTATCCTGTTCACCATGCTGTTCAGCGGCGGCCTGATCCCCACTTTCCTGCTGATTAAGGACCTTCACATGCTCAATACGATCTGGGCCTTGGTAATCCCCGGCATGATGGGCGCATACAACATTTTCATCGTCCGGAATTTCTTCAGCTCCATTCCCGCCGGGCTGGAAGAATCCGCCCGGATTGACGGGGCGGGATGGTTCTGCATCTGGTGGAAGATCATCCTCCCCCTGGCAAAGCCTGTAATCGCCACCATCACCCTGTGGTCGCTGGTAGGCCACTGGAACGCCTGGTACGACGCGCTGCTGTACATTACAGATCCCAATAAAACCGTAGTGCAGGCCGTCCTTCGCAAAATCACTATTGAAAACAGCGCCAGCGATGTAAACGCCATCATGTCCAAAATGGAGAATAAAAACCAAGTTGCTACAAAATCCATGGAAATGGCCATGGTCGTGGTAACCATCGTCCCCATGCTCATCACCTACCCGTTTTTGCAGCGGTATTTTGTAAAAGGTATCATGATCGGTTCGATCAAAGGATAAAAGGAGGAATTTTTATGAAAAAAACAGCGTTACTTTTAGCGGCAATCCTGTGCGCGTCCACCCTGACCGCCTGCAGCGGCTCGTCCGATGCGTCCAGCCAGGAATCACAGGCTTCCAATGCGGCATCGACTAGCGGGGAAACTGCTGAAACAGATGAACCTATGACCCTGACATTCTTTGTCACTTGGATGGAAAAAGTAAATGAAACACAGCCGGTTCGTCAAAAACTGGAAGAAGAACTGAACATCAAGATGGATATGCAGCCTAGCCTGGACAAGGAAGCCCTGAATCTTCGGATTGCCGGCGGCGACTTGCCGGATTATATCCGCGACCAGACTTTCATCGATTACCATAATTATGCGGACCAGGGCATCTTTACTGAACTCCCTGTGGAAGTCATTAAAGAGAACGCTCCCAACCTGGCCGAATGGGCAGAACGGGAAGGCGGCGGAGAAAATGTCTGGAGTTATTACATTCATGACGGAAAGAACTACTCCGTACCGATCCTCTGGTCCCTGGCGAATCAGGGCTTTACTCTGGCATGGCGCAGCGATATGCTGGAAATGGCCGGCTTCAGTGAGGAGAACCCTCCTGTGACCTTGGAAGATATGGAAAACGGCATGCGGACGATTCACGAGCAGACCGGCATCGCCCCGCTGACGGCAACGGACGGCCTGGGCTCCCTCAGCCACGTCTTCGGCGCTTACGGCGCTTACCTAAATTACTATGAGAAGGATGGGCAGATGGTCTACGGCCCCATCCAGCCGGAAGCCAAGGAAGCCCTGGCTACTCTGAACGAATGGTACGCGGAGGGCCTGCTGGACCCGGAATTTATGATCAACACCTTTGACAGCGTCCTGGAAAAATGGAGCTCGGACCAGGCCGCTATTGTAGAATATTATTGGTGGGACCTGCTGCCCAAAGAAGCCTTCTTTGACGGCCGCCTGTATGAGTGCAATGAAGAACGGGGCCTGTCCAATATCATCGTGCTGCCTCCCGAAGGGCCGGACGGCGAAAGCGGCATGACACAGGGAAATCCCTTCCCCAGCTCCGGCCTGCAGTTTACCAAAGCCCTGGAAGACCAGCCGGAAAAAATCGCCAAATATCTGCAGGTATTTGACCGTACCTGGGATCGGGAATTACAGGATTTTCTGAATTATGGCGTAGAGGGCGAAACTTACAACTATAATGAAGAAACCGGCGTGGAATGGATCGCTCCTTATGACGACCCGGAAAAACGGGACGAATACGGCCTGGGCTTATATCCTCTTCCCGGATGCTTCAACGACTATGACTTCCAGGCCAAGTACAGCACCCAGCCCCAGTACCTGGAGCTCCGCAATGAGTCCGAGGAAAAAGGCGTAGGAATGGTGCCGATCCTTGATCCCTTCTATCGTCCAGTGTATAATGAAAAAGCGGAAATCCTTGACAAAGTCTACAATGACGCATATATTGATTTTATTACCGGCGCCAGAAGCCTGGATGAATTTGACGCCTTTGTGGAAGAATGGCTGGCTGCCGGAGGACAGGAGGTGCTGGACGAAGCGCAGCAGGTCTATGATGAAAATTTGAAATAACCGAATGAACTGGAGGCAGATCATGAACAGACAGGAATGGTTTAACGGAAAACGATGGGGGATGTTTACCCACTATCTGCCCGTCCCAGCAGGGGACGGAACCGGCGATTTTTGCAGTGCGGAGGACTGGAGCCGGCGGATCGACGCCTTTGACACAGAGCTTCTGGCAAAGCACCTTCATGAAGTCGGAGCCGACTATTTCTGCATTACCATCGGGCAGAATTCCGGACACTATAACGCCCCTAACCCGGTCTATGACCAATTGACCGGCATTGTCCCCAGCAAATGCGCCCGCCGGGACTTGATCCACGATATCGCGGTATCTTTGGAACCGTACGGCATTGATTTGTGGGTCTATCTTCCTTCCGGCGCGCCCTGCGCGGACCAGCAGGCCATGGAGAAGCTGGAATGGGAAGATAAAGGGAACCAGCCCGGGAACCACAGCCGGCTCATTCCCTTCCAGAGAAAATGGGAAGCGGTTATCCGGGAATGGTCCCTGCGCTGGGGCAAAGAAGTCAAGGGCTGGTGGTTCGACGGCTGCTACTTCCCGGACGACATGTACCAGTTCTCCGATGAGCCAAACTTTGAGAGTTTTGCGGCGGCGGCCAGGGCCGGGAATCCCGACGCTGTCCTGGGCTTCAACCGGGGGTTGGAATACCCCTTCCTGATCCAGAGCCAGAGCGACGACTATACCGCCGGGGAGGTTGGGGAACAGCTTCCTATCCCTTCCCAGAAGGACCTGGAAAACCTTCATGGGAAAAAGCTCCACATCCTTTCCTACCTTGGACAGTGGTGGAGCGGGGGGCAGCCCCGTTTTCCCGATGAACTGGTAATCGGGTACAGCAAACTGATCCTGGCAAAGGGCGGCGTCATCACCTGGGACGCGCCGCTGGAGCCAGACGGCGGCATCCCGGAAGCGTACCGCCGGCAAATGAAAGTACTGAATGAAGCTCTGAAATAATTCAGTACGAGCCAGCATAAAACAGCAGGAACTCCCCTTCCTGCTGTTTTGGGTTATCTATACTATTGGAGGTTTCCATGGCAAAAAAACACCGAGAACGGACTTTAAGGCAAATCATTCTAAGCGCCTGTTTTTTTCTGTTTATTCTTCCGCTGCTGCTTGTGTGGCTTCTGCTGATATGGACCACATCCCAAACAGTGAAGCAGAATGTAATGCAGGAACAGCAGAAAATCACCCAGCTGACGGGGATTATGGTAAACGGAAAGCTTATGCAGGTCGATCAAACGATCCAGCGGGCAAGAATGGATGCCCGCGTGCAGGAAATTTTGCGGGAGGTTGACTTTCAAGATTACAATTCCAGTTTGGTAGAAGCATACCGCGATTTGACGAGCTTTTCCGATTTGCTGAAAACCCAGAGCGGCGGAGAACTGGATAATGTGATTTTCTGCAATAACCAGGGAGACCTCTATTATAATTCTTTTGTTTCCAGCAAGGACCGAGAAATGATCCGTTCCGAGTGGGTTCAGGAAGCGCAGGCTTCTCCAGGGAAGGCTGTGCTGATTGACACGGAGATGAAAAATAAAAGTGGGGAGCCTTTGGTTACAGTAGGGCAGATGATTGTCGATATTGATCGCCTGGAGTTCGTTGGGGCGGTATTTTTATGCTATAAGCAAAGCGCTTTTGAAAATTTGCTGGGGACTGGGGACGCTGTTCACAACGGTACGTTTTTGGTTGTGGGAGACGACGTTATTGCTTCCCATGAGCTGCCTGATGACATCCGCGCCTTTGCCGGCGAGGGCCGCCAGTTTGAAAATGGACAGCAAATTGCAGGGACCCACGACGCATTTTATTTCAGCATCTTTCAGTGCAGCTTAATCCCCATGCAAGTTGTCCGGTATTTCTCATATTCCGGCGTTATGGACCAGCTTTGCCTGGAACAGATTACCATTATTTTGGTGGTGCTGGCGGCGATTTTCTTTTTTGGAATGTATTTCTTATACATCAACCGGAAAATTTACAGGCCCCTTCAAAAAATCACCAAAACATCTATGGATTTCTCAGATTGCTACGAATTAAACCAAATCAGCGATACTATTTTGTCCCTTACCCGGAAAAATCAGGACGGGCAGGAGGAAATCGTCCGTTTGATTGATAAATGCAAAACAACCACCCTGGACAAACTGCAGGCCCAAATCAACCCCCATTTCCTGTATAATACCCTTTCTACTGTCAAATATATCGCCATACTGAACGGGCAGGAAAAGATCAGCCAGCTGATTTCTTCCCTGGTAAAGCTGCTCCGGAGCGTTGTCGGACGGGAGGGAGATCTGATTGCGTTAAAGGACGAAATCGAAAATGTTCGCCATTATATGATGATCCAAAACGCGGCATATGAAAAGAATATTGAGTTTGAAATTTCTCTTTTGGAAAAGGATGAAAAATGGCTGGTCCCAAATTTTATTCTCCAGCCGCTGGTGGAAAACTGTATTTTCCATGGCATTCATCCCAACCAGCCGGGAGGAAAAATACAAATCTCGGCTTATCAGGAAAAACAGTCCCTGCAAATAGAGGTTTCAGACAACGGGGATGGCTTTCAGGATGAAAAGCTCATCAATATCCTGGAATCTTCAGGCAGCCAAAACCACTTTACGAACCTGGGCATAAAAGCGATTCATCAGAAGATCCAGCTGCTGTGCGGACCTGAGTACGGTTTGAAAATCTTCAGCAAAAAGGGGGTTGGTACCACAATCGTTATATCTTTGCCGTTAAAGGAGGGGGTTTCATGATACGCGTCTTGCTTGTAGACGACGAACCGCTGGTCCTTTCCCTCATGAAAAAAGTCGTTGACTGGAAAAAATATGAGATGGAAGTAGTCGGGACCGCGTATGACGGGGCCAGCGCAATCGACTTTATCAAGCGGAATCCTGTGGAGATCGTTTTTACCGATATTAAAATGCCCCATATGGACGGCGTGGAGCTGATTAAGCGCGTAAAGGAATACCTGCCCAACGTACTCTTTGTAGTCATCAGCTCTTACAGCGATTTTTCCCTGGTAAAAGAAAGCTTTCAGAATGGAGCTACGGATTACATTTTAAAAATTGATATTGACAATCCTTCCGTAATTGAACCGCTTATGGAAAAACTCTATCAAAAATACCGGAGCCAGCAACTGGACTTACAGGGAGCGGACACCGTTTTTCTCAAGCTGCCAATCTCCCATACGGAAAGAGAATATTATTTCTTCCGGCTTATGGAAGTGCGTTTTTCCGGCAGCCCGCAGATTTTGCAGATTACGGAAGAACTTTTTTCCCTCCAAAAGGATATCGGCAGTTTTTGCTGCGCCTTATCCAACGGGAGGCTCCTATTCCTGGCATACGGCAATGCAAAGGAAAACGTGGTAGAAAACAGCCGTTTTCTGACTCAAAAAATTCTGGAGAGTCCAGGTTCGGCCAGCTATTGGGTCGGATGCAGCGCAGTTATGAAGTCATTGCAGCCGGACGAGATTCTGAAGCAGGCGGAAACTGCCGCAGGATACCGGTTTTATTACCCGGATGAGCGCTGTTTTGAATATCAGGAACAGGGGCAGGACCCCTATCGGAAAATACTGGATGAAATTTCCGTCTGCCTGGAAAATCCCGCATATATGATCCGGCTTGCCGAATTGATGCAGATGGCCCACCGTTTGTTTGATGAGGCGGCCCGCCTGCTGGTCCCTCCTGAATCGCTCAAAGAAGACGCTGCCCAGCTTTACCGGCGGATGTATCAGGCGGTATGCGGGAAGCCGTGTAAGAATACCGGGAACTTGCGGGAAGCGCCGGACATTATCGCCATAGGCGCGGAATTCGACCAGTTGGTCAATCAACAGATTATTTTGGAGAACCAGCCGGCCTGCCATGTGGGGGATATGATTGAGGCTTATGTGGAAAGCCATTATTTTGAGCCGGAGCTGAGCATTTCAAAAGCAGCGGAGCAATTGGGCATCAGCAAACAGGCTATCCGCGCGTATCTTTCCGATGAAAAAAATATGTACTTCAAGCAGTATCTGAACACCGTGCGGATACAGCACGCAAAGGAACTTTTGTCCCACACCTTTCTGCATGTAAACGAAGTGGCGGAAAGGGTCGGATACTTATATGTAGAGCATTTTTCCCGGATGTTTACAAAAATAGTGGGGAAATCCCCCATTCAGTATGCAAAAAGCAGCAAGTCCCACTGGGAATAATTAGAATCAGGGGCCGCCTATATTTGGAAAGGGGTATTATTATGGAGTATCGGTTGATTAAACGGGAACAGACGCTGAATCCAGTGCGGCTCGCCGTCCCGGAGGAAAGCGCGGGTTCTTTCCAGGTGCGCAAAGGGGAGTATTTTACCTTCCAGCTCCTGCTGCGTTCCGAAAAACCGCTGACGGTTCAGGTTTGCCCTGACAAATTTCCGGAGGGCGTCCGGCAGTTTACGGTTTTCCAGCAAGAAGGGATTGACGGCCAGGGGCGCCCCTGGCGGAAACCAATCTGCCTGGAAGCCGGGCGCTGGAAGCTGCTCTGGGTTGGTTTCCTGCTGTCCGAGGAACAGGAAACCGGGCGCTTTACCGGCGCAGTTCGGATTATTTCGCCCGGCGGCGAAACGCTCCTGGAAGTTCCTGTGGCGCTGGATGTTCTGGAGGAAATCGCGGCGGACCATGGCTTTGGGGATATTTGGAACCACAGCCGCCTGGCGTGGCTGAATTCGGACCGAGGGTTGGATTCCCGCATTACCAAGCCATACCAACCTGTCCAGCGCAACGGCGATCAGCTGCATATTGTGGGAAGAACAGTGGAGCTTCAAAGCAACGGCCTTATCCGCCAGATGCGGAGCAGCTTCTGTCATGACAATTCCGTCATTTCCCAGGGGAACGGCCTTCCGCTTTTCCAGGAATCCCCCGCTTTCTTTTTGGGGGAAGAACCTCTGAAAGAGGGCCGGCTCACCTTTACGGAGGAAAATGAGGATGGGACCGCATGGGTTGGACAGGCTGCTTTTTCCAAAGGAAACGTAGAAATTTATGGGCGTTTGGAGTATGACGGCTGCCTTTCCATGCAAATTCGGGTTTACCCGGAAGAGGATTTCCAGTTAAAGGACGTCCAGCTGAAGTTTGCCTACCGGAAAGATTCGGCGGACTATTTCATTGGTCTGGGATACGAAGGCGGTTTCTGCCCGGACAGCTGGGATTGGGAATGGGACGCAGAAAAGCGGCAGGATTCCTTCTTCCTTGGGACTGTAAACCGGGGAATGCAGATTCAGCTCATGGACCGGTTTTATCATGCGCCCCATGTGAACATTTACTATCACAACAACCCTCTGCGGATGCCTGACGGCTGGTTCAACCAGGGGAAAGGCGGGATTTCCCTGCGGAGGGGAACGGATTCCTGCCGGGTGAATATTTTCTGCGGAGAGACGGCCTTTTCAAAAGGGACTGTCCGGGAATACTGTTTCCGCTGCTTTTTCACCCCAATGAAGCCCATCAATTGGAAAGATAAATGGAGCCGCCGCTATTTCCACCGGAATAGTGTGCCGGATTCCTTTGAGAAGGTGCGCCAGGCGAAAGAATCGTTTGCCAATGTGGTCAACCTCCACCATGGAAGCGATTTGATCCCATTCATTAACTACCCTTTCTTCGAGGAGGAAAAGCTGGCGCGTTTAACTGCGGACGCTCACAGGCTGGGAATCCAAGTAAAGCCCTACTATACTGTTCGGGAACTGACAAACCGCATACCGGAGATTTTCCCCTTTCTCTCTTTGGGGGAGGAAATTTACCCGGCGGATAAGGGGATTACTCAAGGGGTGCCTGAACAAGGCGGCCTGGACCCCTGGATTAAGGAAAACTTAGGCGCGGACCGGGTCATTGCCGCTTGGAAAACCACGGTCCGCAGCGGAAGGTACCAGGGGGAAAGCTGCGCTTCCATTATTGTAAATTCCCAGTCGCGGATTGTAAATTTCTACATGGAAGGTCTTTCCCGGCTTGTCCAGAAATGCGGAATCGACGGCGTATATATTGACGACACCGGGATGGACCGGACAGCCTTGCGCCGCCTGCGCAAAATCCTGGATTCCCAAAAGGACGGCTGCCAGGTGGACCTTCATGCCTGGAACCATTTTGAGGACCATTACGGGGCGGGCTACTGCTGCAATATGAATCTGTACCTGCCGCTGTTCCCATATCTGGACCGAATCTGGTTCGGCGAAGCCTTCCGCTATCGGGATACAAAGCCGGATTACTGGATGTCTGCCATCTGCGGGATCATGTACGGGGTTCCCGGGGAAATGCTGGGGGAAGAAAGCAACAACTACAAAGGGCTTATCTACGGCATGACCAACCGGGTTTACGAAGAAAGCGAGTGCAGCCCCGTGCCCTTGTGGAAATTCCTGGCGCAGTGGGGCATACAAGACGCCACGCTGTTGGGATACTGGGATCCGGACTGCCCTATCCGGTCGGGAGACCCGGAAGTACCGGTTTCCGTTTACCGAAAAGGAGCCGCGCTTCTGATTGTGGCGGCAAATTTCGCGGATGAACCAAGGCAGGTCCGCCTCCGGTCCGCATCCCCCGGAATCCAGACTGCGGACTGCCCCGAAATCCCGCAGTATCAGCCTGCCTGCGGCTATACGCTGGGTTCCCCTATGGAACTGCAGCCCGGGGAAGGCAGGATTTTGCTGAGCAATTGCGCCTTATAGCCCTCTAACGCCGCGCCCTATCGCCATTTCCATTCTTTGAACCCTTGCGGCGCTGTTAGGATTTGGAATCCCCAAAACAATCGTTAACCAAACAAATAAGCACAATGGAATCACCTTTGGGCAGCGAAAGCCGGGACAAAACACCCCCGGTTTTCGTTGCTTTATGTTTATAGGCAGGGGTGCGAATCTTTGTGAAAGCTGTGCAATCCAAGCCCCATTTGGGCCGACCCGATACCCATCCGGCGTGGTGGTATTGGCCGCCATGCCGCCCCAGCCATACAGGTAGTACCAGGCGCCGTTATATAGATTCCAGCCGGTGGCGGGGGAGCGTCTTTGTAAAGATACCAAACCCCGTTCTCCTGCACCCAGCCGTCAAATCGCGGCCTTTTTGGGGGTTATAAAACTTCTACGGCATTCGGAAGAGAAACGGCAGACCGGCTGTCGGCATGCATACCAGCGAAGCCCAAGCGCATATAATAAAACAGCACCTGAAAAAGGAGGGCCGGCCTATCGAAATTATCGTTCACTATCCGGAAACACCGGAAAAGCAGGCGCTGTTTGATGCTCGTGTGGCAAAATTCCATGTAAATTATGTCGTACAGTACATAGATAAGCTAAATTGCCCTATTGAGCAAAAACTAAAATTGATGGACGCAGTCGCGCAATCCATCCTGGAAGGCTGTGAGAAAAAGCAATAGGTCATCCAAACGAAAATCGAAACAAAGGGATTTTACCTTTGTTTCGATTTTTGCATGATTATACAAATTTTTTCTAAGCCCCAAAAGGCCGTATTGATAGGATAGCATTATCAATACATCTGGATGCATATGTGGCAAACCGCGTGCCTTTTTCATAGGAAAAACTGGAAACCGCTTTCATCAGCCCCATAGTGCCAATGGAAAGCAGGTCGTCCGTATCGGTTTGCCCGCTGGCATACTTCTTTGCGACATGGGCCACCAGCCGCAGGTTGTGTTCAATGAGCATATCCCGGGCCTTTTTGTCCCCTTCCGCCATTTTTGCAAAGCATTCCTGCTCCTGGGCCGCAGACAAAGGCTTTGGAAAGGTACTAGCCCGGTCCAGGTGCAGCGCAAAATACAACAAATGACTGGCCAAAAACGTCAAAATCTGGGAAAACATCTCCGCATTCCTCCTTTTTATCAGACTATGCGGAAATCGGCCGGATTCTGTCTGTCCAAAGAAAAATCCCCGGACTGGACATGTTCCACGTTTTATCGGAAGAATTAGTCGAAGCCATGGCCTTTGAAATCCGTGCAGCCCATCACCATTTTCATACAGCACCTCCTGCTGGTTTCACATCGGAAGCAAATTCCCCATACCCGCCCTGGCAGATACAGTCAACGCCTGGTTGTAACAATAATGGATTACGATACATCTGTACGCAATCGGGGCGTAGCAATGCTCGAGGACTCGAACCTCACGCCTGCCCTTCGGCGCGCCAGTGTTACGACTTTCGCTGTCGCCGCGCGGCATTCGCCCTGTTTCCGCTACCAGCTTCCTTTTATTCCAGCAATTCCGTGCGCCAGTTGCTTTCCTGCAATTTATTGTCCAATTGCCGCACCTCCTTGGACATGCGGTCCACCTCAGCCTGCCAGGCAGGCACGGAAAAGGCGGCTTTAATTTTGATTTCCGTATTTCTGGCGCGGTAGGCCGTCTGGCTCCCTGCATAGACGGCGTCGCGGTAAACATGGAGCTTTAACAAAAGCGCGTCTTTTTTCGCGATCAATTCCGTTAAAGTCTGTCCATCCACCACAGTTCTGCAATTGGTCAAATTGATTTGCGCCATTAAGCAGGCCAAGCGTGAAATGGAAGCATCCAATTCCTGTTTCAGTTTTTCGGGATTTTCCGCAGGCTCCTCCCCTTCCTGCACCAAGGCGTTATTGCTCAGCCGGTTGTTCAGCTGTTCAATCTTCCGGTTCAAATCAGCGCGTTCCTGCAGCGCTTCCGCAAGTTTCATCTTTCCACCATCCTTATATGTTCCATATCGTTATTTTATTTCTTCCAGCATATTCCCATCCCGGCCGGTGATTTTGGTGGGGACCAGTTCCAGCGCTTTTTTCTCCTGCCCCTGCCTGACCCATTCCAGCGGGGTAAAATACCACTCCTCCATTTCTTTGGAGGAGATGGGGTGAAAGCTCACATCGTATCCCATATAACGTTCCTCCTTGCTAATCCGGCAAAACCGGCGCATGGTATTCAACGGCGCCTGCCCTGATTGCCGGGATTTAAGGTCTGAATCCTAATGCCGTCATTACTATATACGCCGCCAGGACCGGGATAATATACAGCAGGATTTTCAGCGGGTTCTTCCCCGTATCATACTGGGAAAAGACATGTTCCGGCGTGGAAGTATAGTAAAAATAGAGGGTATAGGGCGGCTTTGTACCGGACAGGGTGATACGCTTTGTCCGGGTCACCCCATCCACAGTGTATTCATAGATGCCGGTATACAGGCGGTTGGCCGTTTTCCCCTCCGGCTCCCGGTCTTTATAATGAAAATCTTTCAGGGTGCCCAGCGTGACATTCCCTTTCTTTTTTGCCCGCTTAATTTTCTGTTCCCCGCCGGCAAAGAGGACGCCTTTGGCGCACAGTATAATTTCAACAATGAAGGTCACAGCAGCTGCCAAAACGCCCAGCCAAATGGCGGGGCCATAGCCGGCCAATATTTCAATCGCTTCCGATAACGTAACTCGGTCATTCATAATCATTTCTCCCGGAAGGAGTGCAGGCAGAGCATCTCCTGATATTCTGGATACCCTTTTCTGACAGCGCAGTTAAATTGATGCTTCACAACTCCAATGCAGGCAATCCAGCTGGCCAGCAAGGCCAAAAGAACTATTGCCGCTGTCACGGCGCAGGTAAACCAAAATACATTACTTGACCCCAGCGCCGTATAGGTCATGCCCAGCAGCAGAACCATAATTCCCGCCGCAAGCAGCGCCCCGCGCCGGAACCCTTTCTGCCGCTGTCCAAATTGCCGGACCAGGTTTCCTTTGATTTTCTGTAATTCCTCCAGTGTATACCGGCAATCCCTGATATTCCGCCGCAGCTGAGGCTCCAATTTGAAAATATACAGCTTCATAAAGACATTTCCTCCTTATGCCGCGCTGCCGTTTGTTAAATTCTTCCGCGTTTACTCCTTCATTATAACAGTTTTGCAATAAAAGCGCAATTCCAATCTTGAAAATTTATCAATACCGGCCAAGCCGGTCAATACAAAATCTTTTGTAACTTTTCCGTGAAGTCTATTGACTCCAATCCTCTTGAGAGCTATAATACAATTACTACTTAGTTAAGCTAAATAGCAAAGCTAAAGCGAGGCGGCAAATATGGATAACCGATATGTGCAGCAATTCAAAAAAGGCTCTCTGGAAATGATACTCCTGTGCCTGATCGGACGAAAAGAAACCTATGGATACGAAATTATAACCGAGCTGAACAAGAACGCATCCGTTTGGGGATATGCAAAAGAAGGAACGATTTACCCTATTCTGTACCGTTTGCAGGAAGCGGGACTCATTCAATGCCGGTTAGCCCCTGCTGCGGCCAACGGCGGATCAAAAAAATACTACTCCCTTACCAATAAGGGAACAGAGGTATTAAACGAGCTGATTCTATTTTGGTCAAGCTATGAAAATTGTGTCAATGGCTTTATCGCCGGTTATCAGCAAGCGGAGGGATCGGAATGAAAGAACAGTATCTCAAAAAAGTGAAAAAGGAATTGAACTTACCGCGCAAAGCCAAACGAGAAGTCCTGCGTGATTTGAATGAAATTTTTGCTTCTGCATCGGAACACGGCGAAACAGAACAACAGGTAATCGAACGGCTGGGAACGCCAAAAGAATTTGCGGACAGCACCGCAGAGCAATTCGGCATTGATAATACAGCATTGAAAAATCGAAGAGAAATCATTTCAAGTGTTGCTGCCCTTATCGTTGCAATTGCCGCTTTCGCAATATACGCTGCTGCACAAGTGGAAAAAGGGCCGGAGAACGCAATCGGCCGGGCAGACGCAGTGACAACGATTCAAATTGCGGGAACTCTTGGTTTTGACGCTTCGCAAATTCTTTTCACATTGGGATTGGCAGCTGCTTTTATCGCTGTCTTGCTCATTATCCGACTTATCCGCAGAAATAGGAGGCAGTAAAGGGCGCAAAAACACTGTCCAGCACATTAAGGCCGGATGCAAAAGACCCGCTCAGTTCAAAATTTTCTTTATGCGGACATACTTCGAACAGGAAAAACGGTGTCGCTTTGGCGATACCGTTTTTCTCATTTCTGCCTGGAAACAGGACATTCCAAATAAACCGTTACAGCCGCAGGCCTTTGATGTCCTTGATTCTGGAGAAGATCATATTGCAGCTGCATTCCAAAACGCCGGGCAGCTTGTCTATGGTTTCCACAATCAGTTTTTCCATTTCCTCATTGGAGGAAGCAACCGCATGCACATGAAGCCTGCTCTTTCCCGTAACACGGTAAATCTGCGTGACGGTATCATTCTGCTCCAGTATCGCGGCAGTTTCCATTAAAGTGTCCGGCGCCGTTTCAATTTCAAAGTAACAGGATACCGCCCCGCTGATTTTCTGGGGGTTGATGATTGTCGTATATTCCTCGATAATCCCTTTTTGCTCAAGGGCCTGTACCCTTGACCTTACAGCCACACGGGAAATCCCGATTTTTTCCCCAATATCAGAATAAGACATTCTGGCGTTCTGTATCAACAGCTTGACAATCTTCTGGTCCAATTCATCCAGGCCGTCTAAAAACATAAAAGGGCATCTCCTTATTCTTTAATTGATCTTACGGCTATTATACAATGACAGCATCAGGCAGTCAAGCAGAAAATGTAAGATTTCTATTGACATCATGCAAAATATCGCATATAATAATTACGAATGTTAAGTTTAATATTACATATTGAAATTATGGTGAAGTAAATGAAAACTGATCTGACGCAGGGGCCTGTTATGAAAACAATGCTGCGCTTTGCAGTCCCCATGATTCTTGGAAACCTATTGCAGCAGTGCTATAACATTGCGGATACGCTGATTGTGGGGAAATTTCTCGGCGCCGGCGCCCTGGCCGCCGTAGGTTCCGCTTTTTCCTTAATGACCTTTCTCACCTCCATTTTGCTGGGCCTGGCTATGGGGAGCGGAACGGTATTTTCCATTTATTTCGGCCGAAAAGACCAGCTGGGGCTGAAAGAAGGAATCCTGGCCTCCTTTATACTGCTGGGCGCTGTTACCGTCCTTCTGAATGTGATTGTCTTTGCCGGGATCGACTGGATCATCTGGGTCCTTCAAACGCCTGCCGAGCTGGTGGCGATGATGAGGGAATACCTAATCGTCATATTTGCAGGACTGGCCGGCATCTTTCTTTACAATTTTTTTGCTTCTCTGCTGCGGTCTCTCGGGAATTCATCGGTTCCGCTTCTCTTTCTGGCTGTTTCCGCTATACTGAATATTATACTGGACCTGTGGTTTGTAGCCGTGCTGAACCGCGGGGTGGCCGGGGCGGCAGAAGCCACCGTCATCTCCCAATATGTTTCCGGAATCGGGATCGCCGTCTATGCGCGGATTAAATTTCCCGACCTTCTGAAGAAAGACAGGGAAGTCCGTTTCCGGCTGAGACGAATGAAAGAAATCACCAGCTTTTCCGCTCTGACCTGTTTGCAGCAGTCTATTATGAATCTGGGCATTTTAGCGGTCCAGGGGCTGGTGAACAGCTTTGGCACAACTGTCATGGCAGCCTTTGCCGCCGCTGTGAAAATCGACGCCTTTGCTTACCTGCCCGTTCAGGATTTTGGGAATGCCTTCTCGATCTTTACAGCGCAGAATTACGGCGCGAAGCAAACAGAGCGCATTCAAAAAGGAATCCGTACTGCCGTCCTCACTTCTGTGTCCTTCGGCGTTTTGATTTCCATTTGCGTCTTTGTTTTTGCTGAACCTCTCATGCTCCTCTTCATTGATGCGAAGGAAACAGCCGTCATTGCGGAGGGGGTACGTTACCTTCGCATTGAAGGCGCGTTCTATTTTTTAATCGGCGTCCTGTTTTTACTTTATGGGCTGTACCGTGCCCTTGGAAGGCCGGGGATGTCCGTTGTCCTCACCGTTGTATCTCTGGGCATCCGGGTACTTTTGGCCTATACCCTTTCCGCCATTCCGGCGTTGGGCGTTGGGGGTATTTGGTGGTCTGTCCCCATCGGCTGGTTTTTGGCAGACGCATTCGGGGTCCTTTACTATTTTGCAAAGCGGAATAGTCTATTCAGCTGGGGCGCGGCGGAAAAGCCATAATGTATGGAAGCTTCATATTGCCGCCGTTTATATGGTACAAGGCACGCAGTCATTCAGCTATCTAAAAGGGTATCCGGTCTTTGACCGGATACCCTTTTTCCTGCTATCCTGCGGCTTCCTCCCGTCAGGATAAGGTCCAGATTTACCCGCATTTCCGCAATTTCCCGCCGGATGCCGGCAAAAGTGGAGGGTAAACTCCCGATAATTTACCGTTTTCTGCACCGCCGGTTCTCGGAGCGCGTTGATGCGGTCCCGGTCGTATCTGTATTCTATCCCTATATCCTTCCTACCGCCCAATATGGCGCAGAGTCATTTCAATCAAGGCAGGGATTTCCACCGTCCCAACTCCAAAAATCTCGGTGTCCAGTTTGTCATGAAGGGGGTCTGTCCAGCAGGACGGGATGCTCCCGATTCCGTTCATCATCCCCAGCGCCGAACCGACGGTGGCCCCGTTGCAGTCGGTATCAAAGCCGGTTTCCACAGCCATGCAGATGGACTTGCCGAAATCCCCGCCGCCGTACAACAGCGCCCCCGCAACAATCCGGGCATTGGAGATGGTGTGGCACCAGTCGTGGCCCCGGCGGTCGTCGTACCGGGTAAAGATTTTTGCAAAGGCTTCTTCCTTCCCCACCCCGGCTTCATAGTCCTGGAGCATCTCCGAAATTTCCTCGTAAAGGCGGCTCTTTTGGGGGATTTGGGACAAACCGCTCCGGATTACCGCCGGAATATCCTTCGAGCAGGCCGCAGAGGCAATCATGGCGGCTGCGAACATCTCTCCGTAAATCCCGTTTTTCACATGGGAAATAGAGGCGTCCCGCCAGGCCATCTCCGCCGCTTTTTCCGGGTCGCCAGGATTGATGTACCCAAAATAATCCCCCCGGATCTGGGCGCCGATCCATTCCCGGTACGGATTTTTATAAATTGCGGAGTAAGGCGGCAGATAGCCGTTTACAAAATTACAGAAAGCCACCCGTTCCGCCGTGCAGTAGGCGTCCTTGGGCTGCATGGCAAGCCAGGCTTCCGCCACATCCCGGGGGGTGAAGTCTTTGGAATACTTCTCAATGACCTGCTGGTACAAAACCGTATAGTTGGTGTCGTCGTCCACAGGAGCCTCCGAAATGGCGTCCGCGTAGGCTTTGGCCCAAAAGCTGTATTGATACCGGCCCAGCCGTTCTTCAGTAATATCGCTGCTCAGCACATAACGGTGCATGGGCCAGTTTCCTGTTTCCTTTAAAAATGGAAGAAGCTCTTCCCGGCGGATTCCCTCTAAAGGCTTGCCCAGGAGGCAGCCAGCAATCCGGCCGTACCAGGCCCCGGCAATTTGTTCCCGCAGCTTTTCCCCCCTTGGCGTTTCTCCCGGCAGGGTAAATCCATCCCGGCAGGCTGCAATCCCCTGGTAATCGGAAGGCTCCTCATAAGGATATCCGGGCACAGCCGGAAGCTCCTCTATCATCCGGTAAAGGACATCCGCCGCTTCTTCCCGATACGCATTATCCGGCATCCCCTGCACGGCGGAAAACAGAGCCTGATACCGCTCAATGTCCAACCCTTCCTCCAGGCACTGCCTGTACTCCGTTTCCAAAGCGCTGCCATATTTCTGCCATGGGTGCAGGGCGGAATAATCCGGACAAACCGCCCGGTATGCTTTCGAATACATTGACATGATGATCTGCCTCCTTTATAGTCTTTCATTAGAATGTTATGATAAAATTCCGATGATTTTCAACATTATTTTAGCATATTACTCCGAAAAATAAAAGGTGTTGTTTCCGCCTATCTTTGAATTTTTTATGAACAAAGTCCCTGTGTGGGGAATGTAAAGAAAATTCGGAGAAAATGTAAACAAAAATGAACCGGCCTGTTCTCTCTTGACATCTCCGGCAGTCGGAGTATAATAGTTTGTAGAAAAACAGTTTTTATCATAACTGTTTTACAGTGAAAAAGGGGGCCGGTTCATGAATGAGAATCGAAAGACAGAATTTCTAACTAACATCCGCCAGATTATGCGGCTGCATGACAAAATGCTGAAATCCATCTGCGGGCAGTACCAGATGAATATAACAGAAACCGCTGTCATTAGTTTTCTTTATAATAACCCGGGAAAAGATACTGCCGCTGATATCGTGGAGCTGCGGATGCTTTCCAAAGGGGCTGTTTCCCAGGCGGTGGAAAGCCTGATCCAGAAAAAACTTCTGGAACGGGAACAGGATACAAAAGACCGCCGCAGAATTCATCTGTCCCTGACCCCTGCCGCCAACCCCATCACCCAGGAAATCGAAAAAGCGCAGAAAGGGTTCCGGGACAAGGTATTTCAGGGGTTTACTGAGGAGGAACGGGAGCTTTTCAATGAATTTCATCTAAGAATTCAAGAAAATACCAAGCAAGCGTTAGAAGGAGGAGACATTCAATGAGCGAAAGCAAAGATTTTCTAGGGAAGGAGCCTATCGGCAAGCTTTTGCTGAAGCTGGCCCTTCCCACTGTAACGGCTCAGATCATCAACATGCTTTACAATATCGTGGACCGGATTTACATCGGCCATATCCCGGGAACCGGGGAAGCGGCCCTGACCGGCGTGGGCGTATGCATGCCGCTGATTATGATTGTAACGGCGTTTTCCGCCTTTGCCGCTTACGGCGGCGCGCCCCGGGCCTCTATTTTTATGGGACAGGGGGATAATGAGGCGGCAGAAAAGACTCTGGGCAACTGCTTTGTCATCCAGTTTATTATATCCGTACTTTTGACAGCGGCGCTGCTCATTTGGAACCGGGACCTCCTCATGGCCTTCGGCGCCAGCGAGAACACCATCCAGTACGGCGTGGATTACATGAACATCTACGCTTTGGGGACCATTTTCGTCCAGATGACCTTGGGCATGAACGCTTTTATCACCGCCCAGGGCTTTGCGAAAACCGGCATGCTGTCGGTGCTCATCGGCGCAGTGGCAAATATCATCCTGGATCCTATTTTCATTTTTGGCTTTAACATGGGGGTTGCAGGCGCCGCCTGGGCCACCATTATTTCCCAGGCTTTGTCCTGCGCATGGGTGCTGCTGTTCCTGCTGGGGAAAAAGACTACCTTAAAGCTCCGAGTCAAAAACATGGTCCTGCGCTCCAACATTGTGCTGCCTGCCCTGGCGCTGGGACTGTCCAACTTTATTATGCAGTCCAGCGAAAGCATCATTTCCATCTGCTTCAACTCCTCCCTGCAAAACTACGGCGGCGACATCGCAGTGGGCGCAATGACCATCCTGACCAGCGTCATGCAGTTCGCCATGCTGCCCCTGCAAGGTTTGGGCCAGGGGGCGCAGCCCATTATCAGCTACAACTACGGCGCCCGCAATCCTGACCGGGTGAAGGCGGCCTTCCAGCTTCTGCTGAAAGCCAGCCTTGTTTATTCCACCCTGTTGTGGGCTTTTGTCATGATCTTCCCCCAGGGGTTTGCGGCTATGTTTACCAATTCCCCGCAGCTTATGGAGTTCACTAAAAACGCACTGCGGATTTACATGGCCTGCCTGCTGCTCTTCGGCATCCAGGTTGCCTGCCAGATGACCTTTACTTCTTTGGGCAACGCCAAGGCCTCCATCCTGGTGGCGGTGATGCGGAAATTTATCCTTCTGATCCCGCTGATCTACATTATGCCGGCGATTTTCTCGTCGGACAAAACAACGGCGGTTTATATGGCCGAGCCGGCTGCGGATTTTATCGCCGTCACTTTCACCGCCGTATTCTTTACCTTCCAGTTCAAAAAAGCTTTGAGATCTATTGGCGGACAGGACGCCAAGAAGTAATAGCCTCATTGCCGGAAAGGAGTTTTTGCCATGCATGAAGAAATTGAAAACGGAAAACCCCAGCAAAAAAGCCATTTATCTTTTACGCCATCATCGCCATGATCATTATCATGCTGCTAAACGCCCTGGTGTTCCCTTCCATGCTGAAGCGCACGGTTGTGGAGGTGGGCTACGACCAGTTCTTGGAAATGATCGACGACGGCCAGGTGAAGGAAGTGTCCTATGACGAATACAGCGGCCAGGTTGTATTCATCGCGGAAAAGGATGGAAAAGAAGCTGTCTGCAAAACCGGTATCTGGCCCGACGACGGCCAGCGGCTTTTGCAGCAGCTGACAGAACAGGATGTCCACTTCGCCTCAACCATCCCCACCCAGGCTGACCCGCTGTTAAGCTTTATTGTCAGCTGGATCCTGCCCATGGCGTTCTTTTTCCTGGTGGGCGATTTGTTTTACCGCTGGATGCGCAAGCGGATGCAGAACCAGATGCCCGGCGGCATGGGCAACGCCATGTCTTTCGGCAAATCCGGCGCAAAGGTTTATGTAGCCGACGCCAAAACCGGCGTCAAATTCAAGGATGTGGCCGGACAGGATGAAGCCAAAGAAGCTTTAGTGGAAGTGGTGGATTTCCTGCACGAGCCGAAGAAATACGCGGCCATCGGCGCGAAACTCCCCAAAGGCGTCCTGCTGGTAGGCCCTCCCGGCACCGGTAAAACCCTGCTGGCAAAGGCCGTTGCCGGGGAAGCCGGCGTCCCCTTCTTCTCCATCTCCGGCAGTGAGTTTGTGGAGATGTTTGTGGGCATGGGCGCGGCCAAGGTCCGGGACCTGTTTAAGCAGGCCAATGAAAAGGCCCCTTGTATCGTGTTCATCGATGAAATCGACGCCATCGGCCAGAAACGGAACACCGGCGGCAAGGCGGCAACAACGAGCGGGAACAGACTTTAAACCAGCTGCTGGCGGAAATGGACGGCTTTGACGGCCAAAAGGGCGTTGTGCTCCTGGCCGCCACCAACCGCCCGGAAAGCCTGGACCCTGCCCTTCTCCGGCCCGGCCGGTTTGACCGCCGGGTGCCGGTAGAATTGCCGGATTTGCAGGGACGGCAGGCAATCTTGGAAGTCCACGCCAAGGACGTTAAGCTGGAATCCGGCATCGACTGGAGCATCATTGCCCGGGCTACCGCCGGGGCCTCCGGCGCGGAGCTTGCCAACATCGTCAACAAAGCCGCCCTGCGGGCTGTCCGGGAAGGCCGGAAAGCAGTGACCCAGGCGGATTTGGAAGAGAGCGTGGAAACCGTCATCGCCGGGGCCCAGCGGAAAAACGCCGTGGTTTCGGACAAGGAAAAGAAAATCGTTGCTTATCACGAGATCGGCCACGCCCTGGTGGCTGCAAAGCAGTCCCATTCCGCCCCGGTCACCAAGATCACCATTGTGCCCCGCACTTCCGGCGCGCTGGGCTACACCATGCAGGTGGATGAGGGCGAACGGATGCTCATGAGCCGCCGGGAGATCCTGGATAAGATTGCCACCTTCACCGGCGGGCGCAGCGCCGAGGAGCTGATTTTCGGCGAGGACAACGTCACCACCGGCGCTTCCAACGACATCGAGCAGGCAACCAAGCTGGCCCGGGCCATGATTACCCGGTACGGCATGTCCGGAGAGTTCGATATGGTGGCTCTGGAAACGGTCCAGAACCAATACTTGGGCGGTGACGCCTCCCTGGCCTGCGCGGCGGATACCGCCACGAAAATTGACAGCCAGGTGGTGGAAACCGTCAAAGCCGCCCACGAAAAAGCCCGGAAGATCCTCAAGGAAAACGAGCCCAAGCTTCACGAGCTGGCCGCTTACCTGTTGGAGAAGGAAACCATCACCGGGGAAGAATTTATGCGGATTCTGGAACAGTGAACAAC
The DNA here is from genome assembly GCA_018716725.1 of Candidatus Merdivicinus excrementipullorum. Lineage (GTDB taxonomy): Bacteria > Bacillota > Clostridia > Oscillospirales > Ruminococcaceae > Merdivicinus > Merdivicinus excrementipullorum. The sequence continues at coordinate 62,756 of DVJP01000050.1, read as the reverse complement.
CCGTATGTTACTGAATTTTTCTATCTGATTTCACGAATTTTTGAAAATAGCTCTTGCTTTTTTATCCCTTCTCCTGTAAAATAAGGTCAGAAACGTTAGGAGCTGATGAAGATGAATCTGTGCAAACCTATCTGCATTGCTGAAAACAAAACTGCCAGCGTGGTAATCGTGTCCAAGGAGTTTCCTCGGGCCGCCGCCATTCTGGCTAAATACCTGAACAAGATAACCGACGCTGAGTTTACCATCCAGGAAACCACCACCGTGTACCCCAGCATCGTGTTAAAATGCGCAGATCACGGGGAAAGCGGCTTTTTGTACCGCATTTTCGACAAGGACATTGAAATCGAAGCCGGAAACGGGCAGGCTATGGTGTACGCCGTTTATGACTGGCTGGAACGGGTTGCAGGCTGCCGTTACTACTCCCGCACATACGAGTATATCCCCTTTGACGCCAACCTGACCGTCTGCTTTGAGGAGTATCAGTTCTCCCCCATTTTGCAGTACAGGGAAATCCACTACCGGGATTTCTTTGACCCGGAGTTTGCCGAAAAGCACAAAATTGTCCCCCAATGCAAACGGGATGAAAACTGGGGATTCTGGTGCCATTCTTTTGGAACCCTCTGTTCGCCGGAGGAATATTTTGACGAGCATCCGGAGTATTTCTCCCTGTACGAAGGCAAGCGGGTGGGGAAAAACGCCCAGCTCTGCCTGTCCAATCCGGATGTTTTCGACATCGTTCTGAAGAATTTGAAAAAGCACATGGACGAAAACCCCAAGGCCAAATACTGGTCGGTTTCCCAGAACGACAACGCGGCCTACTGCCAGTGTGAAAAATGCCGGGAAATGAACGAACGGGACGGCTCCCCTATGGGTTCCGTGCTGAACTTTGTCAACCGCATTGCCGAACACTTCCCGGACAAGGTGATTTCTACCCTGGCATACTGGTACACCCGGAAAGCCCCGGCGATTACCCGGCCTGCGGAGAACGTCCACATTATGCTCTGCAACATTGAGGCCAACCGGGGCCTGCCCATTGAAACGGATGAAAAATCCAGCGGCTCCCGGCAGGAGCTTTTAGACTGGAAGGAAATCTGCCAGAATGTTTTCTTGTGGGACTACTGCGTCCAGTTCCGCAACCTGGTAAGCCCCTTCCCCAACCTGCGGGTTTTAGGCCCCAACATTCGGTTCTTTGTGGAAAACAACGTCCGTTCCCTGTTCAGCCAGAGCAACCGGGAAATCGGCGGGGAATTCCACGAACTGCGGGGCTATCTGCTGGCCAAGCTCATGTGGGACCCTTACATCAACGAACGGGAGGTCATGATTGATTTCCTGAACGGTTACTACAAGCAGGCCGGGCCGGTAATTTTGCAGTATATCGACTTGATCCACGATGAAATGGAAAAAGCCGGCGGGGAGCTGAACATTTTCGGCGGCCCCCTGGACGCCAAGGACACTTACATGCGGGAGGATTTGTTCCGCCAGTACGAAGCCCTCTTTGGGGAAGCCATTTCCCTGACCCAGGGGGATGCGGACACCCAGTTCCGGGTGAAAACCGCCGCTTTGCCCATTTATTACGCGGGCATTGTCCTGGAGTACGGCGACCGGGAGGAAAAGCTCCGGCGGATTGAGAAATTCGCGGAGCAGGCCCGGAAAACCGGCTTAGTCATGGTGGAGGAATGGAAAATCACCGTGGATAAATTTGTCACCGACGCAATGGCGAAAATCTGAGGATAGAAAAAGGCCCGGCTGTTTGAAACGGCCGGGCCTTAGAGTACCCAAAAAAACATTTTGAGATAAAATTGCATAAAAGAGAACAATAAAAGTTTTGGTCAAGCTTTTTCAAAAGCTTGTGGTTTCCAAAGGCAAAGCCTTTGGTCGTGCTCCGCAGAGCACGAAATTCTTACTCTTCGCGGCTCGGCCGCGAACATTAAGAAAAAAGGCGGTCCGCAGACCGCCCGCGGATGACCCCGCGATTCGATTTTGCTTTGCAAAATCGAATGATAGAATCTTCTAAGTTTTTCTCCCCGGTCCATTTGCGCTAGCAAAGCACTACTTTTGAAACATTGACCCGACTGTCTAAAATAACCGGGCCTTTTTTGGTTTTACAGCTTTTTGGAGAGGGCGTCCGGGTTGACGGCGTAAAGCAGGGCGTTTTCCCGGGAAATGATCCCGGCCTTATAAAGCCTTAAAATGTCGCCGTCCATGGTGCGCATCCCCTCGACGGCCCCGGTAAAGAGGACGTTGTCGATCTGATGGCCCTTCCCTTCCCGAATGAGGTTCCGGATGGCGCTGTTCACCAGCATGATCTCAAAGGCCGGCGCCAGCTTGCCGTCCACCGTGGGAAGCAGCTGCTGGGAAACCACCGCTTCCAGCACCATGGAAAGCTGGATCCGCACCTGCTGCTGTTGGTCCCCTGGGAACACGTCCACAATCCGGTCCACGGTTTTGGCAGCGCCGATGGTATGAAGGGTGGAAAGCACCAGCTGGCCGGTTTCGGCGGCGGTCAGGGCTGTCTGGATGGTTTGGAAATCCCGCATTTCCCCCAAAAGGATGACGTCCGGGGACTGGCGCAGGGCCGCCCGCAGCGCCTGGGCGTAGCTTTGGGTGTCGTGGGCAACTTCCCGCTGGCTGACAATGCTCATTTTGTGGCTGTGGAGGAACTCAATAGGGTCCTCAATGGTGATGACATGGCTGCGGCGGGTGCGGTTGATGCGGTCGATGATACAGGCCAAGGTGGTGGATTTGCCACTTCCGGCGGAACCGGTAATGAGCACCATGCCCTTTTTCTTGGCGGACAGGTTCACCACAGTTTCCGGGATGTTCAGGGTGCGGTAATCCGGCAGGTCAAAATACACTACCCGCAATACCGCCGCCAGGGAATTCCGCTGTTTATAGGCGTTGCAGCGGAACCGGCCCAAGCCTTTAATGGAAAAAGAAAAGTCATCATCGCCGGTTTGGGTCAGCTGCTCCATTCTCCGGGAGCCTTCCAGCTGATAAATCTGCCGGATCAAGTCCTCCGTGGCGTCCGGCATCAGCCGTTCCTCGTCCACCGGTTCAATGACGTCGTTGATCTTAAACGCCATGGGAAAACCGGAAACGATAAAAATATCCGACGCTTTGTTTTCAATGGCCTTTTGCAAAGCCTCCAGCATATTGGTCATAACACTTCTCCCCTTCTACCGGCCGTCCCAGACGTCCAGAATTTCATCCTCCCAAACGGTGTTGTCCTCTGTCTGCCGGACGGTTATACGGTAATCCCCGCCGGAAATCTCCACCTGCATCCGGTAAATCCGGGTCCCGTCCACCGGGATTTCCAGTTTCCCCGTCAAAGGCTGTTCATTAGCGCCTACGGTAAATCCCGCGGATTCCAAAGCTTCTTTTTCCGGCATCTCCAAAAGGGCGGCGTCCAGCCGTGCCAAAGCCTCCTCAGCTTCGGCGTCCGCCGCGTAATATGCCTGAACCATCTGTGCCGAACGCTGGGTCAGGCGGCTGTCCGCCCGGGCGGTCATATAAGCCAGCACCCCGAACACCGTCAGGCAGAGCACCACAAAAACCATCAACAAAGAGGACATCCCCGCGCCAAAAGGGGCGGATTCCTTCTTTTTCATGAAGCCTTCCCCTCCTTGGGCCAATATTTGGCGGTATCCAGCTCAAAAAGCGGCTTTTCATCCCCTTCCGCCGTCACAATAATACTGTAATGGCAGAGGGTTCCTGCGCCGGATAGTTCCGAATTTGCCGAAACTTCCAGCCGGAATGCGTCCGGGCTGTCCGTCCGGTTCCACTGGCTGTCGTAATAAACCGTAGAGTTTTCCTGGATTTCCGGGCTGGCCGCAACGGCTTCCGCAGCGGTTTGCGCCGCCAATATGGCCCCGTTCACATCCCGGCTGCAGTTGCTCAGTTGGCTGCCCGCCGCGAAAAAGCGGATGACAACGGCCGCCGCCAGAGAAAAGAACAGAATCACCATGGCAAGTTCCAGAAAAAAGCTCTGGACACGAGAAGGACTGCTCATGAAACCAGCCCCCCTTCACTGCGGACAGCCACCGTCAATTCCATGGAAGCGCCGCCCTTGGCCTCCGCGGCTAAGCGCAGGGTATCCCCCTCCTGCTCCATGGAAAAGCCCGCCAGCTCCACGATTTTTTCGCCGCTGTCCGGGGAAAGCTCCCGGGCCGCCCCGGCTACCGCCGCGTATTCCCGCAGCCAGCCGTCCGCGAAAAACAAAAGGGTTTCGTAGGTTTCCCCCTCCGCCGTTTCCGAAAGGCAGAGGGTCTCCAAATCCCCCCGTATTTCCAGGGAAACGCCGCCTGCATGGTCCCCGGCCCGGACCTTATTGGCCACATAGGACAGGGAGGAACGCAGGGCGTTATTCTCATCCATCCGCCCTGCGATTCTCCGATAGGCCCTTGCCCCCATTAAGGTGAGCAAAACTGCCAGGATGGCAAAAATCCCAAAAACGCCCAGGGTCAGGAAGGTTTCGGCAGAGTGTTTTTTCCCGTTTGTCAGCATAAATCCCCGCTTCTCCTTCCATTAAAATCCAATATCCAGCCGGGAGCGGCCGCCTTTCGGCACCACTTCGATATACGGCAGGGTATTGGAACCCATAACGGTGTAATTTACCACATATTTCCGGGTGTCCAGCTGGACGCCGTAGTGCTCAGTAAGGTACTCCACATTCTGCGGGTAGCTTCCCTCCGCAGCGTAGCAGCTGACAGCCGCCCGGCGGATGGACTCCTCCGCCATGCGGAGCTGTTCCTCCTCCACCGAATCGGAAGCGTTCCAGACAGCCCCCAAAAACAGGGCCGCAATCAGCAGCCCGCCCGCCGCAGGCAGCCAGCCTTTCACCCGGCTCCAAAGGGTATCCCGCTGATACAGGCGCATGACCTTCCCTCCTTATCCAATGGCGGACATAATGCCCAAAAGGGGCAGCATCACTGAAAAGAGGATAACCCCGACAGCGGCGGACAAAATCCCCACCAGCAGCGGTTCCAGCGTCCCAATCAGGGACTGGATGGCGTTGTCGGCGTCCTCCTCGTAAATGGCCGCCAGCTTGGCCATAACTGTGTCCATAGCGCCGGTGTGGAACCCGATAGACACCATGCGGGAGTAAAGGCCGGGGAAAATCCCTTCGGACTGGACCGCATCGGGTAAAGGTTCCCCTTCGCTCATGCGGGTTCCAATCCGGCGCACCTTTTCCGCGGAATCCTTGTCCGGCAGGATAGCCGGGAGGAATTCCAGAGCCTCCTCAATCTGGTAGCCGCTGGACAGCAGCATGGACAGCACCGACGCAAACCTGGCGGCGGAAACCTTTTCCAGTACCCGCCGCACCGGGCCGATTCTGCCGAAAATTTTTCCAAGAAGGCTGCCATGGCCGGTTTTTACCAAAACCGCGCCGGCAGCCGCGCAGAGGATCAAAATGCCCAAAAACACCAGCACGCCGATGCCAAGCCCCGGCCCCAGGCCGGACAGCGCCCCGGCGGAACCGCCCAGGGATTCCAGCACATCCTCAAAAACCGGCAGCACCTTCCAAACCAGCACCGCCACCACAATGGCCATAGCGCAGACAGACGCCATGGGGTACAGCACCGCCCGCCGGACCTGTTCCTTCATCCGGGAATCCCGGTCGTAGTAGACGCTTAAGGATTCCAAAACCTCCTCCAGTTTTCCGGAACGTTCGCCGATGCCCGCCATTTTCACGAAATAGTCCGGGAACACGCCGGATTTTTCCAGGGCTGTTTCCAGAGAATAGGTTTCATGGTAATCGGTTTCCACCTGGGACAGGATTTTCCTGCCGCTTTCCGGCATGGTTTCCCCAATGGCGGCAAGGCCGTCGTCCAAAGGGATGCCGGATTTCATGAGTAGCGCCGCCTGGGAACAAAACAGGGAAAGATCCCCTGCCGGTAATGCTGCCTGTTTCATACGCTTTCAAACCATAGCCGCAAAAGCCGTGGTTTCCTCCTTCCATTTACAGCCGGAAATCATCTTCCTTTGTGCTTTTCCTTCCGTTTTAACCGCTGCTTTTCAGCGGTATCCTATGCTTAATAGATGCGAAGGGTGGTGTAATTGCTGCCGTTTCCTACGTACTGCTCAATATTGGCGCCGCCGGAAGCCGCAAAAGTGGGGTCCATCCGCTCCCAGGCAGAACCCTCAAAATACATCCGGACCGTTACCCAGCCTTTCCCCTCCAGGTAAACCTCGTTCCATGCGTGGTTTAAATCCGCCGCCGAAACAGTGCCCACTACCAGCTTCGCGGGCACGCCCTGGGAACGGAGCATGGCCGCCATTACCGCCGCATAGTCAAAGCAGATGCCGGTTTTGGACCGCAAAACACCGTCCACATTGGGCAGGTACCCGCTTTGCACCGTGGCCGCCTTTTGGGTGTCGTAAGTGATGCTGCTGATAATCCAGTTGTAAATCACCGTCAGCTTCTCCACATCCGTGGTGGATTTGGAGCAAAGGTCGAAAGCCTTCTTAACAGTCGCCGAAGAAGCGCTGTAATTGACATACTGGCTGGGGGCCAGGAAGGGGGCGTAGGCGGAATCCAGGGTCACGTTGATGTCCGCGGAAAACAGTTCAAAGTAGGTGTTCCCCTCCTTGTTCTGCATAATACGGACCTTGTAAGCGCCGTTGCCCATCTGCAAAGGGAACGCCTCATAATTCCCGGCATTGTTCAGGTCATAGTTATATTTTTTGTCCCCCATAACAATCTGAACCTTCAGCCGCTGGGAAACGCCGCTTTGCTTCACCATGACATAGCCCTTGCCGGCGTTGCTGGCGTCAATGACGGAGCCGCCGTTTTGATAAACCACAGTGCCCGGCGCTTTATTTTCCACAATATTGATGGCGCCGGTATAGCTGCCGTCTGCGCCGGCTTGGACGGTAGGCCCTTCTGAACTGCCGCCGGAGCCTCCGCCGCCATTGGCCAAGGGAGTTTCCATATCTTCCACAATATATTCCGGGGCCATTTCCGCCTGGGTATCTGATGATTCGGAAACAGCGGATGTCTCATCCGTTACGACCTCCGGCTCCCGCCCGCATGCCGTAAGCAGGCTTCCGCAAATCATTACGCCGGCCAGTATGGCGGCCGCGCTTTTCTTTTTCAACATCCTTGTCCCTCCTTATTATTTAATCCGGTATTCCTCTGTCAAAAATACTGCATATAAAAACAAGACCAGAGCAGAAAACCTCCTGCTCTGGTTTCATTATACTATATTCAGGGTATGATTTCAAGGGAAGGCGCAAAATCCGTCCTATTCCGCGCTTTCCTTGTTCTCTTCCAAAGCGGCGTTGACTTTCTGGGCTTCGGCGATATTTTCCTTATGCTCTGCTAAGGTCACGGCAAAATAGAATTTCCCGGTCTTATCGGTGCAGAAGAAATAAGCGTCGATGCCCTCCTCCGGGTTCAGAACCGCCTCGATAGCCTCTACGCTGGGATTGCAGATGGGGCCGGCGGGCAGGCCGGAGGTTTTATAAGTGTCATAAGTATCCGTATCAACGGAAGAATTGCCCCAATCTAAATGGGGAAGAATCTCCCTTTCCACATATTCCCTGGTGGGATTGGACTGCAATAAGGGGAACTGGCCGTCGCTGTTTAAGCGGTTCCAGAATACAGCGGAAACCTTGGCCATATCCTCCGGTTTTCCGGCCTCCTGCTGGATTACGGACGCGAAGGTGATGGTTTCAAACAGAGTGAGGCCCTTTTCCTCCATTTGCTCTTTCATCTCATCGGTGATTTTGTTGTCAAAATTGATGAGCATTTTCCGGATCACGGTTTCCGGGGCGGAGTTGGCGTAGAACTCATAGGTATCCGGATACAGGCAGCCTTCATAGTAGTAGAACAAATCCTGGTTGTTTTTAAATTCGTCAAAGGTAGCCGAGGCGGTCTGATACTGGTTAATGGCCTTGAGGAAATCCTCCGCCCGGCAGACGCCGCTTTGCTCCAAGCGGTCGGCGATTTCTGTGGCGCTCATACCCTCGTAAATGGTAACCCTGACCGTCTGCCCGTCCTGGGCTTTGTCTACGATTTCCGTGGGATGGCCGTCCAGGGTATAAGCTGCGGACGGGAATGCCGCGGAGCTTTCCCCGATCAGGGCACCGTTGGAGGCAAATTCATAATTTTCCCCTTCCACCTGGATTACGCCGGTCTGCATTTCCCCGCTGGTGTTGAAGAAATAGGTGACGCCGTCCACGTCCGCCCAGCCGTACAGCATCTGGCCGCTCTGGTTGCAGTAGTACCATTTGTCATTTTCATGAATCCAGCCCTTCCGCATGGCGCCGCTTTGATCCAGGCAGTACCAGCGGCTGCCGTCCCAGACCCAGCCGGTCTGCATTTCGCCCCTTTGGTTGCAGTAATACCATTTGCCGTTATCGAAAATCCAGCCGTTTTTCATAATCCCGTCCTGGCCGAAATAGTACCATTTCCCGTCAATCATCCGCCATCCGCCGGCGGCATAACCGCCGTTTTCCGTGGTATATTTCCAGCCGGACTGGGTGTTCTGCCAGGCGGCGGAAACCGGCGCAGCGGCCGATACCGCAAGGCAGGCCGCAGCAAAGACGCAGGCCGCCCGTTTCATCAATTTAGACATCCTTTACACTCCTTTATAGGTCCATTCCTCGCACTGGGAGGTAAGCCATTCCCCAGCAGCCCCCAGCCCTTCTTCCGTCAAGGCAAATTCCTCTGTCCGCAGCAGGGCCGGGTCCGTTGCTTCCATACAGTTTGGGCCCGGCCAGGCAATGGCTTTCAGCTGCCCGTCCCCAGGCTCCAGCCGGAACCGGAACCCGCCTAAGCTGCCGCTGTATGGATTTTTGGAATAAAAATAGTGAAAATTCGGAAGTTCAATCTTCAAAATTCTGTACACTTCCTTTCCTGGTTGATATTATAACGCCTTTTTCGGCTTTTTGCAAGGAATTTTTTATGAACGCCCTTCCGGGTACCCCCAGAACCAGAACCGCAGCCGCCTGCGTTTGGGCAGATTTTCCCACGTCTTTTGGCGGTGTTCCCGGTATTCCCCAAGAAGGGTTTCCAGCTCGTCCGCTGAAATCTCATGGGGGCTGAACCGGGCCTTCCGGGCGATTGCAAGGGCTTCCGGCGAAGGGTCCGGCCCGCCGAAGCGGCTAAGGCTCATTATAACGCCGTAGATTTCCAAAGCCGCTTTGCGGGAGTCCGGCTGGAACATCTTCTTTTTCCGGCCCGCCATTCTGAGCCAGCGCGCGCCAAAGGGCGCGGCCGCCGCAAGAATCAGCAGAAGCCCTCCAAGGGCAATGCTCCAAACCCAGCTGTCTTGGCTTTCCGGGGTGTTTTCCCCTGCCGCTTCCGAGGATTCCGGCTGGGAGATTTCCGGCGCGCTTTCCTCCTCCGGAGCAGAGGAGACAGACGGCTCCTCCGCGCTGGAGGAGGGCGGCTCGCTTTCCTCCGGCAGGGAGGATTCTTCGCTGGATTCCTGGCCGCCGGTTACGCCTGCCGGGCCGCCGGGAGTGGCTTCAACAGGGACCCAGCCGGTTCCGGGAAGCCAGATTTCCGCCCAGGCGTGGGCGTTTCTGGCGGGAACCGTAACCCAGCCCTGGCTGTCAAAGCTGCTTCCGTCCACCGCATAGCCCTCCGCGTACCGGGCGGGGATGCCCAAGGCCCGGAGCATAACGGCTGCGGCGGTGGCAAAGTGGACGCAGTAGCCCTCATTGCTTTCGGTCAGGAAATATTCCGCAAAATCCCGGTTCCTTGGCTGAAGGCCGGGAGTCAGGGTATAAACGCCGGAATCCCGGATGGTCCGGGCCACCTCCCCGGCGGCATAGCCCCACAGCCAGTAGGGCACGCCGGTTTCCGGGATGGTTCCGGTTATAGCCTGGTCCCGTGCCATGCTGCCCGTGCCCGGCGCGTAATTTTCCCGCCACCATTCCAACAGGCTTTCCCGCAGCCCTTCCGGCAGCTGGGTGTAATACCCCTGCAAAAAGCTCACATAGCTGCTGTCCCGCGCATAGGACGGCACGGTATACAGGCCCTGTCCTTCCAGGAAATTGTACAGGTAATTGTAGGCGGCGATTTCCTGTTCCGGGGACAGCTGGCTTAAATTTTGGATCACCGGGCCGCGGCCGGGTTCCGTCATGTAGGTCAAAAGCTCCCCGTCATACATAAAGGAGTCGACCATCAGGTAGGAGTAGGAAAAAGTCGGATATTCCAGCCACTGCCCGCCGTTTTCCCCGTTGATGACCCCCCATTCGCTGCTGGCCAGGCTTTGGAAGGAATACTGTTCCTGTCCGTTTGCCAAAAAGCCGACGTCATCTTCCGTTTGCAGGCGCGGCTCCATATCGGTAATCAGGTAAGGGGCGTAAACCCATCGGGATGGAACCAGAGGCTCCACGGTGACGTTTGCAGCAGTCCCCTCTGCCCGGCGTTCCAAAAAGGAAAGAGGCTGAAAGCCAAGCATTTTCGAGGAGTACATCCCCTCTTCCAGCTGTTCCCAGCTGTGGCCGGTGTAAACAGCAGCGGAATACCCCCGCAGATACAGCTGTTCCGGTATTCGATAGCTGTAAACCCGCAGAGCGTCCCCATCCGGCTGGCTGCGGTTCCCGGTTTCATCCAGGTCAATCTCCCCGTCCTCGCCGGACAGGACAGTCCCGCCGCCCTGTCCGCCCGGGAACCACCGGGCCATCCCGCTGGCCGCGTCGTTTAGCTGGGCACGGACGTCCGCCGCGCCGTCCCAGGGTTCATACCGTTCCGGCGGGGCCAGGATCACCAAAGACGACACCAGCCCGGATGCCAGGAGAATCCACCCCAACGCCCTGCCGGAGCTTCCCCGGAACCGCCGGGGGATGCCGTTTTGCAGCAGCATGGCCATCCAAAAGAAGGCGCTGCACACAACGGCGTACACAGGCGCCGCCGTCTGGGGTCCCCATGAAAAGACAAAAACCGGAAAGGTCAGCAGGAAGCTGAACCAGAAGCTTTTCCGGCCCACAACCGCCCAGGCCAGCAGCGTCAAATAGGGCAGAAGCAGGCAGCAGGCGGCCAGCAGGGCCATTCTCTCTTCCCAGGGCGAAATGGGCGGCAGCGCCGGGAAATCCAGAGAGATATATATGGTAACCGTAGGCAGCAGGCGTTCAAAGCACCGGACAAGGCCCCAGGCGATTTGCCGCCAATAACGGACGCACACAAAAACCCAGACGGCAAGAAGCCCCAGGGAGCATCCAATGCGGGCCTTTTTAGGCAGGAAAGCCAGCCCGCCCAGTAAGGCGGCCGCCAAAACCGCCCCAGGCAGGAGAAATTCCGCATAAGGCAGGCGGTAGCGGTCCAGGAAGGCCCCCCATGTCCCCAAAACGCCGCAAAGCAAAAGCAGCAGGTATCCGGCTTTTTCCAAAGGGAATTTCCGCAAAGAATCCGTCATGAGAGCACCTCCTCCGGCACGCCGTCTCGATAAAGCACAATGGCGTCCTTTTCCGCTTCCAACCATTGCTCCGGCAGGCTGTCCTCCACAAAATTCCCTTCCGTCTGGGCTGTAGGGCAGGGCCTGGCCAGCAGGTCCCAAAGGACGGCTTCTGTTTCTTCCAGCGAACCGGCGGCCAGCTCTTCCCCGTCCGGCAGCTGGACCCGCAGGGCAAAGGGCAGATCTTCCCGCCGCAGGCCCTCCAAAAGGCCCAAAAGGCGGCCGAGTTTCCCGGAGATTTCCTCAGGCGTCCCGGCCCAGCGCATCCGCACCGGCACGGCGCTGCCTCCGGCCACGGCGTATTCCCGGACGATGACCTGGTCCCGCCGGGCGGACAGCTTCCAGTGGATGTCCCGCAAAAGGTCGCCGCTGCGGTATTCCCGGATATCCTTCCATTCCCGCTGGCCTTCAGCCCCGGGGACGCTCAGGCGGGAGATATCCTCCATAACGCCGGAACGGGCCAATTCCCCCGGAAAAGGCGCCGGCTCCGGCAGAATCAGGGCTTTCACTGGGGCCGCGGCCGGAATTGGCACCGGGAACAGCCCCAGCAGGTCCCTGGCGCGGGTTTTCATTACCCGGCATTGGACCACCCCGGGCAAAGTCCCCTTAAACTGCCCCAATTCCAGCTCTCCGCTTTGTCCCGGCGGAATGGCCAGCTTTTTCTTCATTTTTTCCCCGGAAAACAGGTTCACCGCCCGCATTTCCCCGCGGATTGCCGCCGGAACCTGAGGCGGCGCGATCTGTATTGAAAAGGAAAGCCCTGCGGATTGCAAGGTCACCTCCGCGCTGGCTTCGGGGATAATCCGGCCCTTTCGCAGAAGGAAAAAACTGATCCCCCAATCGAAGATGGGAACCAAAACCGCCGCCAAAAGCGCCAGCCAGGACAGGTAGGAGGTATCGTAAAGATAGTACCCGGCAGCGGCGGCCAGCAGGAGGATATAAAGGGCCTCCCGATGCCGGAGCCTGACCCGGCTTTTTTCTTTGCGGCTCATGATTCCACCTTCAGCTTGGGCGGCTGGACGTCCTTTAAGATTTTTTCCAGCGCCATTTCCGGGGAAATCCGGTCCCGCTTGGCCTGGGAGGACATAACCAGCCGGTGGGCCACGCAGTCTATATAAACCGACTGCACATCCTCCGGAATCACATAATCCCGGCCGGATACCCAGGCCGCCGCCTGGGAAACAGCGGTCAGGGCCACGCTGCACCGGGGGCTTGCACCCTGGGAAATTTCCGGCCGTTCCCTGGTTGCCCGCACCAGTTTCAAAATATAGCGGTAAATGGAGTCATCCAGATAGACGGCGGCAACCTTCTTCCGCATCTCCCGGATGGTTTCCGCATCCGCCAGGGTGCGCAGGGAGGTCGGCTCGGAAAGGCCGTTTTTCCTGGACAGCATGGTGAATTCCATTTCTTCATCCGGGTATCCGATGGACAGCCGGAGCATAAACCGGTCGGTCTGGGACTCCGGCAGAAGCTGGGTGCCGGAGGAGCCCGCCGGGTTTTGGGTGGCGATGACCATAAAGGGGTCCGGCAGCGGATAGGTGACGCCGTCCACTGTGACGGTGTATTCCTCCATAGCTTCCAGCAGGGCCGACTGGGTGCGGGAGGAGGCGCGATTGATCTCATCGGCCAGCAACAGGCTGCACATGACTGCGCCGGGCTGGTAGACCATTGCCCGGTCCTCCGGCCGGAGCATAGTAAAGCCGGTGATGTCCGAAGGCATCACGTCCGGGGTAAACTGGATGCGCTTGCATTCCAGGTTCAAAACCTGGGAAAAGGCTTTGGCCAGGGTGGTTTTGCCCACGCCGGGGATATCCTCCAGCAGGACGTGCCCTCCGGCCAGCAGGGCGCAGAACACCTTATAAATGATCTGCGGGTTCCCCACAAAAGATTTCTGAATTTCTTCAATAAATTCCTGAATTTTCATGATCTGTCCTCCCCACCGCATTCCGGAAAATGCGGATATGCAAAAGTCCGGGAGCTGCGTTTTACAGTTCCCGGCGGTTTTCGTTTTTTGATTGGAATTCCGGGCAGGCCGGAGCGTCCGGGTCCACCCGGGTCTTTTCCCCTATCCGGTAAGAACGGCTGAAAAAAGGGCCTTTTTTCCGGCAGAACCAGCAGTCCTCCCGCCGGTAAACCGTTTCCCGGCGGTCCTCCCAGCTGAAAGCGCAGTCCCGGCAGCGCATCAGGCCGCCAGGGACTGGGGCAGGAAGTAAAGCAGCACCAAAATGCCCAGCACGATCCGGTACCAGCCGAACACCTTAAAGTCGTGCTTTTTAATGTACCCCATCAGGAACCGGATCACCAGCACCGAAACCACAAAGGCTACGATCATGCCCACCAGCAGGATGGTAATTTCCGTCCCCGTAAAATCAAAGCCGAATTTTAAAAGCTTAATGGCGCTGCCGCCGAACATGGCGGGGATAGCCAGGAAAAAGGTGAATTCCGCCGCCGTTACCCGGGAAATCCCCAGAAGCAAAGCGCCGATAATGGTGGCCCCGGAACGGGATGTGCCGGGGAATACGGCTGCAATCAGCTGGAACACCCCGATGACCAAGGCGGCCCGATAGGTGATGCCGCTGATGGAATTGACCCGGGGCTTCTGCTTTTTATTGTAATTTTCAATGAGGATGAACAAAACGCCCACCAAAATCAGCATAATGGCCACAGTGACATAATTGTAAAACAGGGCGTTCAGCTCGTCGTCCCACAAAATGCCCACTACGCCGGCCGGGATGGAGGCCACCAGGATTTTGAACCACATGACAAATTTGGGCTTGTCGATATGCACGCCTTTTTCAAAGCGGAACGGGAAGATCTTGTTCCAAAAGAGGACGACCACCGCCAAAATGGCCCCCAGCTGGATGACCACCAGAAACATCTCCCAGAATTCCGGGCTGACGTTTAACTTTACAAACTTATCCAGCAAAATCATGTGGCCGGTGCTGCTCACCGGCAGCCATTCGGTGACGCCTTCCACAATGCCGTACAAAATCGCTTTGAGTATTTCCAAAAAGTCCATAATATCCCCCACAGTTTCCAGAATTTCCTTTATGAGTATAGCACAGCTTATGCATCCGGTCAACGGAATCTTCCATTCTTAATCCTTTTTTCATTTCCCGCAGGTTCATATTTCACTATTCATGGGACAGAATACCCATATACCACCAAGAATTAAGGATGGGATAAAATGGAAAAAACTCTGCATAAAGCGAAAGAATGCGGGATCATATATCTGATTGGCTCTGTCGGCTACAGCCTGATTGAGATTCTCTGGCGCGGGTTCACCCACTGGACCATGGCGGTCACCGGCGGCGTCTGTTTCCTTCTGCTCTATCAGATCGACGGGCGGCATGAAACAGAGCGGCTCCCCGCCAAATGTCTGCGGGGGGCCTGCTGGATCACCGCTATAGAATTCATCGTCGGGTGTGTTGTAAACCTGAAGCTCAAGTGGGCGGTTTGGGATTATTCCGACCTTTTCGGGAACCTGTTGGGCCAGGTCTGCCCGCTGTATTTTGCCCTTTGGTTTTTGCTGTGCGCCCCGGTATTCCGGGTTGCCCGGTCAATCCGGAACTATTTTTGCCGGTATCTTCATTGAAAGCCCGGAGGCTTTCTGAATTCTTCCGTCACAAATCAGCCGGGGCCTGGTTTTCCTCCAGCATCCGCCGGGCGGTTTCCCGGGCCAGGCCGCTGACCTGGTCGGTGGCCATAATCCGGGCGATTTCCGCCACCCGGCCTTCCATATCCAGGGGAAGAACCTCTGTAAAGGTTTTTTCCTTGTCAGAAGATTTCCGGATTAAAAACTGGGAATCCCCCTGGGATGCCACCTGGGCGGAATGGGTGACACAAAATACCTGGCGGGAGGCCCCCACTTCCCGCAGCTTCATGCCGATTTTCTGGGCAGCGCGGCCGCTGACGCCGGTGTCGATTTCATCAAAAATCAGGGTGTCCACATCGTCCTTTTCCGCCAGGGCGCTTTTGATGGCCAACATGATCCGGGACAATTCGCCGCCGGAAGCGATTTTGGAAATGGGTTTCGGCGGCTCCCCGGGGTTTGCGGAAATCAAAAGCTCCATGGTGTGGTCCCCTTGGATTCCCAGCTTGGCCGGGCGGAAATCCGCTTCCATGCGCAGACTGGGCATTTCCAGGAAACGGGCTTCCCCGGACACTTTTTCCACAAAACGCGCGGCGGCTTCCTTCCGGTGTTCCGTCAGCCGGGCGGCCAGCCGGGCCACTTCCTTTTTCTGAAGGGCGGCCTGCTTGGTCAGCTCCCGGAGCTGCTCGTCCCCGGACTCGATGCCGGCAAGCTCCCGTTTTGCGTCCTCCATAAAGTCTAAAATTTCCGAAACCGTGCTGCCGTATTTCAGTTTCAGCCGGTGAATTTGGCTCAAACGGGCCTCCACCAGATCCGCCTCCTGCTGGTCGTACTCCAATGCGGAGAGCTGGCCCCGGAGGTTTGCGGAAAGCTCGGAAAGCTCTAGGGAAATCCCTTCCAGAGTTTCCGCCGCGGCGGAAAATTCAGGGAATTCCGACAAAGCCGACATTTCCCCCTGGGCGGATTCCACTAAATCCACCGCCCCCTGCAATTCCTCCTCATCCCCCAAAAGGGAAACGCAGGCGGATTCCAAGGCACGGGCGATGCGCTCCACGCTTTGGAACCGCCGGGATTTTTCCATGAGCCGTTCCTCGATGCCCGGGGTGAGCTTGGCGGCCCGGATCTCCTCAATCTGAAAGCGCAGCATTTCCGCCCGTTTGGAATTGCCGGTTTCCTTGGCGGAAAGGGATTTTAATTTCCGCACCGTGTCCCGCAGGGCCAGGAATTTTTCCTGATAAGCGGCGGTTTCCTCGTGAAGGCCGCCGAAATTGTCCAAAATCCCCAGGTGCTTTTCTGGGGAAAGGAGGGTCTGGCTGTCGTGCTGGCCATGGATGTTGATGAGCCGGGGGCCAATTTCCCGCAGAAACCCCACAGCCGCCGGCCGGCCGTTTACACGGGCGCTGGTGCGGCCGTCTGCATGGATTGTGCGGTCCAGGAGCAGCTCGCCGCTTTCCTCAACAGAATACCCGTTTTTTAGGAGCATATCCGCCGCATCCCGGGGAATCTCCCGAAAAACGGCCGATATGCTGGCCTTTTTCGCGCCGGTGCGGACAATTTCCCGGGTAGTGCGCTGGCCCAGGCAGGCGTTGATGGCGTCGATGAGGATGGATTTCCCCGCGCCGGTTTCCCCGGTAAACACAGTAAAGCCCCGGGGGAATTCCACATATGTTTTTTCAATGACTGCAAGGTTTTCAATATATAACGCTGCTAACATAGTTTCCCCTCAATCTGTCTGCCCGGTCATTTCCCGGATATGGCTGGTCAGATGCTCCGCCATTTTCTCCGTGCGCATCAGCACGAAAATGGTGTCGTCCCCGGCCAAAGTCCCGACGATCCCCTCCATTTCCGCCATGGAGTCCAAGGAGGCGCAGGCCGCGTTGGCCATGCCGGTGTGGCACTTAATGACCACCGTATTCAAAGCGTAATCCACGCTGATGACTGATTCCACAAACACAGCCCGGAACTTTTTTTCCATGGAATCGCTTTTTTTCTTCCGGGTGGTGGTATATTTGTATTTGCCGTCCTCCGTAATAGTCTTGACCAGGTTCAGTTCCTTAATATCCCTGGAAATTGTGGCCTGGGTGGTGGAGATCCCCTCCTTGGCCAAAAGGACCAGCAGATCCTCCTGGGTGTAAATCTCATTTTTTTCCACCAGCTCCACAATTTTGGCCAAACGCATGGCTTTCATCCACAGCCCTCCTATTCATCGTAAGCCCGCCGCAGCAGCTTGTTGTTCAGCACTTCATAAAATTCGTTCCCCGTCAGGTTGATAAGGGACAGGCGAACCTGGCTCCGGCGCACAGTCAGCGCCGCGTCATCCGGAAAAAATCCGCCTTCTTCCCCGTCCACTGTCAGGTAAAGGTTTTGGCCATGGGCCCCGGGCCGAGCCGTCAGCACGCTGTCCCCGCTAAAGAGGATGGTGCGGGAAAACAGGGAATGAGGGCAGATGGGAGTCATGGCGATGCAGTCCATGCCCGGGTCCACAATAGGCCCTCCTGCCGAAAGGGAGTAGGCCGTCGTGCCGGTGGGAGCCGCGAAAATCACGCCGTCAGCCCGGTAATTCCCCACCTTCCGGCCGCCGCAGGAAACCTGGATATCCACAATCTTGGCCATTTCCACCTTGGAAACCACCACGTCGTTTAAAGCTAAGAAGGTCTTTTCCTCCCCGCCTTTGGTTAGGATCACTTCCAAAAGCATCCGGTTTTCCAGGGAATAGTCCCCCGACGCCAGCCGTTCCAGCATGGGCAGCTGGTCGGCTTCCAAGGTGGCCAAAAATCCCAGCCGCCCTAAGTTGATGCCCAGCACCGGGCGGGCGTATGGGATCAGCTGCTGGGCGGTATGAAGGATAGTCCCGTCGCCGCCGATGACAATGCACACGTCGCAGTCCCGGAAAGCGGTTTCCGGCTCCACAAACTGCATCCCGGGGCAGGTGGAAAACAGGGGTTCCAGGGATTTTTCCATCCAGGGCGTCATGCCGCACTCCTGGACAATGGCGCAGACCTGCCGCGCGCAGAGGGCGGCGCCTTCCTTATCCAGATTCGGCCTAATCAGCAGTTTCACGGCTTTCATCCTTTCGGTCCAGCTGGGCGTGGGAATCCGATACCAGCTTTTGCAAATCGCCTTCTGTAAACATCGTTGCTTCCGGGGACTTCACAAAGTAATAAAGGTACTCGATATTGCCTTCCGGCCCTTTAATGGGGGAAAAATGGACGCCCTTGATGCAGAGTCCCAGTTCCCCGCAGAAATCATAAATCTTTTTCAGCACTTCCAGGTGAACGGCCGGGTCCCGGACCACGCCTTTTTTGCCCACCTTGCCTTTTCCCGCCTCAAACTGGGGCTTCACCAGGCAGACGCCGCCGCCCCCTTCTTTTAAAAACCGGTGCAGCACCGGCAGCACCAAGGTCAGGGAGATAAAGGAAACGTCAATGGAGCCGAAATCCAGGGCCTCCGGGATCTGCTCCTCCGTCACATACCGGATGTTGGTCCGTTCCAGATTGACCACCCGGGGGTCGGTGCGGAGCTTCCAGGCCAGCTGGCCGTAGCCCACGTCAATGGCGTAAACCTTTTTGGCCCCGTGCTGGAGCATACAGTCGGAAAAACCGCCGGTAGAGGCCCCGATATCCGCGCAGACGTAGCCGGACAAGTCCAAATCATGGGCTTCAATGGCCTTTTGCAGCTTCAATCCGCCCCGGCTGACAAAGGGCAGAGTTTCCCCGTTAATCCGGATCACAGCGTCCGTGGGAACCATGGCGCCCGCCTTGTCTATTTTTTCATCCCCCACAAACACAATGCCGGACATAATCAGCGCTTTGGCCTTTTCCCGGCTGGGGGCCAGGCCCTGCTCCACCATCAGCACATCCAAACGATTTTTGGTCATCCTAAGTCATTCCTCCTGTAAACGCCGCCGGATCGACTCCTGATCCAGGCCGTATTCCGCCAGCAAATCAGGGACCCTGCCCTGGGGGATAAAGGCGGACGGCAAAGTCACCGCCTCAAAACGGCCTTTCCATCCCCGTGCGCAGAGGGCCGCTTCCAAATGCTCGCTAATGGAACCGGCGGCCTCCGCTTCCTCAAAAAAGAAAATCTCCTGAAATTCTAAAAGTTCTTCCAGCAGTCCCTCCGGCAGAGGGTAAATTTTCCGCAGCTGGTAAATCGCCGGAGGCTGTTCCAATTCCCGGGAAGCCTTCCAAAGGGAGGCAAACGTCCGGCCGTAGGAAACCGCCGCCCGTTTCCCGGATTCTCCCAACCGGCGGTAATCCCCGTCCCCGCTGTCCGGTTCCGGCAGCCCTTCCGGCTGGCTCCCCCGGGGATAGCGGACTGCGATAACGCCGGTTTCCCGGTACACGGCCCGTTCCAGCAGGGCTTCCAGCTCCTGATAGGACGCCGGGGCGAAAATCTGCACCCCGGGGATGCTGCTTAAAAAAGCCACATCGTAAATCCCCTGGTGGGTTTCGCCGTCGTCCCCCACCAAACCGGCCCTATCGACGGCCAGCACCACATGGAGACGGCCAATGGCCGCGTCGTGGAGGATCTGGTCATAGGCCCGCTGCAAAAAGGTGGAGTAAACGGCAAATACCGGCCGGAATCCTTTGGAGGCCAGGCCCGCCGCAAAGGTCACGGCGTGCTGCTCCGCGATGCCTACGTCAAAAAAGCGGTTCTTATGGGCCGACGCAAAGCCGGAAAGGCCGGTACCCTCCTTCATAGCCGCCGTAATGGCGCAGATTTTGTCGTCCTGGTCAGCCATTTGCGACAGCTTCTCCCCAAAAACCGTGGAGAAAGAATCCATAGCCGGCCGGTCCGGGTTGCCGGTTTCAATATCAAATCCCCCAACGCCGTGATAGGCCATGGGGTCCTTTTCCGCAAATTCATAGCCCTTGCCCTTGGTAGTTTCCACATGGATAAAGGCGGGGCTGTGCAGTTCCCTGGCCCGCCGGAGGGTCTGCTCTAAGGCAGGCAGGTCGTGGCCGTCCACCGGGCCGAAATAGGCAAATCCCATTTCCTCAAAGAAAGTTGCGTGGTAAAGCAAAAACTTCAGAAGGGATTTGGAGGAGCGCAAGGTCTCCTTCATGTGAGGCCCGATCACCGGAAGGTGATCCAAAACCTTTTCCGTCCGCTCCTTCAGCCGCAGGTAGGAGGGCTTGGAGCGGATCACAGCCAGATACCGGGCGAAAGCCCCCACATTCCGGCTGATGGACATGGCGTTGTGGTTCAGAATAATAATCAGGTTGGTTTTGCTGCGCCCGGCGTTGTTCAAAGCCTCATAGGCCATGCCGCCGGTAAAGGCGCCGTCCCCGATAACAGCCACGGAGCAAAGGTCGTTGCCCCGCATTTTATTGGCGCAGGCCGCCGCATAGGCGGAAGAAATAGAAGTGGAGCTGTGCCCAACGGTAAAGGCGTCGTAAACGCTTTCGCCCGGCTTCGGGAACCCAGAGATTCCTCCCGGCTGACGCAGGGTGGAAAACTGCTCCCGGCGGCCGGTGATGATTTTATGGGTATAGCTTTGATGGCCCACGTCCCACACCACCGTATCTTCCGGCGTGTGAAAAACCCGGTGGATGGCAAGGGTCAGCTCCACCGTCCCCAGGTTGGACGCCAAATGCCCTCCGGTTTGAGATACGGTTTCCACTAAGAATTCCCGGATCTCCCCGCAGAGCTGCTCCAGCGTCTGATAGTCCATTTTCCGGATGTCCGCCGGGGAATGGACCGTTTCCAATATCGGATATTTCCCCATTACAGTTAAGCTCCTTACGCGATTGGGATGAGGAAGCCCAGGGCGATGCCCAATACCGCGCCGCCCAGAACCTCCAGCGGCGTGTGGCCCAGGAATTCTTTCAGCGCCTTCTGCGCTTCCGCTTTATCGTGCTCCATCAAAAGCCGGTTCAGCACCCGGGCCTGCTCCCCGGCCGCCCGCCGGACGCCTGTGGCGTCGTACATGACAATAAAAGCCACTATCAGGGAAATGGCAAAAAGCGGCGAGTCCAGGCCGTATGTACGCCCCACAGCCACCGTCATTCCGCAGACGGTGGAGCTGTGGGAGCTGGGCATCCCGCCCGCCCCCATGAGCCGTTCCAGGCTGAACTTCCGGTTTTTGCAGGCGTAAAAAACCACTTTCAAAAATTGAGCCGCGAACCAGCCGGCAATCGAAATCCACAAAACCCGGTTGTCAAAGATTTGCAGCAGTTGGTCCATAACAAACCCCTTTCCGGCCGCTGGAGCCTAATTTCGTCAATGTTTCCGCAGCAGAAGCTGCTCTGTCAAACGGGACAAATCCTCGCTGCCGGGGATTTGGGCCAAAACCTCAACAGCCCCCCGGCTGTACTTTTCCGCCAGCTCCCGGGCCTTTTCAAGGCCGCAGAGGGTGACAAAGGTGGTTTTCCCGTTTTCCGCGTCGCTGCCCACAGGTTTCCCCAAAAGGGCGGAGTCCCCCGTGACGTCCAAGATGTCGTCCACAATCTGGAAGGCAAGTCCCAAATTCAGCCCGTATTCCCGTGCCTTGTCCGCCATTTGGTCATTTCCGGCCGCAGCCGTGCCCAAAAGGCAGGCGGCCTGCAGCAGGGCGGCGGTTTTCAGGCGGCAGGTAAGCTCCAATATATCAAAATCAGGGGCCTGCGCCTCGTTTAGCAGATCCACAGCCTGTCCGCCGATCATGCCGTCGATCCCGGCGCACCGGGACAGGATGGCAGCGGCCTTAACAATCCGTTCCGGCGGAAGCTCCGCTTTGGACAGCATTTCAAAGGCCTTGGTCAGCAAAGCGTCCCCGGCCAAAAGGGCGGTGGCCTCCCCGAAAGCCTTGTGGCAGGAGGGCTTGCCCCGGCGCATATCGTCGTTGTCCATGCAGGGAAGGTCGTCGTGAATTAAAGAGTAGGTGTGGATCATTTCCACCGCGCAGGCGAAAGGCATGGCTTTTTCCGGCTCCCCACCTGCCAGCCGGCAGAATTCCAGCGCCAGCATGGGCCGCAGCCGTTTTCCTCTGGCTTCTAAACTGTACGCCATAGCTTCGGCTGTCTGTTTATAAGGCATGTCCGGCACAGCCGCCGCCTCTTTCAAGGCCGATTCGATCTGTTCCAGCCATTCATTCTTCATCTTCATTCCCGCCTTCCTGCTGTTTTGAGGTTTCCGGCCGGATTTCCCGGATGCGGAGGGCGGCTTTTTGCAGCTCCTGTTCGCAGAAAGCCGTCAGGGATACCCCTTCCTCATAAAGCTTCATGGATTTTTCCAAGGGTAAATTTCCGCTTTCCAGCTGGGAAACCACCCCGGACAATTTTTCAAGGGCCTTTTCAAAGGTCATAGCGCTCATGGTTCGTTCCTTTCCGGCGACACCGCCAAAATCTCCGCTTCCGCACTGCCGTCGGCAAAGCGGATGGAAACCCGGTCCCCCTTTTCCAGCTTGGAAACGGAGGAAACCGCCTGTTTTCCGTCAAACACCGCCGCATATCCCCGCAGCAGGACCTTTAAGGGGCTTAACGCCTCCAATTTGGCCGCGTTCTGCCGCAGCCGCGCCGCCGGGCGTTCTATCAGCAGGCTTTCCTGCTGGCTTAAGCGGATTTTTAAGGAATCCAGCCTGTCCGCCAGCATCCT
The DNA here is from genome assembly GCA_018716725.1 of Candidatus Merdivicinus excrementipullorum. Lineage (GTDB taxonomy): Bacteria > Bacillota > Clostridia > Oscillospirales > Ruminococcaceae > Merdivicinus > Merdivicinus excrementipullorum. The sequence continues at coordinate 40,178 of DVJP01000050.1, read as the reverse complement.
GCACCGGTTTTCCGGGGAATTTTTCTCCAGCCGCACAGCCAGCGCTTCGCACCGGCTTTGGTTTGCGTCCAAAATCCGCCCGGCCGCCTGGGCAAGCCGTTCCCGGACATCGGCTAAGGACGCCAATATGGTTTCCCGGTCCGGGACAGCCAGCTCCGCCGCAGCCGATGGAGTCGGCGCCCTTAAATCCGCCGCCAAATCGGCGATGGTCACGTCCACCTCATGGCCCACGGCGGAAATCACCGGGACCCTGGAATTGTAAATGGCCAGCGCCACCCGTTCGTCGTTAAAGGCCCACAAATCCTCCAAAGAGCCGCCGCCCCGGCCCACAATGAGCACGTCCAAACCGGCGTTCTGGGCTGCGGCAATCCCGGCGCAGATAGATTCCGGGGCGTTTTCCCCCTGCACCAGCACCGGGAACAATATAAGTTCCGCCACCGGGTAACGGCGGCTTAAAATCTGGCGGATATCCTGCAGGGCCGCCCCGTTTTTGGAGGTCACCACCCCGATTTTCTTTGGCAGGGGCGGCAGGGGCCGCTTGTGGGCCGGGTCGAAAATCCCCTGGGCCGCCAGCTTGGCTTTCAGCTGCTCAAAGGCAATGGCCAAAGCCCCTACCCCGTCCGGCTGCATGTCCAGGCAGTTGACCTGGCAGATGCCGTCCCGCTCAAAGAGCTGGATGTTCCCGAAGAGGATCACGTTCATGCCGTTTTGGGGCAGAAACCGCAGGCGGCGGGTGTTCCACTGGAACATAATGGCCTTAATGGAGGCCGACTGATCTTTGATGGTGAAATAAAAATGCCCGGTTTTCATGTGGTGGGTGAAATTGGAGATTTCCCCCCGGACAAAGACGTCCTGAAAGGCCGGGTCGCCGTCCAGCTTGCCTTTGAGCATCCGGTTTATCTGGGAAACCGTGTAAACCATCCCCGTCATTGCACACCGCCTTTTTCCATGGCCATTGCCGCCAAAACAGCCGTCCCGGCGGCGTTATCCGAGGAATATTTGGGTTCGGCGAAGACCCCGCCGTATTCCCGCTCCATTTTCTCCCGGATGATTTGGCTGCTCATGACGCCCCCGGCGTAAAGGAGAGGCAGCTCCCCGTATTCCTGCAAAAGGGCCTCCGTCATCCCCGCCAAAGCCGCATAAATGGACTCCAAACAGTACCGGGCAATAAAGGCCGCCGGTTTCCCCTGGCGGGCAAAATCAGCACATTTGTTTTCAATACCGGAAAGACAGCAGCCTGTCCCCTTTAACACGGGCTTTACCCGCACCGGTTCCGTCCACCGGGCCGCCAGACCGGAAAGCTCCGGCCCGCAGGGGAAGGAAAGCCCCAGCATCAGCCCCACCCGGTCCACAGCCTGTCCGGCCTTTAAATCCAGGCTTCCTCCCACCCTTTTAATGGTAAAAAAGCCGTTTTCCGGCTCCACCAAAAGGGCGTCGGTAGTGCCGCCGGAAAGATGGAAAGCCAAAAAACGCCGGGACAGCCAGGAGAGCTTTCCGGCGCTGTACAAAGCCGCCGCCACATGGCCTTCCTGGTGGGAAAACCGGAAAAGGGGAACCCCCTCCGCCGAAGCCAGCACCCGGGCCGCAGTTTCCCCCACCAAAAAGCAGGGCATATAAGAGCCTTCCTCCCGCCTTGGAAAGGCGGACACCCCCACGGCCGACAGCTCCGGCTTTTGGGGAAGGGAGGAAAAAAGCCCTTCGGCGATTTCCCCTAACTGCTTCACATGGGCGAACACGGCGTCGCTCTGCCGCAGGCCCAAAGCCCCGGGGCTTGTGGGCAGGAGCTTTTTCTCCATCCGGACTTCCCCGGAAGCCGGGTCGTAAAGGGCGGCGGAGGTGGTGTAATTGCTGGTGTCGATTCCCAAAAACATCATGGTTTTTTCGCCTGGTTCCGCACAATGGCGCCCAGCACGCCGTTTATGAAGGAAACGTCGTCCTCATGGGCAAAGGTGGTGGCCAGCTTTACGCATTCGCTGACGATAATGTCCGCGTCCACATCGGTGGTGTACATAAGCTCGTAAACCCCCAGCCGGAGGATGGCAAGGCTCACCCGGGAAATCCGGTCCTTGGTCCATTTCTTCAAGTTTGGCTCAATGACGCTGTCAATGGCGTCCTGGTTCTGGACGACGCCCCGGAACATGGACTCCACCTGGTCCGTCACCTCAATGTCGTCGCATTCCCGTGCAGTATTAAGGATTTCCTCCACGGAATCGTCGTTAAACATTTTTTCAAAAGTCAAAATAAAAGCGTTTTCCCTCATCTGATGACGAGATATTTTTTTCATGTTGTCCTCCCAAAACGGATTATTACACTGCTTCCTTGGCGCGGACATCCGCAACCTGGACGTTTACCCGGCTGACAGCGATGCCGGTCATATCCTGCACCGTGTCCTTGACCCGGCGCTGAACCTGCTCCGCTACATCCCGCAGGCGGAACCCGGCGCAAAGGTTTATCCCAATGTCGATAACGGCCACGTCCGCTTCCAGGGACACAGTAACCGGGGAAAGCACGGGCGATTTCCAGCCGGAGCCCTCCCCCGTCCGGGACGCCAAGGAATGGACGCCGTCAATTTCGCTTAAAACTGTCCGGACGATGGTACGGATCACATTCTCGGAAATTTTCATGCTTCCGCTGGTCGATGTCTTTTGTTCCATAGAAACCCATCCTTTCCAAGTCATATCAAGCGCCGCGAACCCTCTTCGGATTCATGGCGGGCGCGCATTTTTTCCAAGCGGCGGTTGCCCGCGGCAAAAAACCTCTGAGGATATTATACCATACTTTCACTAAGAAACAACCTTTTTTTGCAAAAAAATGAATCCCAACCCCAAAACGGGCTGGGAGAAACCTTGTTTTTTCCCTTTTCCGAAGGTTTTCCAACGAACAGGGGCGGGAAACCTGACCCGTATAAAACGCCGGAACGTACTGGAAAAAACACGGGCGCGCAATGCGCGCCCCTACAACCGGCGAGCCGCCGTGAACTAATTCACGGAATGGACCACCCACGATTGGTCGTGAACTTGTTCACGACATGAAACAAAATCGAGTAAAACTTTTCTTTTTTCTATCAAAAGGAACTGAAATCCTTCCATAACGGCGCAGCCTGTCGCGCCGTTCCAGCGGTTGGATAGGGGTTGAAGCGCCGCGTCGCGTCGTCAAGCAAGCTTGACGACAATCGGCCCGAATTCCGGGTCTGCGTTGAATTGGCTGCGGGGCCTCCCCGCCGTTTATTTGGAGATAGCGGGGAACCTTTCGCAGAGGCGCGCAGCCAGTCGCGCGCCAACCGAAGTCTGGCGCGGGGTGTGTGGCCGCGGCGGATTACCAGCGGCGGTTCGCCGCCGGTTACCCCGCGACCTCGGAGACGGACACGTTTTCCGCTAAAATATCCGTTTCCTCTAAGATGATGTTCTTAATCTGTGCGGCCTGCTCCGCGCTTAACCCCTCGGTTTTCACCATGACCTTCACACTGTCGTCGCTGACCATGGCCAGGCAGTCCTCAAACCCCTTGGCCTTGACCAGGGTTTCAATATTGGTTTCGCTTTCCATCTGCCGGGAAACCTCCAATGCCTTGGCTGTGGCCAGTTCCTTTTCCTCATCGCTCAGTTCCGCGTTCTGAAGGGTGGTGGCCAGGGTTTCCACCGCTTCATCCCGGCTCTTTTTGCGCTCCAAACGGGCCTCGGCGAAATAATCCTCCGCGTTCTCCGCTTCCGCGTCGGTCAGCTGGGCTTCCCCGTAGGTTTCCTTATCCTCCCCGGAAACCCCGGCGTTGGCGGCGGTGATGTCATAGGGCTGGCCGGTCTGGGAAAAGGTGTAATTTAAGTAGATGGCGGCGCCCAGCACCAGTACCAGCGATGCCAGCACGATTTGTTTTTTCCCTAAAATCATATTGAGTTTCATGTCCAATCCTCCTATGCTAATTTTGTAATGCAGACCTTCGCTGAACTGATGTCCAGGGCTGTTGTTACCGCGTCCATGACTCTAGCCGCGGTAACAGGGTCATCGCCCCCTTCGCAGACCACCACCACCCCCTTTACCACCGGCTCCATCCGGGTGCGGACCAGGGCGTCGCGGCCCTCCGCGCCGTCAATGAGAACGTAGTTTTCCTCCCGGCTTTCCCGATCGCTTACAGTTTCCCCGGCGGTCTGGGTGCTGTCCTTATCCAGCTTCTGTTCCTTGGCGTACAAAGTTTCGCCGTCGTTTTGGAGGGTCACCATGATCTTGGTTTCCCCGGCCCCGCTGATTTGGCCCACCATTTTGGCCAGGTCCTCCTGCAAAGCGGCGGCGTAAGCCTTGGCAGTTTGTTCTTCCGAGACCGGCTGCGGCTCCTCTTTTTTCCCGCCCAGGCTGGAAAGGAAAATCAACGCGATGCCGCAAAGGCCCAGAATGACAATCCACCGGGAACGTTTTTCCGGCGTTTTCCAGATCTCCCGCACCCGGGAAAGCAGGGCTTTTTTATTCTCCACTGTTTTTTCCTCCCGTTTGGCCGGAAAAGGTAAGCTGCGGCTCCGTTCCAAAAGCCTCCGCAATCAGCTGGGACGCTTGGTCCCCGCGGCTTTTTTCCTCCTCCGGCAGTGTGATATTCAGTTCACTAATATCTATGCGCTGTTCGTCCGCAATATGTACCCAGGCTTCAATTTCCAAAGGGGAAAAACCGGCGTTTTCCAGAACATCCCGGGCGCTTTGTTCCAGGTTCTCGGAAAAGTTCTCCAAAAGCTGCTCCTCGGCCAGGGCGGACATTTCCGTTCTGGCGCTGTCGGCTTCCTCTAAAAGCTCCCCGGTTTCCATGGTCCAGTTTAATTCCCCGCTGAAAAAAGGGGACGCAAGGCTCAAAAGCAGGAAAAGCTGCACCCCAAACCGGGCGAAGCGGTTCCAGCTGCCGCTTGGCGTCAGCATGGAAAAAATCCCCGCCGCCACCAGGGCGATGCACAGCGACACAGCCGCGCTTCGGATACTGTCCATCTTCTCCCCTCCCTTAGCCCGGCGTTCCCATCCAAAGGAGGATGGCCGCCGAGGACAGGATCATCATGCCGTAACAGAGGATAAGCCCTCCCAAAACAGCCAGGGCCGAGGAGGCCGACCGCATGATACCCGCAGTGCGGCTTTCCCCCAGAATGTCCCCTACGCATCCGGCCAGGTTTAAGGCCAGCATGGTCAGCCCGACACTTATGAGCACCGGCAGGAAAGAAGCGGCCATGACCACAATGCCGAAAATCCCCACGGCGTTTTTGACAAGTCCCAGGCACCCGCTTAAAGAGCTGTATGCCTCGCTTAACGCGCCGCCCACCACCGGCACCGCGGAACTGATGACAAATTTCACCGCCCGGGTTCCCACGTTGTCCGCCGCCCCAGCCGTCAGGCTCTGCAAGGTGAGAAGGGCCACGAAAATGGTCAGGCACAGCCCCAGCACCCACATGGCCAAGCTCTTGGCCCCCTGGGCAATGCCTTTCACGTCAACGCCTTCTGTCACGGAGCCGGCGGCGCAGACGGCAAGGAAAATCCCCACCAGGGGGACGATCATGGTGTTAGCCAGCTGGGAAAAAAACTGGGCCGCCGCCAGGGTCACCGTCTGGTAAGCCACCGCCGAGGCCGGACGCCCGGAAACGGCGATGACCCCGGAATAAACCGGAATAAACCCCATCATAAAGGCGGACAGTTCCCCAATGGCCTTGGCCGCCCGCTCAATTACCGGGATGACCGCCGTCAAAATGGCCGCCGACGCGCAAAGGCTTCCCGCCACCCGGAAAGCCCCCTGGCAGTCGGAATTTTCCATTTCCCCGGAGATTGCCCGCAGAAGGGCGCACAGGAGCAAAATGCCGCAAAGGCTTCCCAAAAGCTTCAAAGGCGCCCCCAGCTTTTCCCGGAGGGTTTCAAAAAGGGCGGAGAACACCGCCTGGGGCGTCCAGCCGGAAATATCCCCCTGTATCAGCTCCTCATTTTCCGCCACCCCCTCCCCTTCCTCCGGAATGAGAGGGAGCAGCTCCTTTACGCCGCTTTTTTCCAGCTGTTCCTCCACCTGGGTTTCCGTATCCGCGGCGTATGCAGTTCCTGGAATGAAGAACCACACTGCCGCCAGCAAAACCAGGCAAAGGGCCGCTTTTCTCCACATGGGACATCCTCCTTACAGGTTGATTAACGTCAGGGCGATTTCCAAAAGCTCCTCAAACATGGGCAGGCAGAGCAACAGCACCGCCGCTTTCCCCGCCAGCTCCACCTTGGAGGCGATGGCAGTTTGTCCCGCCTCCCGGCAAACCTGCCCGGCAATTTCGCACAGGTAGCAGACCCCCAGGCATTTCATTAAGGTCCGCAGGGCCTGGGAGGAAAAGGCGGTGCGCTCCATCATCCCCCGCAGCGTGCTGAGGGCCGGAAAGAATTCCCCCAGAATCCAGAAAAACATGACCCCAACCGCCATCAGGGAAACCAGCATGGCGTATTCCGGCTTGTACTGTTTTAACAGGACGGCGGCCGCAGCGGCAATCAGCCCCGCCCCGGCAATGGCAATCAAATCCACAGCGCGTCCCCCCGTCACCACAGCCCGAAAAGCTGCTTAATGGTGTCAAAGAGGGTGCTGATCTGGGTAATTACCATCATCAGCACTACAATCAGCCCCGCCAAGGTAGTCATCATGGCCTGCTCCTCCCGGCCGGAACGGATCAGCACCTGGTTTAACACCGCCACAATAATGCCGATGGCGGCAATCTGGAAGATCAAATCCACATCCATTCTTTTTCCCTCCCTTATATGGCCAGCACCGCCAGCATCAGCCCCGCCAGCGCCCCCAAGGACCGGCAGAGCTTTCCGTCCGCCGCCGCCTTTTTTTCCGCCTGGGAAAGGGCGTTCTGCATCCGTTCCTCCAAAAGCAGCAAAGCCGCCGCCTGGGATTCCCCGTCGGAGCCGCCTAGTATCCCCCCAAGCTCCCTGAACGCTTCCCGGCCGGCGGGATAATGGGGAAGCCCTTTCCAGCGGTCAATCTCCTCCTGCCAGATGAAGGCCGGGGATTCCGTCCCGGTAAACCGGTCCGCCATTTTTTGAAGGAAGGGGAAACAGGCAAAATCCGCATCTTCCGCCAGTTCCCGGAGAAGCTGGCCCGTGGGCAGCTTCCGCACCGTCAGTTCCCGCCGGACCCGGAGGATGAGAAGCTGTCCTTTCCGTAAGAGGCCCGCCTCCTCTTTCAGCCGGGCGGCCAGGCTGTTCCCCATAAGGAACAGGGCCAGCCCTCCCAGCAAAATCCCCAGCAGCTTCACGCGCTCCCCTCCTCCCGATGGTGCAGATCGAGAATCTCCCGGACGGTTCCGGGATTTTTGCTGGAATCCAGTAAAACCAGCCGGTCGAAAATCCCGGCCTCCAAAAGGGGCCGGAGGGCGGGGCGGCTCATAATCTGGCGGCAGGTTTCCCCGTGAGCTGTGGCCAGCAGAGGGACTCCGGCCCCGGCCCCGGAAAGGATTGCCGCCGCTTCCCCCTCCCCGCCGATTTCATCGCAGGCCAGGACGTCCGGCGCAAGGGTCCGCAGGGCAATCTCCATCCCCGCTCCTTTGGGATAACCGCTTAACAGGTCGGTGCAGGGGCCTAAATCCAGGCCCGTCCCCTGTTCCCGGCCGCCGCCCAGCTCCCCCCGTTCGTCCACTGCGGCGATTTGCAGGCACCGCCCGGTTTCCCCCATGGAAAGCCGCCGGATTAAGTCCCGCAGAAGGGTGGTTTTCCCACTGGAAGGGACGCCGGCAATCAAAACGGAGGGGATTTTCCCGCCGGAATAGAGTTTCTGGGGCAAATCCCCCGCCGCTCCCGGAAGCTGGCGGGCGATTCGGAAATTTAAGCACATTGGCTGCCAAAGGGCGTTTACCCGGCCCTTTTCCGCCGAAACCGTTCCGGCAATCCCCACCCGGTGGCCGCCGGGAAGGGTATAATACCCCTGGGCCAGCTCCTGCTGGCAGCTTTGCAGGGAATAGCCGCAGACCTTCTTTAAAATCTCCAAAAGCTCCTCCCGCAAGGCCCGTTCCGGGAAAGCCGGGGGCCTTGGCAGCAGGCGGCCTTCCCGGGACAGGAAAAAGGGGCCGTCCTTTGCCGTCAGGGCAACAGGCTGTCCCAGCCGCAGGCGGATTTCCCGGATAGAGGGGCGGCTCCCCTCCGGCACTGCTTCCAGCCTTTGGCGCATCCATCCGCTGAAATACGGCAAAAGCGTTCCATACTCGTCCATTGATTTCCACCATCCTTTGTGTTCTATCCTATGCAGGCCCATAGGAGGATAGAACCGTTTGACAAAGGGCGGAAAATATCGTATCATGGAAGCAGAAGGAAAGGAGCGATTTTTATGGATTTTACCATTCAGGACAAACAGGGCAGTTCCGCCGTCATCCGGGATATGGGCGGGGAGCTGAAATCCTTCCGCACCGGCGGGCACGAATACATTTGGCAGGGGGACGGGATCCACTGGGGCGAAAGCTCCCCCTTCCTCTTCCCCATTGCCAGCAACGTTCGGCAGGACACGGTATACATTGAGGGCAAGCCTTATCACCTGAAGCAGCACGGCTTCGCCCGGAAACTCTGCTGGGAGGCAGTCAAGGAATCGGAGAATTCCGTCACTCTGCGGCTGACGGACACCCCCGAAACCTTAACGGCCTACCCCTTCCGCTTTGCCATGGACGCCTGCTACACCCTTGCAGGCGGCGTTCTCACCCTGGAAGTTACCGTCCAAAACCGGGATAACCGGCCCATGCCTTACTGCCTGGGCACCCATCCGGGCTTTGGCGTGCCCTTTGACGGGTCGGAAAGCCGGTTTGAGGATTACTCCGTGGTTTTTGAAAAGGAGGAGGAAAACAGCTGCCCCCTTTACGACGGCGCAAAAGGGGAAATCAACGTGGAAAACCGGGCTTCTTTCTTAGAGCCGGACAACCGGACCATCCGGCTGGATTACGGGGTCATTGACCGGGCGGGGACCATTATTTTTGACAAAATGAATTCCTCCAGCGTGGATTTGGTGGACAACCGCACCGGACGGAAGCTGACCCTGGGCTTTGAAGGCTTCGATTACATCGCTTTCTGGACCGACGGCGGGGCGTTCCTCTGCATGGAGCCTTGGCAGGGGCTGTCTTCGTGCAGCGACGAGGACGACAGCTTCTTAAGCAAACGGGGCGTCCAGGTGTTGGAACCGGGAGAAGTTAAACGCCATATCCTGCGTTTTTCCGTCCGGTAAAAATCTCTGCTTTTTCACTTTGGCATAAATGTTTCGGATTTTCTTCAATGGGATTTCACACAGCCGTCACACTCCCCCGGTACAATAGAAGCATAGCAAAAAGGGGGGATGGATATGGCGGAAAAGGACCGGAACAGTTGGCTGAAACGGTGGGGAATCCTGCTGATTATATTGGGGCTGCTTCTGCTGCCCCTCCTCTTGTGCAGCCCAATCGCCTTCTTTTCGGAGGAAGCGGTGGTTTCCGGAACAGCGGAAGAGATCCCCGCTTTCCGGGAGGAGAACCCCTTTGCCGGTTCCGCCAGCCTGGAAACCATCCGGAAATACGCGGAAATCGTGCAGGACACCCCGCCGGATCAGCTTTCTAAAGAGCAGGAAACGCAAATCCAAAAACTGGGCCTCTCAAAAGAAGAACGGACCCAGTGTGAAAAAAGCCTGGCCGTTGTTTTAGAACGCGTGGAGGAAGCGGATTCCAGCGGCCAAACAGCTTGGCTCTTGTGGGGCGGATACGCCCTTCTCCTCATTGGCGGCACTGTGTTCTGCGCTTTCCGGCGAAAGCATCATCCCAAAAAATCCTGATATAAAAACAACAGAAGGATAAAAAGCCGTACTGCGGTCAGTGAATCCTTCTAAAAGGGAACCGAAGTTTTAGATGCTCTATTTATCTGTATAAACAATATAGTCAAAGAAAAAATAACCTCAACCAGCGCATATAAAGGCGCCCGGCTGAGGTTTTCGTTTGTTTCCAGCAAAAAATCACGGAAACAGAAATCAAAATGATTTTTAACTTCTGAATCATTTAAGTTTAAGCTTTTATTCTGCACAATGGCGCGAGGGAGTTTTGATTTTCCAAACCAAGAAAGATTGCCGCAGAGGAAGCATTTAAAATATGACCATGCACCGCATACAGTTTCCAACAAACCCTTTCTTTCAGGCGAAAAAAATGATAAAATAAAGTGAATGGATTCCTCCTGATCAGTCGTATTACTGGTGAAGCCGGATATGGCTATCTCAAATAACTGGAGGAATGACGGATGGGGAAATTGCTAAAAAGGACGTGTGCCGGCGTTTTGATGGTTGCGGCGGTACTGGCTGTTGGTACAACCAGCGTGTTTGCGGCCGGACCGGGAGCCGGAAAAAACTTTACCGACGCCAATGGGGACGGAATTTGCGACTGCCGGGAAACCGTCTGCCGGTACGCGGACGCCAATGAGGACGGAATTTGCGACAGCTGCGGCAGGAATCAAACGGACTGCCTTTCACAAAACGGCTGTGGGAAATATTTTGTGGACGCGGACCACGACGGCGTCTGCGACCGGGCGGAAAACAGGGACGGCCCTTGCGGTTATGCCGCCGGACGGGGCTTAGGACAAGGCAAAGGGTTCCGGGGCGGACGGGGCCGGTAGAAAACGGCAGGTGAGGATGCGATGCGGAGCGAACAGGAAGTCAACCGGGCAGTCGAGCAGTATGCCGATATGGTCCGGCGGCTTTGTATGATCCATTTGAAAAATTACGCGGATACCGAGGACATATTTCAGACTGTGTTTTTGAAATATGCCCTTAGCTCCGTGCCCTTTGAAAATGTGGAACACGAAAAAGCGTGGTTCCTCCGGGTCGCCATAAACGCCTGCAAGGATCTGCTGAAAAGCTTTTTCCGCAGCCGCACCGTCCCCCTGGATGAAATCATGGAACAGCCGGCTGAAATGCCGCCGGACCATCGGGAAGTGTTGGAGGCGGTCCTGTCGCTCCCCCCAAAATACAAGGACGCCGTGTATCTGCACTACTATGAAGGGTACACGGCCCCGGAAATCAGCCGGATTCTGGGGAAAAATGTGAACACGGTTTATACGCTCCTGAACCGTTCCAAACAACTGCTCCGGGAGAAGCTGGGAGGTGAGGAAGATGCATGACAGCCTGAAAAAAGCGCTGGACCAGGTGCGGGCCGAAGGAGAATTAAAGCAAAAGACCAAGGAGTATGTCTTTCAGAAAACACAGGGCTGCAAACGGGCAAAAAAGGCAGGCTTCAGGATTTTCCTTCCGGCAGCCGCCTGTATGCTCTTCCTTTTCCTGGGAGGCTATTGGCTGTACTTCACCCCCACTGCGGAAATCAGCATGGACATTAACCCTTCCATTGAATTGGCCGTCAACCGGTTCGACCGGGTGATTTCCGTTGACGGCTGGAATGAGGACGGGAAGGAACTGGCCGGTTCCCTTGATGTATGGAACCTGGAATATACCGAAGCGGTGAACCGGGTTTTGGAAAACGAGAAAGTGGCCGCGCTGCTGTCCAAGGACGGGATTTTGACCATTGCCGTTGTTGGGGACGATGAAGCCCAAAGGGAGCAGATCCTTTCCGGCGTGCAGGCCTGTACGGCCGGAGAAAAAAACGCCGCCTGTTACTCCGCAAGCCCGGAAGAGGTGGAGGCGGCCCATGAGCTGGGCCTTTCCTACGGGAAATATCGGGCGTTTTTAGAATTGCAGGAGCTTGACCCGTCCATTACCGCAGAAGAAATCCGGAATATGCCCATGCGGGAAATCCGGGATTTGATTCAAAGTTTCACTGACGGTGAAAGCGATGATGCAGGAACCGGCAACGGGACTGGAGGAACCCGCGGAAACGGAAAAGGCCGGGGACAGCAAAAAAGACACGGAAAAAGCTGCGAACGCAATTAATGCGTTCGCAGCTTTTTCCTGAAAGCGTCAAAAATCTGACAGTTTATCCAGCATCCGGCAGTCAATCAGAATCTGTCTTTTCCTCATCCGCCAGCAGGCTCGCCGCTATTTTCTGCTTGGAGCTGGGGCGGGAATGCTGATAGGCTTCCTTCTGATCGTCGTATTCGTCGTCAATTTCGCCTACAATAGATTCCAGCAGGTCCTCCAGCGTAACAATGCCGGCAGTGCCGCCGTATTCGTCCACCACTACGGCCAGATGGATTTTCTGCTCCTGGAACTGTTTCAGCAGGTTCGTCGTATAAACCGTCTCCGGCACATAAATCACCGGCCGCAGGAAATCCAGCAGGTTCTGGCTGTCCAGCGCCCCTTCATTGAGCAGGGGAATCAAGTCCTTAATGTGGATAACGCCGATAATATCGTCTATGTTCTCTTTATAAACCGGGATGCGGGAATACCGTTCCTCCTTGGCGATATCCACCAGGTCCCGCAGGGTGCTGGTAGAGGACACCGCGCAAACCTCGGTGCGGTGGGTCATCAGTTCCGAAACCCGGCGGTCGTTCAGCTCGAAGATATTTTCAATCATATCTTTTTCCCGCTCTTCAATAGCGCCTTCCTCTTCACCAGCCTCCACCATCAGGCGGATTTCCTCCTCGGTGACCTTTTCCTCCTCCTCGTGAGGGTTAATGCCCAAAAGGCGGAGCATCAGGTTTACGCTGGCAGTAAGCATCCGGATACAGGGGCGGCATACCTTATACAGCGCCCACAGGACGCCCACCACCTTCAGGGCGATGGAATCCGGGGACTTCATAGCAACGCGCTTGGGGGTCAGTTCCCCGAAAACCAGGGTGATATAGGTTAAAATTAAGGTCAGGATCACCAGCACGATGCTGTGAAGCAGTGCGGGGCTGATAGGCAGGAAGGACAGCCACTGGTCAAAATACACGCTGAAGCTTTCCGCCGCCACCGCTGAGGACAGCAGGTTTGCCAGAGTAATGCCGATTTGGATAGTGGAAAGGAAATCGGAAGGATCCTCTGTGATACGGACCAGCAGGGAGGCCCGCTTATTGCCCTCCTCCGCCATTTTTTCGATTTTTTTGGAATTGATGGATAAAATTGCGATTTCGCTCATGGCGAAAAAGGCGTTTAACGAAATTAAGACGACCAATAAAAGTATACTGGGCACTGCGCTCATGATTATTTCTCTCCTTAAGTATCAGTAGGTGTCAAATGGCTTTACACTGCCAAGCTACAAGCGGAGCCAGAAATACCACATGGCGCAGCGGTTTTCAAAGGGCCGGGATGTACAAAAAAACGCACCAGAAAAAGGACAGTCTTTCCCTGTCTTCCCATGATGCGGACTCCCATTCCTATTCAGTTGAAAACCGGTTCGTCGCGGGTCAGCAGAATCTCCCACGGAAATCGGTTCCCCCTTTCATTCATAAAATCGTTTTTATTATAGCAGAATCCATCCAAGTTGTCAAGGCCCACGGCGAGCCGCCGCTGGCAATTCGACGCGGGCGGGGTATTCCTATCCACCCGCTGGACGTGCTCATGTCGTGAATAAATTCACGACGATTCGCCGTATTGATAGGATTCATTTTCTATCGTTTTGTAAAACTGAACAGGAAACGCATTTGTAGGGGCGAACTGGATTCGCCCGCGATTCCACAAAAACGCCGCGATTTATCGCCTGGCGCGCAATGCGCGCCCCTACAACACTAACAAATTCAGGAAATCTCAACCCCCAAATATTCCGAAAGGGGATCCTTGTATTCGTCCATAAAAGCCTGGATTTTGACTTCCGCTTCCCGGTAGGCATCCGATTCCGGGTCAGTCATGTCCGCTGTATTTTCAGAATAAGACTCCGTCATCTCCTGGCAGAGTTCACGCAGATCCCGGTTCATATCCTGAAACAGCGGCGTCACGTCCGCCGCATATTCCGGGTCGTCCAAATCGTCCACCAAATAAAGGTAATACCGCACGAAATCGCGAAAACTGCCGCTGTCTTCCAAAACAGTATGCGGAGGCAGATACAGATTATTGACAGCCATGGCAACGTGGAGCCGGACAGCGGGAGCGTCCAAGTCCCCATAAGCCACCAGATTTTCCCCATACAAACTGGCCGCCAAATCTGTGACATCCTCAAGCCGCCCCCAATTTGCCTGGTACTCCCCCGCCAGCTTTTCCTGATAAGACCGGCTTTCCTGGTAGAAATGCACGCTCACAGCCCCCAGGGAAATCACCCCGGCGGCCAGCAGGATAAAGACAGAACGAGCAATCCACTTTTTCATGGAAAGACCTCCCGTTTTTCTTTTATCCTACCATTTTCCCGCCAAAAAATCAACCCTTTTTCCCCCACCGGCGGATTTTCAGCCGTTCCTTTAGCTGTTCCAAAATATCGGCGTACCGGGGCGAATTTAGGCTGGGGAAAGCCCGCACCAGGCGCAGGTTCATCCAGCGGCCTTTTTTCGCAAGGCTTGGCAGTCTCTTAGCCCGGTCCTCCACATATTCCCGCAGGGAAATCCCCTCGGGCAGACGGAATTTTTCCAGATATTCCGCAATATCGTCCGCTTTATCCTGGAGCTGTTCCTTGGCCTGGAGCACCCGGGCCAGCCACTCCACTTTAAACTGGGCTTTGACCTGTTCGCTCTTTTCCCGAATATCGGCAAGGGCGCGGCGGACCTCCTCCAATTTGCCCTTGAGGATCAGGATGGACCGGACGGTCAAAACCGTATCGGCGATAAACACCGCGGCGATCCCCAGGGAAAGCCAGGGCAGAACCGCCGCCGGGATAAAGCCCACCAGCTTCTGGACCCGGGGATGGAGCGCCAGCATGACAAACACCGAAAGGGCCCCGAACATCAGGGAGTTTAAAAGGCACACCCGGCCGTTAATCTGGAGCTTAAATTGGGAGTAATCCCACCATTTCATGTGAAACAGCTTTTCCAGCAAAACAGAGGTCAGGTATTCCAAAACCGTGGTGACCAGCATCCCCGTGAGGAACAGCGCCAGGACGTTCCCGGCCACCGGCTGGAGCAGATAGATCACCAAAACGGCGCCCACCCCGTAAACCGGGCAGACGGGGCCGTTTAGAAAGCCCCGGTTGACAAATTTCCGCTGGATAACGGAGCAGTACACCGTTTCGCACACCCAGCCCAGGACACTGTAAATGGAAAAATACAAAAACCACTGGCAAATGGTTTGGAGCATTGCCTTTCCTCCTGCCTATTTGATTTTGGCGTTGGCCAGCATCAGCTTGATGCGGTTCTGCTGGTTGACGGCGCTGGCCCCCGGGTCGTAGTCCACGGCCACGATGTTGGCGCTGGGGTTCTTCTCCTTAATGGCCCGGATCATGCCCTTGGCCACAATGTGGTTGGGCAGGCAGCCGAAGGGCTGGGTGCAGACGATGTTTTCCACGCCCTCGTTGATCAGCTCCACCATTTCGGCGGTAAGGAGCCAGCCCTCTCCCATTTTCACCCCGTGGTCAATGTACGGCTCCGAAAGGGTCACCACTTCGGAAAAGGGGGTGGCGGGCATAAAGACGCCCTGCTCCTTCACCAGGTTGATAACGTCCATCTGTTTTTTCAAAAGCAGCTTGTAAGCGGCCTTGTTGCCCAGGCTTTTGAGCAATCCGCCGCCGTAAAGCTCCCGGTCGTGGATGCCGTTGTAAACGCAGTACAGGCAGAAATCCAAAAGCCCCGGCACCACCACTTCCGCCCCTTCGGACAGCAGGAAGGCTTCCAGATTGTTGTTGCCCAGGGGGGAATATTTGACGTAAATCTCCCCTACAACTCCCACCCGAACCTTCTTTTCCTTTGTCCGGGGGATTTTGGCGAAGTCCTCTAAGATTTCCTTATAAAACCGCTTGATGTGGCTGTAATGGACGATTTTGGAATGGGCAAAGTCGTCTAAGAGCTTTTTGGTCCATTGATCCACAACTTTCTGGGTGTCGCCGGGATTTTTTTCATAGGGCCGGCACTGGTTGGAAAGGAGGGTCAGCAAATCCCCCAGCAAAACGGCGTAAAGAAGCTGCAAAAGCATCCCCGGAGTGAGTTTGAAGCCGGGATTTTTTTCCAGGCCGCCGAAGCTTAAGGAAATGACGGGGATGTTGCCGTAGCCGCCCTTTTTCAGGGCTTTCCGCAGCAGGTGGATATAGTTGGAGGCCCGGCATCCGCCGCCGGTCTGGGTAATCAGCAGGGCCACCTTATCCAGGTCATATTTGCCGCTTTCCAAAGCGTCGATCATCTGGCCGATGACCAGCAGGGCCGGATAGCAGGTGTCGTTGTGAACGTTGCGCAGGCCCTCATTGACCACCGACTGGCTTTCGTTTTGCAGCACCTCCGTGTGGTAGCCGTGCTGGTTCATGATCTGGGACATAAGGTTAAAGTGGATGGGCAGCATGGTGGGAATGAGGATGGTGTGGGTATCCTTCATTTCCTTGGTAAAAATTACGCGGTCCATGGGGGTCAGCTCCTTTCTCCGGCGGCGTCCCGCTCCTCAATGGCCCCCAAAAGGCTGCGGAGGCGGATCTTGACGGCACCAAGGTTGTTGATTTCATCGATTTTCAGCTGGGTGTAGAATTTCCCGCCCTTTTCCAGAATGGAGCGCACCTCGTCGGTGGTGATGGCGTCAATGCCGCAGCCGAAGCTCACCAGCTGAATGAGCTCCATGTTCTTGTGAAGGGTCACATATTTGGCGGCGTTGTAAAGGCGGGCGTGGTAGGTCCACTGGTTCAAAACGTTGACCTTTTGCGGCTCCACCAAATCGGAAACGCAGTCCTCGGTGATGACGGCCATGCCTAAGGAAGTCAGCAGCTTATGGATGCCGTGGTTGATTTCCGGGTCGATGTGATAGGGCCGCCCGGCCAGAACCGCCACCTTTTTGTGGTTTTCTTCCGCCCATTTGAGCACTTTGGCCCCTTCCGCCTTCAGGTCCGCCTGCCATTTGGCGTAGGCGTCATAGGCGGCCTTGGCGGCGTGCTTCACCTCTTTAGGCGTAATGCCGGGGAACTGCTCCCCAAAGTAAGCGGAGGCTTTCTTCACAAAGTCCTTGGGCCGGTGCAGGCCGAAATAGGGGTACAAGAACCGGGTTTCCAGCAAACGGGCGATATTGGATTTCAGAAGCTCCGGATAGTAGGCCACCACCGGGCAGTTATAATGGTTATCCCCTTTGTGCTCGTCAAAATTGTATGCCAGGCAGGGGTAGAAAATCACCGGCAGTTTCTGCTCCAGCAGCCACTCGATGTGGCCGTGGACCATTTTGGCGGGATAGCAGACGGTGTCCGAAGGGATGGTGTACCGGCCCTTGCTGTACAGCTCCAGGGTGGACACAGGGGACACCACCACTTCAAAGCCTAAGTCCGTAAAGAAAGCGAACCAGAAGGGCAGGTTTTCGTACATATTGAGTGCCAGCGGAAGGCCGATTTTGCCCCGTTTGCCCTGCACCGGCTTTAAGGCCTGAATCCGGTCGATTTTCCACTGGTACATGTCCGGCAGCTTTTCCTTGCCTTTGACCCCCAGGGGGCGCTCGCATTTGTTGCCGGAGATGAATTTCTTGCCGTTTGCAAAAATGTTCACCGTCAGGGCGCAGTGGTTGGCGCAGAGGCCGCAGTTAGCGGATTTGGCCGTATGGGTGAAATGTTCCAGCTCCTCCATGGAAAAGAGGGTGGATTTGGAAAGCTTTAGGCTCTTGGCGTAAAGGGCCGCGCCGTAAGCCCCCATAAGCCCCGCGATAACCGGGCGCACCACTTCCCCGCCGATTTCCTGCTCAAAGCTGCGCAGAACGGCGTCGTTTAGGAAGGTCCCCCCCTGCACCACGATATGCTTGCCCAATTCTTCTGCCGAATGGGCGCGGATGACCTTGTAAATGGCGTTTTTCACAACGCTCATGGAAAGCCCCGCCGAAATGTCCTCCACTCCGGCGCCGTCCTTCTGGGCCTGCTTGACGGAGGAGTTCATAAACACGGTGCACCGGGAGCCTAAATCCACCGGATGCTTGGCGAACAAGCCCTTCTTGGCGAAATCTGCGATTTCGTAGCCCATGGAACGGGCGAAGGTTTCAATAAAGGAGCCGCAGCCGGAGGAACAGGCTTCATTTAGCATGATGCTGTCAATGGAGTTGTTCTTCACCTGGAAACACTTGATGTCCTGGCCGCCGATGTCCAGGATAAAGTCCACCTCCGGCTGGAAGAACCGGGCCGCCTTAAAGTGGGCCATAGTTTCCACCAAGCCAGCGTCCACGGCAAAGGCGTTCTGGATCAGCTCCTCGCCGTAGCCGGTGACGGCGCTGCCCCGGATCTCAATGCGGTCGCCGCAGAGGGCGCGGATTTTCATCAGCTGTTCCCGGATGATCTGAACGGGGCTGCCCCGGTTGGATCCGTAATAGGTATAAAGGAGGCTGCCGTCCTCGGAAATCAGGGCCACCTTGGTGGTGGTGGAGCCGCAGTCGATGCCTAAGTAAGCCGGGCCTTCATACTGAGAAATGTCCTTTTCCGGCACACAGGCCTTGGCGTGGCGGGCGGAAAATTCCGCATACTCCTCCTCATTCCGGAACAGAGGGTCCAGCCGCTTATCAGCGGAAATCTCGCTTTTGGCGCTTTCCACCTTGGAAATCAGTTCGTTTAATGTCAGCCGGTCGCCGGAATCCTCCGCGTAAATGGCGGTGCCCAGCGCCACGGAAAACTGGCCCAAATCGGGGAACAGGGCGTTTTCCGGGGAAAGGCGCAGGGTTTCGGTAAACCGCTTCTGAAGCTCGGTGAAAAAGTGCAGGGGGCCGCCTAAAAAGGCCACCTTGCCCTTGATCTGCCGCCCCTGGGCCAGGCCGGTAATGGTCTGGTCCACCACCGCCTGGAAAATGCTGGCGGCAATGTCCTCCTTCCGGGCGCCCTGGTTTAACAGGGGCTGGATGTCGGACTTGGCGAATACGCCGCACCTGGAGGCGATGGGATAAATTTTCTCATGCCGGGAAGCCAGGTGGTTCAAATCCTCCGGCGTCACGTCCAAAAGGGACGCCATCTGGTCGATAAAGGCCCCGGTGCCGCCGGCGCAGGTGCCGTTCATCCGCTCCTCCACGCCGCCGGTTAGAAAAAGAATCTTGGCGTCCTCGCCGCCCAGCTCGATGACCACATCCACCCCGTCGGAGAAATAGGTCACCGCCTTTCCGGTGGCAAAGACCTCCTGGACAAACTCCAGCCCCGCCGCCTTGGCCAGGCCGAAGCCCGCCGAGCCGGACAGCGCCGCGGCAAATTCCTCCTCCCCGATGACCGGGGCGGCTTCCTTTAAGATTTCGGCGGTTTTCTGCCGAACCTGGGAAAAATGCCGTTCATAGTGCTTGAAAAGCAGTTCCTTTTCCCGCATGACCACAACCTTGACCGTTGTAGAGCCAATATCGATTCCAACCTTGAGCATGAATTTCCTCCTGTCCTCCCTGGGACGCAAGTCTCGCTAAAATTCGACGAAAAGCGCTTCATTAACGCATTTTTCTGCATACAAGAAATATTATACCACGTTTCTCTCTAATGGTCTACCCACACTCTCCACAAAGTGTCCAAAAAGAAGCCCGCAAATTTTCCTACTTCAGTAGAGGCCGCCGCCTGTTTTTTCCAGCAGCGCCCGGTATTCCGGGCCTTTATCCAGGCACAAAGCCAGCAGTTCCTCAAAGGAAACCAGCTTGACCGCCTGAACCTCCTCTTTCTGCAAAACGCATTCCTCCGGCCTAAAGTCCAGCAGGGCGTACCAGACGTCCAAAAGGCACCGCCCCGCCTCCTCCACAACCATCCCGCCGGCATACCGCAGTTCTTCCGGCGGGATGGAAAGGCCCAGTTCCTCCCGGACCTCCCGCAGGGCGGCGTCCCGGCTTTCCTCCCCGGCTATGACCCCGCCGCCGGTGACGTCCCATTTCCCGGGAAAAAATTCCTTGCCCATGGAACGCTGCTGGATAAGCCACCCGCCCTGCCTGCTATATAAAATTATGTGGACGTGCCGGTAATATTCCCCATTTTCCCGTTTCACGCCTTTGGGGATTTTCCGGCCTAACGGCCGGCCGGAACGATCGTACAGGTCAATCCATTCTTCCACCATGCTCCTCCTTCAAAAAACGGCCCGCCGGATGGATTCCCGGCAGGCCGCATCATCACTCTTTTGAAACGGGCTCTTGCTCAAATGGGCGGCCGCACCCGCCGCAGATCAGTTTATCAAAGGTAGTTTCCGAAAGCTTTTTCCGGACCATTTCCGAGATTTCCCCGAAAGCCTGCCGCACCTTGCAGCAGCCCTCCCCTTCGTGGGCGCAGTTGTCGTGAGATTCCAAACACCGGCTTAGGCAGTAGGTCCCCTCGATAACTTCCATAATGTCCGCCAGGGAGATTTCCTCCGGCTTTTTAGCGGCCTCGTACCCGCCGGACGCCCCCTTATAGGAGCGAACCAGCCCGGCCGCCGCCAGCTTCCGCAGGATTTTCAGGGAAAAGCGCAGAGTCACCTGGGTGTTTTCCGCGATTTTTTTAGCGTCGGCCCGTTTCCCATACTGTAAAAGAAAGATGACGATACGGATTGCGTAATCCGATTCCAGCGTAATATGCATAGTAATAGAAACCTTTCTGTGTTTTAATCCAAAAAGTCCTTGAGCTTTTTGCTGCGGCTGGGATGGCGCAGTTTCCGCAAAGCTTTGGCCTCAATCTGGCGGATGCGCTCCCTAGTCACGTTAAACTCCTTGCCCACTTCCTCCAAAGTGCGGCTCCGGCCGTCCTCTAAGCCGAAGCGCAGCCGCAGTACCTTTTCCTCCCGGGGAGTCAGGGTGCTTAAAACGTTGCCCAACTGTTCCTTTAACAGGGTGTGGGAAGCGGCGTCGGCCGGAGAGGGGGCCTCGTCGTCCTGGATAAAGTCGCCCAAATGGCTGTCCTCCTCCTCGCCGATGGGGGTTTCCAGGGAAACCGGCTCCTGGGACACCCGCAGGATCTCCCGCACTTTGTCCACGGACATATCCAGTTCCTTGGCGATTTCCTCAGCGGAAGGCTCGTGGCCGTTCTGGTGCAGCAATTGGGAGGAAACTTTTTTCACCTTGTTGATGGTTTCCACCATGTGCACCGGGATGCGGATGGTCCGGGCCTGGTCGGCAATGGCCCGGGTAATGGCCTGGCGGATCCACCAGGTGGCGTAGGTGGAGAATTTAAAGCCCTTGGTGTGGTCGAATTTTTCAACCGCTTTGATAAGACCCAGGTTGCCCTCCTGGATCAGGTCCAAAAACTGCATCCCGCGGCCCACATACCGTTTGGCGATGCTGACCACCAGCCGGAGGTTGGCCTCGCTTAACCGCTTCCGGGCGCTGATGTCCCCGGCGGCCATCCGTTCGGAAAGCTCCTGCTCCTCTTCGTTGGTGAGAAGGGGCACCCGGCCGATTTCCTTCAGGTACACCTTTACCGGGTCGTCGATGTTGATGCCGTCGGCGGTAAAGAAGGAATCGTCCTCCACATCCTCCAGCACATCGTCCAAATCCAGGTCCAGGTCCTGCTCCGGGTCAAAATCCTCGATAATCTCAATATTGAGGCTTTCCAGGCTTTCGTAGAGCTTGTCCATCTGCTCCACGTCAAAGTCCAGTTCCTCCAAAGCGTCGGTGATCTCCTTGGTGGTCAGCTTGCCTTTCTGCTTGCCTTGCTCCATGAGTTCCACAACGGCGCTTTTTTTGTTTTCAGTTGCCATAGCAATTCTCCTTTACCTGTATCCTTTAGGCCCGGCGGCCTGTTTACGACTCTCTCTTTTTGCGCTGCAATTCCCGCACAGCGGCCAGCAGCTCCTCCCGGGAAAGCTCCCCGGCTTTTTTGCTGATATTTTTACATTTCGCGTCCTCAAGCCCCCGGATGTAATCCTCCAGCACCTGCTCGGTCATAGGCAGGTCCCGGTTGACAATGGCGGACAGCCGCCCCATTTCCTCCGGCGAAAGCTCCCCGGCAAAATCCGACAAAGCCGCGCCGCCGTTTAAGCGGAGCTTTTCCACAAGGGAATGGAAGAGCTTCCGGTTAAAATCCGTCACAAACTGTTCTTCCCCGGTTTTCTCCAAAATCCGGGCCAGATAGTCCGGGTTTTTAAAGAGGAAGGCGATGATCCCCTCCTCCGCCAGAGAGGCGCTTAAATTGGAGGCCCGCTGAGGGTTTACCCGGTCGCCGTAAAGCTCCCGGGAGGAAGCGATGTCCTGCCACTCCTTTTTCTTTTCCCGGCGGAAGTTCTTTTTGACCTCCCATTCCAGGTTGGAAAGGACGGTTTCCCGTAAAATTCCCGTCTGGCTGGCCAGTTCTCCGGCGTAAACCTCCCGTTCCACCGGGCTTTTTAAGGTGGCCAGGTATTTTAAGGCTTCCGTCAGGTAGCCGCTGCGGCCCTCCGGGGTTTCCAGGTCGTAGCGGGAGCGGATGTCCCCCAAACGGTAAGCGGTGACATTCCCGGCCCCGTCCAGCAGCAGTTTAAACCGCTGGGCGCCGAATTTTTTGATATACTCGTCCGGGTCCTTGGCCCCCCGCATCTGCAGAATCTTGGCGGACACTCCTGCTTCCTCCAAAAGCCCCACCGCCCGGTCGGTGGCTTTGCGGCCGGCCCCGTCGGAATCGTAGGCGATAATCACTTCCTTGGCGTATCCGGCAATCAACCGGGCCTGCTCCGGGGTCAAAGCCGTCCCCAGGGTGGCTACCACGTTTTCAAAGCCCGCCTGGTTGACGGCGATAACGTCCATATACCCTTCCGCCAGGATCAGCCGCCCGTCGGTGTGGTTCTTGGCGAAGTTTAAAGAAAACAAGTTCCGGCTCTTTTTGAACACCAGGGTGTCGTTGGTATTCAAATACTTGGGCTTGCTGTCGTCCAGCACCCGGCCCCCGAAGCCGATGACGTTTTTCCGCAGGTCGATAATGGGGAACATGACCCGGTTGCGGAAAGCGTCGTAATAGCTGCCGGAACGGCCCTTATTCACCACCCCGGCCTCAGCCATCTGCTCATAGGAAAAGCCCTTTTCCTTCAGGTAATTCCGCAGGGCGTCCCAGGTGTTGGGGGCGTAGCCCAGGCCGTATTTGACCATGGTTTTGGGGGTGAGCTGCCGCCCGGCGAAATAGGCCCTTCCCGGCTCCCCATCCGGGGATTTCAGTATGTCGTGGTAAAACCGGGCGGTCAGGCGGTTGATCTCCAAAATAATGGGCTTCATCCGGGAGGCCCGGTCCTCAGTTTCCCCTTCCGGCACCGTCATGCCCACCCGCTGGGCTAAAAATTTCACCGCTTCCACATAATCCAGATTCTCGATCCGCATAATGAAAGAAATTACGTCCCCTCCAGCCCCGCAGCCGAAGCAGAAAAAGGACTGGGTGTCGGGATACACCACCATAGAAGGGGTCTTTTCCGAGTGGAAAGGGCAAAGCCCCGCCAGGTTCCGGCCCTGGCGCTTCAGCTTCACATAAGAGGACACAATATTCTCCATGTCGCAGCTCATCCGCAGGTTTTCAATAAAGCTCCTTGGGATTGCCAAAAATCCCCCTCCCTTCTTCTACGATTTGGTCCAAAACCGAGGAATAAACAATTCCTCGTACACCTCCACGGCGTACTGGTCGGTCATCCCGGCAATGTAATCGCACACCGCCCGCTCCGGCGGCGTGTTGGCGAGCAGCTCCTGGTAAAAATCCGGCAGCTTTTCCAGATTCCGGCAGTAATATTCATACAAACGTTCCAGCATGGCTTCCGCCTTGGCCTCCTGGCCCTTGGCGATGGGGCTGGTGTAGACGTTCTCATATAAAAACTGCTCCAGCATATCCTGGGCCGCCTGGATTTCCGGGGCCATCCGCAGGGTTTCCCCGCTGTTTTCCATAATGGAGCGGATTACGGTGGTCAATCTCGCCGATTTGCCCCGCCCCAAAACATAGACGGTTTCCCAGGGCAGGTCGGTTTCGGAAATCACCTCCGCCCGGACGGCGTCCTCAATGTCGTGGTTTACATAGGCGATTTTGTCCGCCAGCCGCACCGCCTGGCCTTCCAGGGTTTTGGGCAGGGGAATTTTCCCGCCGCCCCTTGAGTGGCAGGCAATGCCGTTTTGGACTTCCCAGGTAAGGTTTAGCCCCTTCCCATCCCGTTCCAGCCGCTGGGCCGTCCGGACGCTTTGCAGGTGGTGGGAAAATCCAAAGGGGCAGGCCCGGTTCAAGGCCCGTTCCCCGGCGTGGCCGAAAGGCGTGTGGCCCAGGTCGTGGCCTAAAGCGATGGCTTCCGTCAGGTCCTCGTTGAGCCGCAGGGTCCGGGCGATGGTCCGGGCAATCTGGGAAACCTCCAAGGTGTGGGTGAGCCGGGTCCTGTAATGGTCCCCCCGGGGCGCCAAAAACACCTGGGTTTTGTGCTTTAACCTCCGGAAAGCGTTGCAGTGGAGGATCCGGTCCCGGTCCCGCTGGTAATCCGTCCGCAGGGGGCAGGGCGTTTCCGGCCTGGCTCTTCCCCTGCTCCGGGCGGAGCGGGCCGCCAAAGGGGAGAGGTATTCCTCTTCAAAACAAAGCTGATATTCTTTGCTGTCCATATTTTCCCGCCCCTTTCCGGTTTCTATACTATATTATACCGGAAAAGGCGGGTTTTCCCTTCTAAATCCGCAATTTTTTTACTGCATATCTGCGTATTCCTCAATTATTTCCTTCGGAACGACGCATCCGTTAGTCAATTCGACAAGATCCGCCTGGAATTTTTCCTTGCGGGAGGATTTGATAAGCAGGGTCATGCTCACCCGGTCAGTAAAGGAGGACTCCTCCACCAGGATGTTGTACTGGGGCAAAATATAGCTCACCTTGCCGTACCAGCCGTAGTCCATGTCCAGGGAAAGCCGGGTGCAGGGGGTCATATGGAGTTTTTTTGCCGCTTCCAGGGCAATGGACGCCCCGTGGGAATAGGCCCGCACCAGGCCGCCGGCCCCCAGCAAAATGCCGCCGAAATACCGGGTGACCACCATGCAGACGTCCACCACCCCGGATTTCTGCAAAACATCCAGCACCGGCACGCCGGCAGTCCCCTGGGGTTCCCCGTCGTCGGAACACCGCTTCAATTGGCCTTCCCGCAGGGAATAAGCAAAGACGTTGTGGGTGGCGTCCCAGTTCTGTTTTTTTAACTGCTCCACAAAGGCCAGGGCCTCGGTTTCCGTTTCCACATGGCGGCAGTAACCGATGAACCGGGATTTCCGTTCCACAAACTCCGCCTGGGCTTCCCCCTCGATGGTGATGTAATCTTTCATATCGCGCCTCCTTTTGGAGAAAACAAAGAGGCGGTGCACTTGATACACCGCCTCAGAGGATTCAAACTGAACTTATTTGCCCAGGCCGAAACGCTTTTTGAATCTGTCAACACGTCCGCCGGTATCAACCAGTTTCTGCTTCCCGGTAAAGTAAGGATGGCACTTCGAGCAAACCTCGACGGTGATATCACCCTTGGTGGAACGGGTTTCGATGACGTTGCCGCAAGCGCACCGGATGGTGGCCTTTTCGTACTTGGGATGGATGCCCTCTCTCATTTCATTCACCTCTTTACAAATACTGTCTCTCGAGGCAGCCGGATGCCAAAACAAAGCAGAGTGCCCCCAGGGAGAACAGATTGTTTTTAGTATAACATACTTGTCCGCCGATTGCAAGGGGGTTTTTAAAAAATTTTTTGCCGGAAATCCAAGAACCCCTTGTCCTTTGATCTATTTTATTGTATAATAGGTCTGTTAAGAACGCGCCGATTCCAGTGACGGCGCGCCAGACTGCTGACTTTAGAAAGAAAGGGTATCTGTTATGGAAAGATTGGTAGGAACTGTTTCCCGCGGCATCCGTGCCCCCATTATCCGGGAAGGGGACGATATGGCCAAAATCGCTGTGGACAGCGTCATCGCTGCCGCTGAATCGGAGGGGTTCCCCCTTCACGACCGGGATGTCGTGGGCATTACCGAAGCTGTGGTAGCCCGCGCCCAGGGCAACTATGCCACAACCGAGGACATTGCCGCAGACGTCCGGGCAAAATTCCCCGGCGGCCACATCGGCGTGATTTTCCCCATCCTGTCCCGGAACCGCTTCGCCATCTGCCTGCGGGGCATCGCCAAGGGCGCTAAGAAGATCACCCTGATGCTCAGCTACCCTTCCGACGAGGTGGGCAACCACCTGGTCACCGAGGACGAGCTGGATGAAAAGGGCGTCAATCCCTGGACCGACATCCTGGACGAGGCCAAATACCGGGAGCTGTTCGGCTATCAGAAGCACACCTTCACCGGCGTGGACTATGTGGAATACTACAAGTCCCTGATTGAGGAAGAAGGCGCTGAGGCGGAAGTGATTTTCGCCAACAACTGCCGGGCCATCTTAAACTACACCAAGGACGTCCTCCACTGCGACATCCACACCCGCGCCCTGACCAAACGCCGCCTTCAGGCTGCCGGCGCCAACACCGTCCTGGGCTTGGACGAAATCATGACCGCCCCGGTAAACGGCAGCGGCTACAACGCGGATTACGGCCTGCTTGGCTCCAACAAGGCCACCGAGTCCACGGTGAAGCTCTTCCCCCGGGACTGCAAGGCTTTCGCGGAAAAGGTGCAGAAAATGTTCTTAGAGCGCACCGGCAAATGCCTGGAAGTGCTGGTTTACGGCGACGGCGCTTTCAAAGACCCCGTTGGAAAAATCTGGGAGCTGGCGGACCCGGTGGTTTCCCCCGGCCACACCGACGGCCTTATTGGCCAGCCCAATGAGCTGAAGCTCAAATATCTGGCGGACAACGATTTCGCCGACTTAAGCGGCGAAGCTTTGAAGGAAGCTATTTCCAAGGCCATTGCGGAGAAAGACGCCAAAAACGAGAGCCTGAAGGGCACTATGGCCACCCAAGGCACCACTCCCCGGCGCTTGACCGACCTCATCGGCTCCCTCTGCGACCTGACCTCCGGCTCCGGCGACAAGGGCACCCCCATTATCCTCATCCAGGGTTATTTCGACAACTACGTCAAAGGCTAATCCCCGGAAGTTTATAAAACATTTAAAAACAGCCGCGCAGGAAAATATTGCGCGGCTTTCTCTTTTTATGTTATAATTAAATAAAAGATATTTCCCAAACGTGGGATTTTCTGAAACGATTGAGAGGTGAATCTATGCGGAAAAAACTAAAAGAAAAAATCATGGAGGCCATTTCCTCGGTCCTCCCCATCACCGTCATCGTCCTGCTGCTTTCCTTCACCCTGGCCCCCATGCCAATCGGCACCCTGGTGCTTTTCCTGCTGGGAGCCGCCCTTCTGATTTTGGGCATGGGCTTTTTCTCCCTTGGCGCGGACGTGGCTATGATGCCTATGGGGGAGCAGATGGGCTACAAGCTGGGCAGCTCGAAAAGCATTATAATAGCAGTGCTCATCTTTTTCCTCATTGGCTTCACTGTAACCATCGCGGAACCGGATTTGCAGGTGCTGGCGCGTCAGGTTCCGGCGGTGCCGGACCTGACCATCATCCTGACTGTGGCCGTTGGGGTGGGGATTTTCCTGGTGCTGGCCATGCTGCGGACGCGGCTGGGGTTTTCCCTGCAATACGCGCTGATTGCGCTGTACGGACTGGTATTCCTGCTTTCCATCTTTGTCCCCAATGAATTCCTGGCGGTGGCCTTCGATTCAGGCGGCGTCACCACCGGCCCCATCACCGTCCCCTTTATTATGGCCTTGGGGGCGGGCCTTGCCAGTATTAAAGGCAACGACGACGACAATTTCGGCGTGGTGGCAATTTGCAGCGTAGGGCCTATCCTGGCAGTTATGATCCTGGGGCTGCTTTATAATTCCACCGAGGTGGCTTACACCCCCTTCCAGATCCCCGTAGTGGAAACTTCCCAGGATGCGGGCCGGGAATTTTTGCACGGCCTGCCGGAATATCTGTCCGAGGTGTTCTTTGGCCTGCTGCCCATTGTCCTGTTTTTCCTGGTCTTCCAGTTTATCGCCCTGCGGCTGGCCCGCCGTTCCTTAATTAAAATCGGCGTGGGGATCGGGTACACCTTTATCGGTCTGGTCCTCTTTCTCACCGGCGCCAATGTGGGCTTTATGCCGGTTGGATATTTCCTGGGGCAGACCATGGCGGAAAACGCCCCCAGCTGGCTGCTGATCCCTTTGGGGATGGTTGTGGGTTACTTCATTGTGGCCGCCGAACCGGCTGTCCATGTTTTGAACCGGCAGGTGGAGGAGGTCACCAGCGGCGCCATTCCGCAGAAGGCCATCGGGCTGTCTTTGTCCATTGGCGTTGCCGTTTCCATCGGCATTGCCATGATGCGGGTCTGGCTGCACATCCCCATTTACTGGTTCCTAGTGCCGGGCTACCTGCTGGCCCTGGCCCTGACCTTCCGGGTGCCTAAGATTTTTACCGCCATTGCCTTTGACTCCGGCGGCGTGGCCTCCGGCCCCATGACGGCCACCTTCCTGCTTCCCTTTGCCATGGGGGCCTGCCAAATGCTGGGGGGCGACATGCTCATGGACGCTTTCGGCGTAGTGGCCATGGTAGCCATGACCCCTTTGATTACCATTCAGATCCTGGGCCTGTTCTACCAGCGCAAGCTGGCCCGGACCAAGGACGTCACCGAGGAAGAAGAACGGATGCTCACCGACGATATTATTGATTACACAGAGGAGGCTGCCGCAGATGCTCAAGGATGATAAGATCAAGCTGCTGGTAACCATTGTGGACCGGGGCAAAGGAAGCGCCGCCGTGGATATTTACCGGTCCAACGGGCTGCATTTTGATTATCTCTGCATGGGGCTTGGCACAGCCAATTCCCAGATTCTCGATTATTTCGGGCTGTCGGAGACCGAAAAGGACGTGGTTTTTACCCTGACGCCCGCTTCCCGGGTGCGGGAGCTGATGAAATTGGTAGACGAACGGTTCCATCTGTCCAGCCCGGGCCGGGGCATTATCTTCAGCCTGACCCTTTCAGCGGTCAGCGGGCAAATCCCCCAGGTACTCTGCAAGGGGGCGGAAACCAAAGTAGAGGAGGAAAAGACTGTGGAGGCTGTTACAAAGTATGATTTGATCCTGGTTGTAGTCAACCGGGACAGCCTGGATATTGTCATGGACGCTGCCCGGGCGCAGGGAGCGCGGGGCGGTACGGCTCTGCACGGCCGCCGGGTCGGATTGGAGGATGTGGAAAACCTGGTTGGGTTTACCTTGCAGCCGGAAAAAGAGATTGTGGCCATTTTAACGCCCCGGGAAAAGAAAATGCAGATTATGCGGGCTATCAATAAGGTGGCCGGCCTTACCACCGAATGCCGGGGGCTTTTATTCTCCCTGCCGGTTGAGGATATGATGGGCCTGCGGGAAACGCCGGAAGAAGAGTAAACCCCTGAATCTGAATAAATCAGCAAATCCGCACACACATTTCGTGGGTGCGGATTTGTTTTGTCATACGCTGATATAAATAGTTGTAACCTTCATACCGAAAAGAATCTGCCTGGCTTTACCGAATCCCGCAAGCGTTCAAATACTTTAGGACAATATTCCGCCATTTTTCCACGGTAAAGAATCGGTTTACTTCCGAAATATCGGCGTATTTCCCGTATTTTAATTCCTGAATGATTACT
This sequence comes from Candidatus Merdivicinus excrementipullorum, assembly GCA_018716725.1. Taxonomy (GTDB): domain Bacteria; phylum Bacillota; class Clostridia; order Oscillospirales; family Ruminococcaceae; genus Merdivicinus; species Merdivicinus excrementipullorum. The sequence goes on along the minus strand of DVJP01000050.1, from coordinate 10,774 downwards.
TCTGCCCCAAATAATTCAATCACCCAGCGTTCTTCCATCCCCTTTACATCCTCTGGAAAATCAAGATTCATTTTTCGATTGATCCCCTCAATCATCCCTTGATCAAATGGAGACAGATGATGTACAGCCACCTGGATATGACGGAAAAGGAAGCCGCCCTGCGTTTGCAGGGGAATTTCGCGGCGGACATTCAGATGTTTGATGAAATTGAAAAGGAAGCCATGGAGATGGCAAATTACATGTTCTGCGGCATGATCCGCTGCTGTGCCCGGTAAAAAGGCGGGGTAACCCCGCTGTTTGTCGTCAAGCTAGCTTGACGACGCGACGCGGCCTTCAACCCCTATCCAACCGCTGGACATGCTCTTGTTGTGAATAAATTCACGACGACTCGCCGATTCGATGGGATTCTATTCCTATCGTTTTGGTAAAACGGAACAGGCAACGGATTTGTAGGGGCGGGCAATGCCCGCCCGTGTATCACACGGAATGTCCTGGCGTTATATGCGGGCGCGCAATGCCCGCCCCTACAATATATGTGAATATCGTTTCGGGGAACCCGTACCGAAAACGGCGGTTCATCCCGCCGTTTATAAACCTGGCGCGTGGTAGGACGGCCGCGGCGAATTGCCGCCGGCGGCTCGCCGGTTGTAGGGGCCGGGTCGCCTGGCCCGATAAGATTATCGTTGGCGATTCGCCGCCGTGTCCTCCCGGGACGGCAGCGCCCCCATGTACCGTTTATAGGTCCGGGTAAAATAGGACAGATTTTCAAATCCGCTGCGCTGGGCCGCTTCCGTCACATTGTATCGCCCTGTTATCAGCAGGCGCCTAGCGTGGCTGCACCGGGCAAAATTCACATAATCCATCACTGTCCGGCCAGTGATCTCCTTAAATCCCCGGCAGAAATAATATTTGCTGAACCCTGCCGCCGCGCTGATGGCCTCAATGTCCAGTCCCTCCGAAAGGTGCTCCTGGATATAGCGGATGGCCGTCTTGACCATGGAAAGCCGCCGGTTCTGGGCTGGGGTGGAAACGGCCCCGTTTTCGGCGTAATGGCGGCAAAGGCAGGAAACAAGCCCTAATATCCGGGCCTTGGCCGCTGTTTTGTAATAGGGCTCCCGCTCCAGCATTTCCCGCACAACCTGGTCAAAATACTCCCGGAGCATGCTGTCCGACACTTTGAGCTTTAAGCGGATATCCCCAACAGGCAGGCCCTGCCTTTCCAAATATTCCCGCTCCACAATCAGGCAATAATAGCGGCACTCCGGCGTCACCGGCTCCACGGAATGGAGATGGGCGGGGTTTACACAGGCGATGTCCCCCGGTTTGCAGCGGACCCGCTGGGTGTCCGACACCACCTCCCCTTCCCCTTCCGTAAAATAAAGGAATTCCGGGTTGTCCTGCCAGTGCATGAAAAACTCCGTGTCCTTCCGCAGGACGTCGTAATGGAATATCACCGGAAATTCTTCCTCCGGAAAGGCCATGGTTTCATAAGACGACTGCTGGATCAGCGCCGCTCCCTCCTTTTGGGGACAAAAAAGCAAGATTGTGTTAATTTACGGCAATTTCATCCCTTTACTTTTTCACCCAATATTATATAATAAAGATGAAAATACGTCAACAAAACCCTGCAAAGGAGATGGATGATATGTACAATTTTTCCATTGGCGTTATGCTGGAATCCTTCCGCACCGACACGGAAACGGCTCTGAAAAAAGCCGCCGCTATGGGGGCAAAAGGCGTTCAGGTCTATGCTACCCACGGCAACATGGCCCCGGAAAACCTGGTTGGCCAGAAGCGGAAAGACTTCTTAAAGATGGTTAAGGACAACGGATTGGTCATTTCCGCCCTCTGCGGCGACCTGGGCCACGGCTTCGGCAACGCAGAGCTGAACCCCGGCCTCATCGAGCAGTCCAAGCGGATCCTGGACATGGCCAAGGAACTGGAAACCGACATCGTCACCACCCACATCGGCGTTGTCCCCGGCGACCCGGCCCATGAACGTTACCAGATCATGCAGGACGCCTGCGGTCAGCTTGCCCGGTACGCCGATTCCCTGGACGCCCATTTTGCCATCGAAACCGGCCCGGAAACCGCTGTGACCTTGAAAAGCTTCCTGGACAGCCTCCACTCCACCGGCGTGGCCGTCAACCTGGACCCTGCAAACTTTGTTATGGTCACCGGCGACGACCCGGTACAGGCTGTTTACACTCTGAAGGATTACATTGTCCACACCCACGCCAAGGACGGCCGCCGCAATTATTACCGGGATCCGGAAGCAGTGTACGGCCTGGCTGAGGATGAAATGCTGGCCAGCCCCTCCTTTATTGAGCTGCCCCTGGGCGACGGCGACGTGCCCTTCCCCGCTTATCTGAAAGCCCTGGACGAAATCGGCTACCACGGCTTTTTGACCATCGAGCGGGAAGTCGGCGACAATCCGGAAGGAGATATCCGCAAAGCGGTGGACTTCTTAAACGCCCACATCCGCTAATCAATGCATAAAACAGGAAAGAAGGACTTTTATCATGGCAGAAAAAATTAAAGTGGCAGTGGTCGGCGTTGGCAATATTGCCGAAAGCCACATTCACGGCTATCTCAATAACCCTAACGTTGACCTGTACGCATTCTGCGACATCCGGGAAGAGCGCTTAAACGAAATGGGCAAAAAATACGGCGTCACCCGCCTTTATACCGACGAAGAAACCATGCTCAAAGAGCTGCCGGAAATCGACGCCGTCAGCGTCTGCACCTGGAACTCCGCTCACGCCCCCTGCACCATCGCCGCTTTGAAGGCCGGCAAAAACGTCCTGTGCGAAAAGCCCATGGCTACCTCCGCCAAAGAGGCGAAGGAGATGCTGGCCGCCGCAAAAGAGGCCGGAAAGCTTTTGATGATCGGCTTTGTCCGCCGCTACGGCAACGACTGCGCCATTATGAAGGACTATATCGACAACGGCTTCTTCGGCGACATCTACTACGCCAAGGCCACTTACCTGCGCCGCAACGGCTCCCCCGGAGGCTGGTTCGGCGACAAGAACTTCTCCGCAGGCGGTCCTCTCATCGACCTGGGCGTCCATGTTACCGACCTGACCCGTTACCTGCTGGGCAACCCCAAACCCGTTTCCGTTTACGGCGCCACCTTCCATAAGCTGGGCGACCGCCGGGAGCTGAAGGACAAGAAGGGCTATGTGGCTTCTTCCTCCAAGGGCGCTGACAAGGATATTTTCAACGTTGAAGACCTGGCCACCGCCATGATCCGCTACGACAACGGCTCTGTGGTTTCCATTGAGGCTTCCTTCTCTCTGAACATCAAAAAGGACGAGGGCAAGATCGAGTTCTTCGGCACCAAGGCCGGCGCGAAGCTGGACCCCGAACTGGAAATGTACACCGACATCAACGGCTACATGGCGGACGTGAACCTCTGCACCCCCACCGCTTTGAGCTTTGACGGCCTCTTTGAAAACGAAATCGACCATTATGTGGACTGCGTTATGAACGGCACTGAGTGCAAATCCCCTGCGGAGGACGGCGTAACCCTGATGGAGATCCTGGACGCTATTTATGAGTCCGCCCGCACCGGCCACGAAGTTATCATCAACCAGTAAAGGAGCAGCTCTATGAAAATTGCTGTCAGCTCTTACAGCTTTTCCCAGTACATGGGGAAAGGGCTTTTGACCCAGTTTACCTGCATCGAAAAGGCCAAGGAACTGGGCTTTGACGCCATCGAGTTTACCGACCTCCAGCCTCCGGAAGGCGTCAGCGAGGAGGAATTCGCCCGGCAGATCAAGGCCGAGTGCGACCGGGTGGGCCTGCCTGTTTCCAACTACACCATCGGCGCGGATTTCTTAAAGACCAGCGTTGCCGAGGAAGTGGAACGGCTGAAAAAGAAGGTGGACATTGCCGCCATTTTGGGCACCGCCAGCATGCGTCATGACGCCACCTGGTCCGGCCCCTCCAAATCCCAGGGGCTCAAGAACATGGTGGACGGCATTGCCGCCGGCATCCGGGAAGTGACGGAATACGCCGCTTCCAAGGGCATCCGCACCATGGTGGAAAACCACGGCTTTTTCCTCCAGGATGCCGACCGGGTGGAAACCCTCATCAACACCGTGAATCATCCCAATTTCGGCTGGCTCTGCGACATGGGCAACTTCCTCTGCGCGGACGAGGACCCGGCCAAGGCTTACGGCAAGGCGGCCCCCTACGCTTTCTACGCCCACGCCAAGGACTTCATTGTCAAAAGCGGCAATGAGCCGGACCCCGGCGAAGGCTTCTTCTCCTCCCGTTCCGGCAACTACCTCCGGGGCACCATCATCGGCCACGGCGCTGTGCCGGTGAAGCAGTGCCTGAAGGTGCTGAAAAACGCCGGTTACGACGGCTACATCGGCGTGGAATTTGAGGGCATGGAGGACTGCATCCAGGGTATCTCCATCGGCCTTGCAAACCTCCGCCGCTACATCGCCGAAGTGTACGGAGAATAATTTTTACGCTTTACTGCCCCCGGTTTTCCGGGGGTATTTTTTGTATGCTGCTATCAATCCTGCACAATATTTTCAAAAAACAAAGGCGAAATCTCTTGAAAACATCTTTTCCCTGTGGTAGAATAAGGCCATCCAAACCATACAGGAGGGAGATTCATGATAGAGTTAGGGTGCTGCACCGATATCCCCGTCAGCGAAGCCGCGCGGAAGAAAATCTGCAAAATCAAAGAGGCCGGGTTTGATTATGTGGAGCTGAATTTTCAAGCCGCCGCGGCCCTGACCCCTGGGGAACGCAGGGAGGCCGCTCGGTTCCTGGAGGAATCGGGGCTGCCCTGCCGGGCCATGAACTGCCTTTTGCCGGGCAGCCTGCCGGTGGTGGGGCCGGAAGCGGATTTGGGCAAGGTGCGGGAATACCTGGAAACGGCATTCCCGGCCGCCAAAGAGCTGGGGGCCAAAACCGTCGTATTCGGCAGCGGCGCCGCCCGGCGCATCCCGGTGGGATTTTCCCGGGAAATCGCCTGGGTTCAGCTGGTGGGCTTTCTGCGGCTGGCAAACAGCTACTGCGCCCCGCACGGCCTTGAAATCGCCATTGAGCCTCTCTGCTGGGCGGAATGCAACGCGCTGAACACCCTTATGGAGGGCTATCGCCTGGCCACAGACGCAAACCGTCCCCGCATCGGCCTGCTGGCGGACTTTTACCACCTTCAGCGCAACCGGGAGGACCCGCTGGATATTTTATCGGCTTCCCCCATGCTGCGCCATATCCACACGGCAAACCTAATGGACCGGGGCTTCCCCCGGGAGGGAACTTTCAAGGAGCATTCCCTTCTCTTCTCCATGCTCCGGCAGGCGGGATACCGGGGCGGCGTCAGCGTAGAAGGCCGCACGGAAAATTTTGACCGGGACGTCCTGGAAGCGGGGCGGGTTCTCCGGCAGATTCGGGACGAGTACAGAATCTGAAAAATTTTTTTGCCGGGGACTATATCCGACAAAATTTTTGATTCCCTTGTGTTACGATATAGTAGGCAAATCTCCTATCCTTTTCCCTGATCTTTTCCATTGATTTAGCCGCACAGGTCTCCTGTGCGGCATCTTTTTTGTTGTAATTTCTCGCTGGATATGCTACAATAACACCAGACCATGTGTAAAAGAGGGGTATTATGCAGCCATTCCTGCAAGGAAAACGGGTACTCATTACCGGCGGCGGAGGATCCATCGGCTCCGAACTTTGCCGCCAGGCCGCCGCCCAAAAACCAGCCGCCTTGGCCGCCGCAGACGTCAGCGAAAACGGCCTTTTTGCCGTACAACAGGAGCTGTGGGAGCGATACGGGCCGGACGTCCCGTTCCAGGCTGTCATCGCCTCTATCCGGGACAGGGGCCGGATAGAGCAGCTTGTTTCTTCCTTCCGGCCGGACATCATCCTCCATGCGGCAGCCCACAAGCATGTCCCCTTTATGGAGCGGTTTCCCGAAGAAGCGGTGAAGAATAATATTCTGGGTACCTGGAATGTGATCCAAGCAGCGGAACAGGCCGATGTAGAACGACTGGTGCTGATTTCCACAGACAAGGCGGTGGAGCCGCAAAGCGTCATGGGGGCCTCCAAACGGGTGACGGAACGGATGCTCCTCCCCGGCAGGACCATTAAGGCGGCGGTTCGGTTCGGCAATGTTGTGGATTCCGCCGGGTCTGTGCTCCCCCTGTTCCGGCGGCAGATTGCGGAAGGCGGCCCTGTAACAGTCACGGACCCTCGCATGACCCGTTATTTTATGAGCATTCCGGAAGCGGCGGGGCTGGTTTTGGAAGCGGCCCGGCTTGGGGAAAACGGCGGCCTGTTTGTGCTGGATATGGGAGAGCCGGTTTCTATTCTGGCTTTGGCGGAAAAGCTCGTCCGGGAATCGGGAAGGACGGACGTCCCCATTCGCTTCACCGGCCTCCGCCCCGGCGAAAGGCTGGAAGAAAGGCTGCTTACCCCGGAAGAGAAACAAACAGCTGTCCGGATGGGGAAAATCCTGCGGGTCAAAACCGACCCGTTCCGGCCGGAAGAGCTGGAAAACCTGCTGCGCCGGTTCCAAGACGCGGCGCAGGCCGGAAACCGGGAGGAAATTTTTTCCCTCCTCAAAGAGGCTGTGCCGGATTATCAAAGAAAATAGGAAAACCCCCGCACAAAAAAGCGGGGGGCAGCCTGTATAAAAATCCCGTTTAGGCAGTTAAGCCATAACAGGCGTGGCTGACAGCAGTACGGTAAAAAGCCGTGCTGCTGTTTTTATATGATGAGAAAAACACCGGAACGTCCCGGTGTTTTTCGTTTGGTTTTGTAAAAACGACAGAAATGAAACCTCCCCATACGGCGAACATTTTCGCCGTCCAGCGGTTGGCGCGAGACTGTGCGGCCGCGCCATCAAGCAGGCATGCTGGCTAATCCAGCGGGGTCTCTCCGCCCGGTTACCGGGCCGCTTTCCATTCCAGATATTCATCGTAGGTACACACCCGGTCAATAAGCCCCTCCGGCGTAAACTCCATAATCCGGTTGGCCACCGTCTGGATAAACTCGTGGTCATAGGACGCGAAAAGGACAATGCCCTTAAATGCCGTCAGGCCGTTGTTCACCGCCGTAATGGATTCCAAATCCAGATGGTTGGTGGGCTGGTCCAGCAAAAGGACGTTGGAGCCGAACATCATCATCCGGGACAGCATGCACCGCACCTTCTCGCCTCCGGAAAGCACCTCCACAGGTTTCAGCACATCGTCCCCGGAAAAAAGCATCTTGCCTAAGAACCCCCGGAGGAAGCTGTCCAAAGCCTCCGGCGGCGCGTACTGCCGGATCCAGTCCAAGATGGACAGGCGGCAGCCGTCAAAATAAGCGGAATTGTCCTTGGGGAAATAGGAACGGCTGGTGCTGACGCCCCATTTGAAGCTTCCCTCGTCCGGTTCCATCTCTTCCATTAAAATTTGGAACAGGGTGGTGACGGCGATTTCATTTTCCCCCACAAAGCCCACCTTGTCCCCCCGGTTTAAGCGGAAGGACACATGGTCCAGCACCTTGACCCCGTCGATGGTTTTGGTCAGGTCTTTTACTTCCAAAATTTCCTTGCCAGGCTCCCGGTCCATGTTAAAGGCCACAAAGGGGTACCGCCGGGAAGAAGCGGGCATTTCCTCCACCGCCAGCTTTTCCAGCAGCTTCCGGCGGGAAGTCGCCTGGCGGGATTTGGACTTGTTGGCGGAGAACCGGGCCACGAATTCCTGCAAATCCTTGATTTTTTCCTCCACCTTCCGGTTCTGCTCCTTAATAAGCCGCTGCATCAATTGGCTGGATTCGTACCAGAAGTCGTAGTTGCCCACATAAATCTTAATCTGGTTGTAGTCCACATCCACAATATGGGTGCAGACGTTGTTTAAAAAGTGCCGGTCGTGGGAAACCACGATGACTGTGCCGGGATAATCCATAAGGAAATCCTCCAACCAGGTGATGGAGTCGTTGTCCAGATGGTTGGTCGGCTCGTCTAAGAGGATAATGTCCGGCTGGCCAAACAGCGCCTGGGCCAGCAAAACCTTCACCTTCTGCTTCACCGGCAGGCTGGCCATGGATTCGCTTAATAAATCCAGGGAAAGACCCAATCCCTGCAAAAGCTTCCCGGCCTCGGTTTCGGCCTCCCAGCCCCCCATTTCGGAGAATTCGTACTCCAATTCCGACGCTAAAATCCCGTCCTCCTCGGAAAAATCCTCCTTGGCATAAAGGGCGTCCTTCTGCTGCATAATGTCATAAAGGCGCTGGTTGCCCATGATAATGGCGTCCAGCACAGTATATGCGTCATATGCAAAGTGGTCCTGCTTTAAGACAGACATCCGGTTTTTGGCGTCCATGACCACTTCGCCGCTGGACGGCTCCAATTCGCCGGAAAGGATGCGCAGAAAGGTGGACTTCCCCGCGCCGTTGGCGCCGATGACGCCGTAGCAGTTTCCTTCTAAGAACTTTAAGTCCACATTCTTAAACAGCGCCTGGCCGTTAAAGCTCAGGCTCAAATTTGAAACGGTAATCATATGGTATTCCTTTCTTTCGATTCATTTCAGCGTGCGACTGCTATTATACCATACTTGTTTCAAAAAGAGAAGGGCTTGCCCAAAAATAGTTCGGTTTCCGCGCACCCTATTTTCTCTCTCTTTTTCCGGCAAAGGCGCTTTCCTGATCTTTTCCCTTCTCTGTGTTCAGGATAACACAGATTTTATAACATATAAAGTTATATTTGTAACGGAAAGCGTTGTCGTTTTTTGATAAAATCCCCTGTACACTTATAATGGTGATGATTTATGAAGAACGCGCATCAAAAAGAACTGAAAGCGCTGGGGCTGAATATTTCCTATTTCCGCAAAAAACGGGGGCTTTCCCAAAACCAGCTGGCGGAGGCCGTCAACATCAGCCGGACCCATATGAGCCGGATTGAAACGGCGGACGGGGCTGTTTCCCTGCCGGTTGTCTTTGACATCTGCGACGCTTTGAACGTAAAGCCGAGCCAGCTGTTCGATTTTGAGGATTAGGCGATATGTTGTGGAATTTATTTTAATTTTCCGGAGGGCCCTTGATTTTTTTGCAGCAAAACGCTATAATATTCTTATCATTTTAAAGGAGAGATTTGCAGCATGACGAGATCAGCAGGCATTCTTCTGCCCGTTTCTTCCCTGCCTTCGCCTTATGGCGTCGGCGTTTTCGGGAAAGAAGCCCGGGCTTTTTTGGACAAAGCGGCTGCCATGAAATTCCACAAATGGCAGGTCCTGCCCTTTACCATGGTGGACGCTTACAACTCCCCTTACGCCAGCGTTTCCGCTTTCGCGGGGAACTACCTGTTTATTGATCCCAGGGGCCTTGCGGAGGAAGGGCTGCTGACAAAGCAGGAAGCAGAAGAAGCCGAATATCCCGGCTCCCCCTACACAGCGGATTACGCCTTCGCCAAAGCGTCCAGGCTTAACCTTCTGCGGCTGGCCTTTTCCCGGTTAAACGGGAAGCAGGCGGAAAAAATCAGGGAATTTGCCGAAAATCAAGCCTGGCTCCCCCCCTTCGCCCTGTTTATGGCCATCCAAAAGGAGCAGGACGGCAAGCCCTGGTGGGAATGGCCGGAGGAATTGGCGAAATATGAACTGGCCCTGGAACACCGGCGGGAATACGAGACGGAAACAGCCTTTTGGAAGTTTGTCCAGTACGAATTTTTCCGCCAGTGGGCAGAAATCAAATCCTACGCGGAAGAAAAGGAAATCGAAGTCATCGGGGATATGCCCATTTACGTTTCCCGTGATTCCAGCGACGTGTGGGCCAACCGGGAACTGTTTTTGCTGGACCCGGATACTTACGAGCCGGAAAAGGTGGCCGGAGTGCCGCCGGACTATTTTTCCGAGGACGGCCAGCTCTGGGGCAACCCCCTTTACAACTGGGGCAAAATGGCGGAGGACGGCTTTGCCTGGTGGATGTCCCGGCTGAAGGCGGCCATGGATTTTTACCACATCGTCCGCATCGACCACTTCCGGGCGCTGGCCTCCTTCTGGGCCGTGCCGGTAACCGCCAAAACCGCCAAGGAGGGCGGCTGGATGAAAGGGCCGGGCATGGCGTTCTTTGATGCTGTCAAAAAGGCCTTCCCGGAACCGCCGAAAATTATCGCCGAGGATTTGGGCGTTTTTGGGGAGGACGTTGTAGAACTCCTGGAAAAATCCGGCCTGCCGGGGATGCGGGTGGTTCAGTTCGGCTTTGAGCCGGGGGCGGACAGTTCCCATCTTCCCCACAACTACCCCCACAAATGCGTAGCCTATGTGGGGACCCACGACAATAACACCCTGCTGGGATGGCTATGGGAGGCAACTCCCGAAGAACGGGCCTTCGCTCTGCGGTACTGCGGGTTCTCCGGCGGCGATTGGAGCCAAGGCGGATACAAAAGCCCCTCCTGCCGGGCCATTATCGAGGCAGTCTGGCGTTCGGCGGCGGACACGGCCATTATTTCCATCCAGGATATGTGCGGCTTCGGCTCCGACACCCGGATGAACGTCCCGGGTTCCGACGCCAACCACTGGCGGTTCCGCATCGGCGAAAACAACCTGGAGGAGCTGGACGCGGATTATTTTGCTGAAATCAACGCCCTGTTCAGCCGGGGATAAAAGAAAACTCTATGGGGAAAGGATCCTCATAGAGTTTCAGCCTGTCGAAAAAGAGAGTATGGTCTGGCAAATTGCACAAAGAGGTGTTGTTTGCTGACGCAAATGAGCTGTGAATAAAAGCTTGGAAAATTCTAACCCGTCATTTTGCAAGCAAAATGACGGCG